>DATKBJ010000052.1:0-33642 GCA_035514135.1 Gaiellaceae bacterium | reverse complement strand
GAGGCGGGCGTTCCACCGGGTGTCTTCTCGGTCGTGACGGGCGCCGCCGAGGACGCTCCCGCGATCGGCGGTGAGATGACGTCCAACGCCGCCGTTCGCAAGCTCGGCTTCACCGGCTCGACCGAGGTCGGGAAGCTGCTCATGGCGCAGTGCGCGCCGGGCCTCAAGAAGATCTCGCTCGAGCTCGGTGGCAACGCGCCGTTCATCGTCTTCGACGACGCCGATCTGGACGAGGCCGTCGCGGGAGCGATCACCTGCAAGTTCCGGAACTCCGGGCAGACCTGCATCTCGGCGAACCGCATGCTCGTGCAGGAGGGGATCTACGACGACTTCGTCGCCCGGTTCACCGACGCGGTGCGGGGCCTCAAGGTGGCCGACGGCTTTGTGGAGGGCGTCAACGTCGGGCCGCTCATCGACGAGCCTGCGGTCGAGAAGGTCGAGCGCCATGTCGCGGACGCTCTCGAAAACGGTGCCGAAGTGCTCGTCGGCGGGGAGCGGATCGAAGGGCAGTTCTTCCAGCCGTCCGTCCTCGTCGACGTGACGGCGGAGATGGCCATGAGCTGCGAGGAGACGTTCGGCCCGGTCGCTGGCATCGCGTGCTTCTCGACCGAGGACGAGGCCCTGCGCATCGCCAACGACACGCCGTTCGGGCTCGCCGCCTACTTCTACTCGCAGGGTCTGGGTCGCGTGACCCGCGTCGCCGAGGCGCTCGAGTACGGCATCGTGGGCATCAACACCGGCCTGATCTCGACGGAGGTCGCACCGTTCGGCGGCGTGAAGGAATCGGGAATCGGGCGAGAGGGCTCCTCGTACGGCATCGACGAGTGGCTCGAGCTGAAGTACTGGGCGATCGGGGGGATCGGCGGCCGGTGATCGTCGAGCAGCGTGACTACCACGTGTACGCAGGGAAGCTGCCTGAGGTGCTGCGGCTCTACGAGGAGGAGGGGATCCCGATCCAGCAGGAGATCCTCGGCGGCCTGGTCGGAGCGTTCACGACCGAGATAGGCGCCCTCTCGACATACTCGACCTTGTGGCGCTACGACTCGTTCGCCGAGCGCGAGGTACGCCGGGCCCGGCTCCAGGCAGATCCACGCTGGAAGGCGTTTCTCGTGCGGGTACAGCCCCTCTTCCACACCCAGCAGAACCGGATTCTAATCCCGACCTCCTTCTCACCGCTTCGATGAACGGGCTCGAGGGCAAGGTCGCGATCGTCACCGGCGGTGCGCAGGGGATCGGGGCGGCGATCGCGCGCGGGCTCGAAGCTGCGGGCGCGGAGGTCGTGATCGCCGATCTCGAGCCGCCCGAGGATGGCATTCGGGCCGATGTCTCGTCCGAGGACGATGTGTCCCGGATGGTGGAGGAGGCCCTCGAGCGAAACGGGCGCATCGACATCCTCGTCAACAACGCCGGCCTCTACGCCTCGCTCGAGATGCGCGCGTTCACGGAGATCCCGCTCGAGGAATGGAGTCGGGTGATGGAGGTGAACGTCGCGTCCATGTTCCTCACGTGCCGCGCGATCGTGCCCGTCATGCGCGAGCACGGCGGAGGGAAGATCGTGAACATCTCCTCGGGCACGCCGTTTCGCGGCGTCCCGTTCCTCCTCCACTACGTCACGTCGAAGGGGGCGATCGTCGCCTTCACGCGTGCGCTCGCGAAGGAGCTCGGGCGCGACTCGATCCACGTCAACTGCGTCGCGCCGGGGTTCACCATGTCCGACGGCGTGAAGTCCCACCCCGAGGTGATCGAGAAGCTGCGCGACGTCTCGGTCGCCTCGAGGACGTTGCAGCGCGACCAGGTGCCCGAGGACGTCGTCGGCGCCGTCGTCTTCCTGTGCACGCCCGCTGCGGACTTCATCACCGGCCAGACGATGGTCATCGACGGCGGCCAGTACTTCCATTGATCTTCGCGCTCTCGTCGTCGCCCCACCGCGGCGCGCGGTATCGCATCGAGCACGAGCTCGAGGACGGGACGCGGCTCGTCTGGGAGCTCCTCGACACCGCGCCGGCCGATGCGCTCGCCGTCGAGGTGGACGTGCCGGGGGAGGGCTGGATCGCACGGCTCGACCGGGTCGACTTCCCGGTCGGCGGGATCGCTCATCGTCACGTCCATCCGGGGCCTGGGATTCGCCGGCTCGTGCACGGCGAGTTGACGATCGACCGCGGTGACGGCGCGCCGCGCAGGTACACGGCTGGGGACGCGTGGTTCGAGGGCGCGGACGACCCGGTCCTCGCGACGGCGTCGGATCTCGAGGACTCCGCGTTCGTGCGTGTGCTGCTTCTTCCCGGCGAGTGGGCCGGGAAGCGCACCATCCGCTACGTCGATCCGGCCGACGAGGTCAAGCCGCGACTCCAGACCGCGACCGTCCTGCTCGAGGAACCGCTCGACCTGTGAGGACCGGCGGCCGGATCCTCGTCGACCAGCTCGAGCTGAACAGCGCCGAGCTCGCGTTCTGCGTTCCGGGAGAGAGCTACCTGCCCGTGCTCGACGCGCTCTACGACTCGCCGATCCGGCTCGTCACGTGCCGGCACGAGCAGGGCGCGGCGAACGCGTCCGAGGCCTACGGGAAGCTCACCGGCCGCCCCGGGATCTGCCTGGTCACGCGCGGTCCCGGCGCGACGCAGGCTGCCGTCGGGGTGCACACTGCGAAGCAGGACTCCTCGCCCATGCTCCTCCTCGTGGGCCAGGTGCCGCGCGCGTTTCGAGGTCGCGAGGCGTGGCAGGAGCTCGACTACGCCGATGTGTTCAGCGGGATCGCAAAGGCGGCGTGGGAGATCGACTCGGCCGAGCGCATCCCCGAGCACATGGCCGAGGCGTTCTCGCTCGCGATCTCGGGGCGTCCCGGGCCCGTCGTGCTCGCGCTGCCGGAGGACGTCCTCGCCGAAGAGGCCGACGTCGCGGATGGTGTGAGGGTCGAACCGCCGGGTCATGCGCCGAGCGCCGAGGAGCTGGCTCGGCTTCGCGAGCTCCTGGATGCGGCGGAGCGGCCACTCGTCATCGCCGGCGAGGGAGGCTGGACGGCGGAGACAAGCCGTGACGTGCAGGCGTTCTGCGAGGCGGATGCTCTTCCTGTGGCGTGTTCGTTCCGCTGCCAGGACTACGTCGACAACCGCTCGCCGAGCTACGTCGGCGTCCTCGGGGTCGCCATGGACGAGGCGCTCGCCACGCGGCTCCGCGACGCGGATCTCGTGCTCGCGATCGGCGGGCGACTGGGGGAGGTGCCGACTCGGCGCTACACGCTCCTCCACGGCCAGACGTTGGTCCACGTCCACCCCGACCCCGAAGAGATCGGGCGCGTGCACGAGGCGACGCTCGGAATCGCGGCGACGCTTCCCGAGGCGGCGGCCGCCCTGCGAGCGCTCGACCCGATCGAGCCGCGCTGGCGGGAGTGGACGCGAGAAGCGCGCGACGACTACGAGCGCACCCTCGAGCACGCGCCCATGGAGGGCGACGTCGATCTCGGCGAGATCATGGCGTTCCTCCGCGGGCGGCTCCCCGACGACGCGGTGCAAACCTGCGGCGCGGGCAACTTCACCGTCTGGGCCCACCGTTTCGCCGAGTTCACGCAGTTCGGGACGCAGGCTTGCCCGCGATCGGGCTCGATGGGGTACGGGCTCCCGGCGGCGGTCGCCGCGCAGCTCGTGCACCCTGAGCGCACCGTCGTCTGCTTCACGGGCGACGGCGACTTCGTCATGAGCTCGCCCGAGCTCGCGACCGCGGTGCAGTACGAGCTCCCGATCGTGATCCTCCTCGTGAACAACGGCATGTACGCGACGATCCGCATGCACCAGGAGCGCACCTATCCTCGGCGCGTGATCGGAACCGATCTCGAGAACCCGGACTTCCCGGCGCTCGCACGGGCCTACGGCGCCCACGGCGAGCGGGTCGAGCGCACGGAGGACTTCGAGGCTGCTTGGGAGCGCGCGCTGGTCTCGCGGAAGCCGTCCGTGCTCGAGCTTCCGGTGGACCCCGAGCGGATCAGCCCTCGCGTGAAGCTGAGCGAGCTGAGGGGAGAGGCGTGAGCCGGGACGAGATCCGCGTCGCCGGGCTCGCCGAGCCGATCTCGCACTTCACCGACGCCGTGCGCGCGGGCGGCTTCCTCCACGTGTCGGGGATCGTCGCCGTCGACGGCGAGGGTCGCCTGGTCGGCGGCGACGACGTTGTCGCGCAGACCCGTCAGGTGTTCGAGAACATGCGCGCGATCCTGGAGGCCGGCGGGTGCGGCTTCGAAGACGTCGTCAAGGTGACGGTCTTCCTCACCGACATCGACGACCGCCCGCGCATCAACCCGGTGCGCCAGGACGTCTTCGGGACGACGCGCCCGGCGTCCACGCTCGTCGAGGTGCCGCGGCTGGCGGTCGAGGGCGCGAAGGTCGAGATCGAGTGCGTGGCGCTCGTGCCGTGAGCGGCGACCCGTACAACGCTTTCATCACACGGGTCGAGCCAGGCGCCGCCGGAGAAGGGCCGCTCGCCGGGCGCACGCTCGGCGTGAAGGACCTCTTCGACACCGCGGGGATTCGGACGACGTACGGCTCGGGCCTCTATCGCGACCACGTCCCGTACCGGACGGCGCTCTCGGTGCAGCGACTCCTCGACGCTGGCGCGGTTCTCGTCGGCAAGACGCACCTGCCGGAGTTCGCGTGGAGCGTCCTCGGGGAGAGCGACTGGTACGGAACCTGCCGCAACCCTGCACATCCGGGGCGCACGACGGGCGGGTCGTCGAGCGGGTCGGCAGCCGCTCTCGCCGCTGGACTCTGCGACCTCGCGCTGGGAACGGACACCGGCTGCTCGGTCCGCCTACCGTCGGCTGCCTGCGAGGTGGTCGGGCTCAAGTCGCAGTGGGGGCTGATCCCGATGGACGGCGTCTTCCCGCTCGTTCCGCTGCTCGACACCGTCGGGCCGATGGCGCGGAGCGTCGAGGACGTCGCTCTCATGTGGTCGGTGCTCGCCGAGCGACCGGTGCCCGAGCCCCGCCTGCGCGGCCTCACGGTCGGGCTCGTCCGCCAGCCTCCCGGGATCGGCGACGGCCGGGAGACCGAGCGATCGGATGCGGCAGAGACATGGGCTACCGACCTCGAACGGATGGGCGCGCACGTCGTCGAGGCGAGCGTTCCCGACCCCTCGGCGAACACGTGGCCGCAGTTCCAGCACGAGGCGCTTCGCTCGCACGCCGCGACGTTCCCGAGCCGCGCCGACGAATACAGCGCGATCATGCGCAAGAAGCTCGAAGCTGCGCAGCGCGCCACGCCGGACGAGATCTCCGCCGCATACCGAGCGATCGAGGAGTGGCGCCGCTTCGAGCCCGAGGTCGACCTGTACGTGAGCCCCTGCTACGTCGTGGAACTGCCCGACGACGAGGCGGACGAGCTCGAGGTTCGTCTCCCCCTGACGTCGTTCCTGCGCTGGGTGAACCTCATCGGCTGGGCTGGGCTCGCGATCGGGAACATGCAGCTCGTCGCCCCGCGTGACGAGGTCGTGCTCTCCGCCGGGCTCGCGTGGGAACGCCGCTAGTTTCCGCGGAACTCGGGCTTCCGCTTGTCCGTGAACGCCTCGACACCCTCGCGGAAGTCGTGCGTCTGCTGAAGGAGCCCGTATGCGAGACCCTCGAGCTCGAGCCCCTGCGAGAGCGGGCCTTCGTATGCCTGGTTCAGGACGCGCTTCGCCATCGCGAGCGCGAGGCGCGAGTGGCGAGAGAGCTCGTCGATCAGTCGAGCCACGGCGTCGTCGAGCGCCTCCGGCGCCACGAGCTCCGTGACGAGACCGAGCGCGAGCGCCTCCTCGGCGCCGACCCGTCGACCGCGCATGACGATGTCCTTCGCACGACCGAGCCCGACGAGGCGGGCAAGTCGCTGGGTTCCGCCCGACCCTGGGATCATCCCGATCGTCACCTCGGGGAACGCGACCTGCAGGTCGTCGGAGGCGAGTCGGAAGTCGCAGGCCAGCGCGAGCTCGAGGCCGACGCCGAAGCAGTACCCGCGAAGCGCTGCGATGCACGGCTTCGTGCAGCGCTCGGGCGCGGCGACGTTGTCCGCGAGGCGTGAGACGTCCCAGGTCGAGCGCTCGAGGAATCCCGGGATGTCGCCGCCTGCGGTGAACGTGCCGCCTGCGCCGGTCAGCACGACGAACCGCACGGCGTCGTCGCGGTCGATCTCCTCGAACACCACGCGGAGCTCGTCGCGGGCACTCATCGACACGCGGTTGAACTTGCCCGGGACGTCGAGCGTGATCGTCGCGACGCCTCGTTCGGCGTCGTGCTCGACCCGGAAGCCGTCATGCCCGCTCAAGACTCGTCTCGCAGCATGCGCCGGAGGATCTTCCCAGACGGGCTCTTCGGAAGCTCGGTGACGAAGCGGTACTCGCGCGGGCGCTTGAAGCGCGCGAGCTGCTCCGAGGCGAGGCAGTGCGCGTCGAGATCCTCTGCCGTCACGTCTCTCGTCGCGACGACGTAGGCGACGACGCGCTGTCCCCACCGCTCGTCCGGGGCTCCCACCACCGCAATCTCCCCGACGCCCGGTGCCGCGGCGAGCACGTCCTCCACCTCGACCGGGTGGATGTTCTCGCCGCCGGAGATGACCATGTCGTCGACGCGACCGACCACCCACAGGTCACCGTCGTCGTCGATTCGTCCGACGTCCCCCGTGTGGTACCAGCCGTCGCGGATCGCCTTCTCGTCCGCGTCGGGACGGTTCCAGTAGCGGGTGAACGCCTCGTCGGAGCTCATGTGGCAGAGGATCTCTCCTTCGCCGGGCGGGTCGAGTCGCAGCCACGAGTTGAGCGCAGCACGGCCGGCGCAGCCGGGCTTCGCACGCTGGTCGCGGTGGACCGCGAACGTATAGATCTCGGTCGAGCCGTAGTGATTGACGAAGATCTCCGGCTCGAAGGCCGCCGCAACGCGCGCCACGAGCGCGCTCGGCATCGGCGAGCCCGCGTAGGCGACAGCTCTGACGCTCGAGGTGTCGACCTCGGCGATGCGTGGGTGGTGGACGAGGTCGTAGAAGAGGGTGGGGGCGAGGTAGAGGGTGTCGATGCGCTCGCGCTCGATCAGCCCCAGCGCCTGACCGGGATCCCAGGACGGCTGCGTCACGAAGCACCCGCCGACCACGGACGCGGCCAGCAGAGAGTGGATGCCCATGGTGTGGTACAGCGGCATGACCCCGAGCGTGCGATGTCCGTGGCCGAGCCCGTGCTGGACGACCTGCGACAGCCCTCCTGCACGCTCCGCGCGGTGCGACCGCGGCACTCCCTTGGGGCGGCCGGTCGTACCCGACGTGTAGAGCTGGATCGACGGCTCGCCAGCGTCGAGGTCGAGCGCCCCGACGTGCTCCTCGGCGGCCGTGAGCTCGCGTGCCTCGGCTGGAGTGCGCACGACGACGTCCGCGCCGCAGTCGGCGATGCAGTAGTCGAGGTCGCTGTCGGAGAGGCGGTGGGAGAGCGGCACGAGCACGGCACCGAGCCACTGGCATGCCCAGTACAGCTCGACCGTCTCGGGCTCGTTCGCGAGGACGCACGCGACACGGTCGCCGCGCTCGACCCCGCGAGCAGCGAGGCCCGCCGCCATTCGTGCAGCGCTCTCTCGCAGCTCGGCGTACAACATCCCATCGGCCGTTCCGACGAGAGCCTCCGCCTCCGGCCGCCGCTCGGCTGCGAGAAGGAGGCCGAGCGCGAGATTCACGCGTCCGCCACGTCGGCGATCGCGTCCACGATCGGCGTGTAGCCCGTGCACCGACAGAGGTGGCCGGAGAGCATGTCGACGATCTCGTCGCGCGTCGGCGCAGTCGAGCGCGAGAGCAAGTCCCCGGCGGCGATGAGGATGCCCGGAGTGCAGAAACCGCACTGGAGCGCGTGATGTCGGCGGAACGCGTGCTGAAGGGGTGTGAGATCACCTTCCCCGGCGAGGCCCTCGACCGTGACCACCTCGGATCCGTCTGCCTGGACGGCGAGCAGGAGGCACGAGCGGACGGCGACCCCGTCGAGCCGCACCGTGCACGCTCCGCAGACTCCGTGCTCGCAGCCGACGTGCGTGCCCGTGAGCCCGAGCCCGTGACGGAGGAAGTCGGACAGCAGCAGGCGCGGCTCGACGTCCTCGCGATGACGGCGGCCATTCACGGTGACGTCCACAGAGATCACGCGACCTCGCTCCTCGCGCGCGCGACGACGCGATCCACGAGGACGCGCACGAGGTGGCGAAGGTAGTCGGGAGACGCATGAATCGATCCCCACGGCTCGACCTGTGCGGACGCCGAGTCGCCCGGGTGGGAGGGGTCGATCTCGAGAACCGTCGGCGTGGGCGTGACCGACCCGACGACGACACGCACATCGCCGTCGCGCACCAGCGCGGCAGCCGAGCAGAGCGCGTAGTCGCCGCCGCGCAGGGCGAGCTCGTCGAACGCGAAGCCGGAGCCGGGCGCGAGTGCCGGCCAGACCGTCTCGACGAGTAGCTCGTCCTGTGTGAGCGCGGTCGAGAACGGGCCGACGAAGAGCTCTTCGGCGGGTATCTCGCGGCTGCCGCGTGCAGATGCCACGATGGCCGACCCGCCCAGCGCGACGAGCGCGAGCGGAAGCTCGCCCGCCGCGTCCGCGTGGGCGATCGACCCGCCGACGGTGCCGCGGTTGCGGGTGGCCGTGTGCCCGACGTGCGGGAGGACGGCGGCGAGCACCTCGTGCGCGCGGAGCCGTGTGTCCGCCTGCCGAACGGTCGCGCCGACTCTGAGCGCGCCGTCTTCCGACGCGACGGCGTCGAGCCCCGCGACGCGATTCACGTCGACGACGAGCGACGGGCGTAGCAACCGCATGTTGAGCGCGGGCACGAGGCTCTGCCCTCCGGCGAGCACCTTCGCCTCGGCGCCTGCCTGGGCGAGGACGGCGACCGCCTCGTCGACCGAGCCGGGTCGCTCGTACTCGAATGCGGCTGGCTTCATCGCGAAAGCAGCTCCCAGACGCGGCTCGCCGTGAACGGCGGCTCGACGTCGTCACGCCCGAGCGCGTCCGCGATCGCGTTCGCGATCGCCGCAGGGACGCTCATCGTCGTCCCTTCGCCGAGGCCCTTCGCTCCGAGCGGGAGGAACGGCGACGGCGACTCGCGGTGACCGAGCCGTGGAGTCGGCAGGTCGGGCGCCGTCGGGGCGAGATAGTCCACGAACGACGCGGTGAGCAGATTCCCGTCCTCGTCCCAGACGTGACGTTCGAACAGCGCCGCCGCGGCGCCGTGCGCGAGCCCTCCGCGCACCTGCCCTTCGGCGAGCAGCGGATTGAGGAGGCGGCCTGCGTCGTGCACGGTGACGTAATCGAGCACGCCGACCTCGCCCGTCTCGGCGTCGATCTCGACGACAGCGACGTCGGCGACGAAGCCGTGGGCCGCCGACGACGCGACGCGATCGTCCTCGTCGGGGGGAAGGAGGTTCGGCGCGGCGTAATACGCCGTGACCGCGAGCCCTCCGTCCATCCCGGGCGGGAGCGCCTCCGGGTTCCAGTGTGCGGTGCCCGCGACCCGGCGGAGCGACGCGGTCTCGTCGCCGAGGTGCGCGCGAATCGCTGCGATCTTCTCGGCCAGCCGGTCGGCTGCAGCGGCGACGGCTCCGACGCCGACGCCGGAGAAGCGCGACGAGTAGTTCCCCGACGCGACCGTCCACGGTGACGTGGAGGTGTCAACCTCGGTGAGGACGTCGACGTCCTTCGGCTCCACGCCGAGCCGGTCCGCGACCACCTGCGCGACGACGGTTCGGTGACCCTGTCCCTGCGGCGTCGTCGCGGTGCGCACCGTGATGCCGCCGAGCGCCGAGATCGAGATCGAGCAGCCCTCGGCGTTCCCGGACTTCGGCAGGCCACGTGTCTCGGCCGGCTCGGCGAGGGTGATGTAGCCCATGTTCGAGATCGACGGCTCGACCACGCATGCCAGCCCGACACCAACCAGGCGGCCGTCCGCTCGCGCTCGCCGGGCTTCGTCGCGGCGCCCCTCGTAGCGCGCGAGCTCGAGCGCATCGTCGAGGCAGCCCTCGTAGTCGCCGGAGTCGTACAGCGCGCCCGACGGTGTCCGATACGGGAGCTCGTCGGCACGGACGAGGTTCCGCCGGCGGAGCTCGGCCGGGTCGAGCCCGAGGCGATTCGCCGCGATGGTCATCGTTCGCTCGAGCGCGAGATAGAGCTGCGGGCCGCCGAAGCCGCGGTTGAGCCCGCTCGGCACGGTGTTCGTGAGGACGACCCGGTTGCGCGCTGCGACGTTGCGAACGCGGTACGCGCCGGCGAGCGAGCCGTGCATGCGGTAGAGCGTCGCCGGCTCGGGTGCGCGCACGTACGCGCCGACGTCCTCGATCGCGTCGTAGCGGAGCGCGACGAGCTCTCCCTCCGACGTGAACCCCGCCTCGACCCCGGTGACCCGCCCGCTCGAGCACGAGCTGGCGGCGAGGTGCTCCAGGCGATCCTCGATCCACCGCACGGGAACACCGAGCTTTCGCGAGGCGAGCCCCATGAGGACGACGTAGACGAAGACGGCCGACTTGATCCCGAACGAGCCGCCAGAGTCGGGCGGCGTGATGAGGCGGAGCCTCGAGCCCGCGAGGCCGAGCGCTCCCGCGGCGACCGAGTGGAGCGTGAACGGTCCCTGGAAGTTCGCCCACGCCGTCAACGATCCCTCTGCGGCGTTCCAGTCGGCGACGACGCCGTAGCACTCCACCGGTGTGCAGCTCCAGCGTCCGAAGCGGAACCGCTCGCGCACTACCAGATCGGCGGCCGCGAGGGCGGTGTCGACATCGCCGTACGAGAAAGACCGATCCGAGACGCACGCCTCGGTCTCCGCGGCGGCCTCGGCGTTCAGGACGGGTCGCAGCGGCTCGTACTCGACCTCGACGAGCTCGAGCGCATCCTCTGCGAGGTAGCGGTCGCGAGCGACGACCACGGCGACCGGCTCGCCCACGTAGCGCGTCGCCTCGTAGGCCGCGGCGTAGTGCGGAATCGGAGAGTCGATGCCGGCCGGGAACGGCCGTGAGAGCTCGGCGACGTCCGCGCCCGTCAGGACGCCGACCACGCCGGGCGCCGCGACAGCGCGCGCCGGATCGAGCCGAGTGATGCGTGCGTGCGCGTACGGCGAGCGCAGCACGGCGGCGTGCTTCGCGCTGGCGACCGGGGCGAGGTCGTCGATGAAGCGGCCCTTGCCGCGGAGCAGTGCTTCGTCCTCGAGCCGTGCGAGAGGGCGGCCGACCCACGGCTCCGAGGCGGCCTTGGCTCCCACGCGCCTACCTTACTATCGCCTTGTGGCCGGTCTCCGCGACGATCTCCGCGAGTTGCTCGAGGGCGTCGGCGCCGGCGAGGTGGAGCTCGACGATGCGCTCGCGCGGCTCTCGGCGCTCCCGTATCGCGACCTCGGGTTCGCCCGTGTCGACGTCCATCGCGAGCTGCGGCAGGGAGCACCGGAGGCCGTTCTCGCTGAGGGCAAGACACCCGAGCAGGTCGCGGCGATCTTCGTCGCGCTGCTCGAGGGCGGCGCGGGCAGCGTCCTCGCGACCCGGGCCGACGACGCTGCGCGCTCCGCCGTTCGCGAGGTCGTCCCCGAGGCGGAGGAGGACTCTCTCGCCCGGTGCATCTGGGTCGCCAGCGCCGTCCCGGAGCCCCGCGGGCTCGTGGCGATCCTGTCTGCCGGTACGTCCGACGGTCCGGTCGTGCGAGAGGTGCGCATCCGTGCGGAGCTGCTCGGCACGACGGTCGCGGTCCACGAGGACGTCGGTGTCGCCGGCGTCCACCGGCTCGCGACTGCCCTGCCGGATCTCGAGCGCGCGGACTGCGTCGTGGTCGTCGCGGGGATGGACGGCGCGCTCGCAAGCCTCGTCGGCGGCCTGGCGCGAGGGCCCGTGATCGGCGTGCCGACGAGCGTGGGATACGGGTCGGCGCACGGCGGGACGACCGCGCTCAACGCCATGCTGGCCTCGTGCGCGGCGGCGCTGGCGGTCGTCGGGATCGACGACGGGCTGGGCGCCGGGACGATCGCCGCTCGGATCGCGCGGGGTCGGGAGTGAGCCGCGTCGCCTACCTCGATTGCGTGGGCGGTCTCGCCGGCGACATGCTGCTCGCCGCGTTTCTCGACGCCGGCGCGGAGCTCGGCACGCTCCGGTCGGTTCCGGTCGCGCTTGGCATCGACGGCGTCGAGATCGGCGTCGAGCGCGTCGAGCGCCAGGGGATCGGCGCGTTGCACCTCGTCATCGACGCGCCGCACGACCACGACCATCGGCACTACGCCGAGATCCGCGGGCTCGTCGCGGGGGCCGACCTCCCCGACCGCGCTCGCGCTCGCTCGCTCGAGGCGTTCGGTCGTCTCGCCGAGATCGAAGGAGCCATCCACGGAGTCCCGCCCGACGACGTGCACTTCCACGAGCTCGGGTCGCTCGACACGCTGATCGACGTCTGCGGGGCATTCGTGCTCCTCGACGAGCTGGGCGTCGAGCGCGTCGTCTCCTCGCCCTTGCCGTTCGCTCGTGGATTCGTGAAGGCGGCGCACGGCGTCTTGCCGCTTCCTGCGCCGGCGACGCTCGGCCTGCTGGAGGGAGCGTCGCTCGTCGGCGTCGACACGGAGGCGGAGCTGGTGACGCCGACCGGCGCGGCGATCGCGGCAACCGTGGTCGACGAATGGGGCACCCTGCCCCCTCTGACGCTCGAAGCCGTCGGCTACGGCGCGGGGACGAAGGACCTCGACGACCGGCCGAACGTCGTACGGGTCGTTCTCGGCGCCGAGGCCGAGCGCCCAACCGGTCGGGTGGTGCTCCTGGAGACGAATCTCGACGACTTCCCGCCCGAGCTCGTGCCGGACGCCGTCGAGAGGTGCTTCGAGGTAGGAGCGCTCGACGTGTGGACGGCACCCGTGCAGATGAAAAAGGGCAGGCCCGGGCTCGTCCTCTCGGTGCTCGCGCGACCGGAGGTTCAGGGCGAGCTCGCGCGCGTTCTGCTCGAGGAGACGAGCGCGCTGGGTGTCCGCGTGTCGCGGCTCGACCGCTACGAGCTCGAGCGGGAGGAACGGAGCGTCGATCTCGAGGGCGGCAGCGTTCGGATCAAGGTCGGTCTGCTCGCCGGGCGCGTCGTCAACCTGGCCCCGGAGCACGATGACTGTGCGGCGCTTGCCAGATCGACCGGGCGCTCCGTAAAGTCGGTCTGGGCCGAGGCGCTCGCCCGCGCCCAGACGCCATGACGGGAGTCGAACATCTCGAGGCCAGGATCGGCTCGCTGCAGAGCTGCATCGTCGCGTTCTCGGGAGGGGTCGACTCGTCGCTCGTCGCGTCGCTGGCAGCGCGCGCGCTCGGCGACCGCGCGCTCGCGGTGACGGCGGTCTCGCCGGCGCTCGCGGCGGGAGAGCTCGACGGCGCGCGTCACGTCGCTGCGACGATCGGCATCCGGCACGAGACCATCACGACCGCGGAGCTGGAGCGCGAGGGTTACCGGGCGAACGACCGCGACCGCTGCTACCACTGCAAGAGCGAGCTCTACGACCGGCTGTCGGCGCTCGCGGGACGCCGCAGCTACGCGGCCGTCCTGTCGGGCGCGAACGCCGACGACGCCGGGGACTGGCGCCCCGGGCTCACAGCGGCCGCGGAGCACGGCGTGATCCACCCGCTGCTCGAGGCAGGGATCGGCAAGGACGAGGTGCGGCGGCTCGCGCGCGAGCTCGGGGTACCGAGCGCCGAGAAGCCCGCATCGCCGTGTCTCGCCTCCCGCATTCCGTACGGCACCCCCGTCGACCCCGCCGTCCTCGCGCGGATCGACCGGGCGGAGCTCGCCCTCAAGGGGCTGGGTCATCGGGTGCTGCGCGTCAGGCACTACGGAGCACGCGCGCGTGTCGAGCTCGACGAGCCCGAGCTCGCCGCCCTCACCTCGGAGGCGCGTGCGAGGATCGTCGACGCCGTGAGCGCCGCCGGCTACGCGGAGGTCGAAGTCGCCGGCGAGCCGTTTCGCTCCGGGTCGCTCAACGGCTCGTTCACCAGGCGCCTCGTCGTCGCCGGCTAGGCGACACGCGCGAGCGCGGAGACGACTTGCGCGTCGTCCGGGCCGCCCGCGTCCAGTGCGCGGAAGGCTTCGATGACCGAGCGCGGGTCGCGGCGGTGGCGCTTGGCGGCCATCGTCAGCGGCTCGTGGAACGCTCCTCCGCAGTGCGCGCAGGGCATCTGGAGTCGCGCGAGAAGCCGCGCCGCATCGCCGTCGGGGAACATGCGCAGGAGCTCGACGATGGTCGTCGAGCCCCTGATTTCCCGCGACCCCGGCGGCTCCGCGGAGGTTCCGCGTGCGTCGAGGCCCGGGACCGCGCGCTGCGTCAGTGCGCCCACGCCTCCTCCGGGTACCGCATCGGGGAGGCGTCCATCCGCACCATGTTCGCGGGGAGCTGGTAGCGCGCGTACGGCAGGACGATGACCTTCGCATCCGGCCCGTGTCGCTCCATCGCTGCGGCGAACGCCTCGTCGAGCGAGGTCGTCGCGTCGAGCCCGATGTCGGCGGCCATCCCGAGGTTCTCCTCGAGCGTGACGAGCGAGAGGTGCTTGCGCGTCATCACCTCGTAGATGGGGACCCAGATGCAGCCGGCCCACATCTGGATCGCCCGCGCGTGGATGTCCTTGAGCACCGTCTGATAGTTCTCGGGCGTCGGCGGCATGTATGGCTTCATGAGATCCATGAGCGCGAGGCCGGGAAAGTCGCCGATCGCCGTCGAGACGCCCGGAGACGGTGAGCAGTAGATGATCGAGCCGCCGTCCTTCACCACGAAGTCCGCGGACATGCAGCCCCAGCCCGTGTGGAAGAAGAGGTGGTCGGTCGGCGCGAAGACGCCGCAGATCGCGATGTCCGCCTGCGTTCCCGGGTGCTCGTAGGCGTAGATCTCGTTGAAGCGCTCGATCGCCTTGCGGTGCGCGTCGGGATGCGATCCGAAGAGGCACTCGATCACGCGCCCGTGCGTGTCCAGGACGACGTTCATCGTCGCCGAGAGGCCGCACATCGTCGCCACCTCGTCGATGTCCGAGCGCATAGGGCCGGCGTAGGCGCCGTAGTGCGTCTGCGGTGATGGAACGAACGCGCAGTGGTTCGACTCGATCGTCTCGTCGGAGACGACGCCGGGGAGGATGAGCTTGCCCCCGCCGCCCGCGCCCCAGTGATTCGACTGGGCCTGCCCGATCGTGATCTTCACGTCGCAGGCGGCGACCTCCTTGTGCAGCCACACGGGGGTGCCGCGCGACGAGACGCCCACGTACTCGTAGTTGTCGGTGTTGCGCGGGTCGTTCTGGTGGAACTCGATCCCCAGGCGCTCCATGCGCGCCAGGTTGTCCTTGCCGATCTTCTGGTCGATGTCGGAGTCCGACATCGGGAAGACCTTCCCGTTCGCGCAGACGACGACGGCCGGCTTGCCCGCGGCTTCGAGCGCGTCGAGCACGGGCGGGAGCAGCTTCGACTGGGGTGTCGGCCGGAACTGATTGTCGATGATCACGGCCACTTTCGACGCGCCGGCGACGAGGTCGGAGAAGCGAGGCCCGGAGACGGGCGACTCGAGCGCCGAGCGCGCCACCTCCGTCGCATCCGAAACCGGAGCCGGCTCGTCCGGGTAGATCGCAGCGAGGAGATTCGCTTCCGGGATCGCGAGGGAGAGCGTGTCCCGTGTGACCTTGTCGTCGTCACCCGATGCGCCGATGGTCAGCGGGTCGAGCGACTCGTAGGGGATGACTGCGTCGTATGCCATGTCGCCTCCTGGTCGCGGGCTCGCGAGCCAGGCTAAGCGCGCCCGACACCGGCCGTCAAGCGCCGCCTGTCGTTGCGAGTGTCCTCGGACGTTGGTACGTTCGCCCAGCCGGTGGCTGAGCGAATCCGCGCCTGGGGAGTCGTAGGGACCGTGCCGCGGGCCGCGGCGGCTGCGCTCGTCGCGTTCTCGATCATCTACGTCCTCTTCGTCTCCAATCCGCCGCCCGAGATCGGGTTCGGCGATTGGCGCACGACGACGTACGGCTCCGCCCTCGACGATCCGGGCTCGTTCACCCAGATCCTTCTCGACGCGCTGACCTTCGCCGGCCTGCTGTTCATCGTCGCGAGCGGCTTCTCGCTCATCTTCGGGCTGATGCGGGTCGTGAACATGGCCCACGGATCCTTCTACCTCCTGGCCGGGTACATCGCGTACGAGGTGCAGCAGTCGATGACCGGCGAGGGATTCGGGATCCCCGGCTCCGAGGTCAACACGTGGGAGTGGGTCTTCCCGGTGCTCGTCTCGATGGTCGTCGTCGCTGCCGTCGGGCTGATCGTCCAGCAGCTCTTCCTCCGCTGGAACCAGGGTCAGGATCTTCGGCAGGCCCTCCTGACGATCGCGATCTCGGTGATCGTCGCCGACCAGGTGATCGCCCACTTTCCGCGCAACGGGCCGTCGGGTGTGGGTGGCGGAAACGCCGTGAGCCTGACCTGGCCGGGTTGGACCGAGAGGCGCCTCGATCTCCAGATCTGGGGCGTCGAGTACTCCCTCGCGCGCCTCGTGATGCTGGCGCTCGGTGTGCTTGTCGGTGTCGTCTTGTACCTCTGGCTGTACCGGACGAAGACGGGGATGGTGATTCGGGCGGGCGTCGACGACAGGCAGATGACCTCGGCGCTGGGGATCAACATCCAGAAGACCTTCGCGATCGCGTTCATCGTCGGGGCGGCGCTCGCCGCACTCGGGGCAGGCGTCGGATCGTCGCAGGGCACGGTCGCGTCGGGCCAGGACACGCAGTGGCTGTTGAACTCGCTCGTGGTCGTGATCATCGGTGGCATGGGCTCCCTGCTCGGCGCCGCCGCGGGGTCGCTCCTGTACGCGCTCGTCCTCACGTTCTCGGCTGCGTACCTGCCGATCACGAGCGACAACTGCTGCTCGCAGTACTCGATCGTCCTCACCTTCATCCTCATGGCGCTCGTGCTCGCCTTCCGCCCGCAGGGTCTCTTCGGGAGAGCCGGGTGAGGATGAGCACGCTCGCTCGATATAGCCCGAAGACGCTCGTCGAGAGCGTCATCGCCATCGCCCTGCTCGCCCTCCTCGCAGCCGGACCCGCCGTCTTCAACGACTACTGGGTGAACACGGTCCTGACGCAGACGTTCATCTTCGGCATCGCGGCCGCCAGCCTCATCTTCCTGTTCGCCTACGGCGGGATGATCTCGCTCGCGCAGACAGCGCTGATGGGCATCTCCGCCTACGCGATCGGGAACATGGTCACGCGGGGCGGCGCGGGCGGGGAGACCAAGGGCCTCACGCTCGGCTGGGACCCGACTCTCGCGCTCGTGCTCGCAATCGTCATCACGACCGCGATCGGGCTGGTCTTCGGCGCTGTCGCGTCACGGAGCTTCGGGATCTACTTCCTCATGCTCACGCTGACCTACGGCGTCATCGCGAACTACTTCTTCGGTCAGGTGACGCAGTTCGGCGGCTTCTCGCCGATCGCCGGCATCAACCAGTACACGCCAGGCTTCGTCGGAGACATCATCAACCACCCGGACAAGCTCTACTACATCGCTCTCGGCACCGCGATCGTCGTCTACATGCTGATGCGCTACATCGCGACGACACCGTTCGGACTGTCGCTCCAGGGTCTACGCGACGACCACGTGCGTATGGGGTCGCTGGGGTACAACGTGCCCCTGCATCGCACCCTCGCGTTCGGCTTCGCGGCGTTCGTCGCGTCGCTCTCCGGCGTGCTACTCGTGTGGTGGGACGGCCAGATCGCTCCCGGGAACATCGGGCTGAACGCGACGATCGAGCTGCTCGTGATCTGCGTCATCGGCGGCCTCGCGCGAGTCGAAGGGGCGTTTCTCGGAGCCTTCGCCTTCATCGTCATCAACAACTACGTGCGCGACGTGGAGCTTCCGGTCGTCGGAGGGAGCTTCAACACGATCATCGGTCTCGTCTTCCTCGTCATCGTCATCGTCTCGCCCGACGGTCTCATGGGTCTCTGGGACCGCCTCTGGCGGACGTTCGACAGGCGGAGCGGCGGCTCATCCGACGCGGTCGGCGAAGCGCCTCCCGCTGAAGCGATGCCGCAGTGAGGCATGTGAAAGGGGGTTGGAAACGGGCGTTTCTCCCGGTAGTGTCGACGTTCTGGAGTCTCGGCAGGCCAAAGTTCAAAGGAGGGAATATGAAGAAAGTGCGTGGCTGGAAGCTCTTGCTTCCCATCGCTGCGCTCGTTGCTCTCGGTGCGGTCTTCGTGCCCGGGTCGTTCGCCTCGCCATCGCAGGCGAGCGAGGTCCGGCTCGCGATCATGACCGACTGCAAGGGCGCGTTCGCCTTCGGGTACGAGCTCGACATCGGCGGCGCTCAGGCCGCGCTCGCCCGACACGCGGGCGGCAAGGTAAAAAACAGGAAGAAGCCGTCCGCCGGGATGACCGGCGCGAGGGCGGGCGGGGCGAACATCAACATCGTCGGCTACGGCTGCGGCGACGATACCGCCCCCACTGCCATCAAGGAAACACGGCGGCTCATGGATCAGCTTCGCGCCGACGTCATGGTCGGGCCGCTCTCGGGTGACGAGGCGGTCGCCGTGGCCAACTACGCGAAGACGAAGCCGACGAAGACGTTCATCATCGGGACGGCCGGGTCGCAGGACCCGACGCTGCAGATCGCACCGAAGAATATGTTCCGCTACCACGGTGACGGTGCGCAGTGGAACGCCGGTCTCGGCGAGATCCTGTACAAGCGCAGCGGCTGGCGGACGGCCGCGATCATCATGGACGACTACAGCTTCGGCTGGACGTCCGGCGCGGGCCTCATCGCCGACTTCTGCGCGATCGGCGGCAAGATCACGAAGCGCGTGTTCCCGCCGCTGAACACGACGGACTACGCCCCGTTCGTCCGTCAGCTTCCGCGTCCCGGCTCGGTCGATGGCTACATCTGGGTCGTCGGCGGCACGGGCACCGCCGCGAGCCTGAAGGCGTTCGAGCAGGCGTACGGCGCGATCGATCCCAGCGATCACGCGGGCAACCTGTTCTTCGCGTTCCTCGGCGCCGACAAGGTCGTGGCTCCGAAGGTCGTCGGCTCGTACGTCGGCGGCTTCGGCACCGCCCCCGGCCTGAAGACGAAGCAGGCCCTCGCGTACGAGGGTGCCGTCAAGCGGCACTATCCCGACCTTCCGGCCGCCGACGGCTTCGTCTACAACTACTACAACGCCGCCTGGGCGCTCGTCCAGGGCCTCACCAAGTCCAAGGGTCGGGTCGGTGCCGCACTCCAGCGCGCACTGCCGCGGACGCTGAAGTCGGGCTACGAGGTCTCCGACGGCGGGCGGGTCAGGCTCGACAGCCGCCGCCAGGCGATCCAGGATCAGTACCCGCTACAGGTCGTGCGGCGGGGCAACACCATCACGACCGCAGTGGTCGGCTACGTGCCCAACGTGGATCAGTCGTTCGGCGGGCTCTTCAAGCCGTCGAGCCCGGCTCCCGGCCGTGCGCAGCCCAAGTGCTTGAAGAAGAAGCTGCCGTGGCAGGGCAAGATCAGGGTCGTCCGCAACGGCGTCATCACCAAAGCGGTCATCAGGTAGGTCGATTGACCGAAGCAGCACCGTCCCTCGAACACGCCGAGCCGGCCCTCCGCTTGCGGGGGGTCGGCCGGCGCTTCGGGGGTCTCGTCGCCGTCCGTGACGTCGAGCTCGAGGTCGCCCAGGGCGAGCGACGGGCGATTCTCGGACCGAACGGCGCCGGTAAGACGACGCTCTTCAACGTCATCGCAGGCGACATCCCACCTTCGACCGGGACCGTCGAGCTGTTCGGCAACGACGTCACGGGAGCGTCGGCCAGCCACTGCGCGCGCGCCGGGCTCGCCCGGACGTACCAGCAGTCGCGCATGCTCCTCGGCGTCAGCGTCGAGGACTCGATCTACCTCTCGATCCTCGGGACGGCGGGTGGGCGGCTGCGCCCCATCGGACTTCCGCGTGACCGCGAGATGCGCGAGCGCGCGCGGCAGGCCGCTGGGCGCGTCGCCATCGACCACAAGCTCGACGAGCTCGTCGGGAACCTCTCCCACGGAGAGCATCGGCAGGTCGCGATCGCGATGGCTCTCGCCTCAGAGCCGCAGCTCCTCATGCTCGACGAGCCGGCGTCGGGGCTTTCGCGCGGAGAGCGCCAGCTGCTCACGGAACTCCTGCTTGCGCTCGACCGCCAGATCACGCTGATCCTCATCGAGCACGACATGGACGTTGCGCTACGTGTCGCCGAGTACGTCACGATGATGCACGACGGCCGTGTGATCGTGGAAGGAACGCCCGAGGAGATCCGCGCCAACTCGCTCGTGCACGATCTGTACCTCGGCCGCGCGCACTACGAGGAATAGTGGCCGCGCCACTCCTCGAGATCTCGGGCCTCGACGCCTACTACGGCAGCGCGCAAGCCCTTCACGGCGTCTCTTTCTCCATGGATCGCGAGTCGATCGCCATCCTCGGGCGCAACGGCATGGGGAAGACCACCTTGTGCGCCTCGATCATGGGATTCGCTCCGCCGCGGACGAGCGGGTCGATTCGCTTCGACGGCACGGAGATCCAGGGACGGCCCGCGCACAGGATCGCGCGCGCCGGCCTCGGATACGTCCCGCAGGGTCGTCGCCTGTTTCCCTCCCTGACAGTCCACGAGCACCTGAGGATCGCCGCGCGTGGCTCGAAGGAGGACGGCTGGACGATCGACAAGATCTACGACCTCTTCCCGCGCCTCGCGGAGCGACGGCGAAACGGCGGCGCCGAGCTCTCGGGCGGCGAGCAGCAGATGCTCGCGATCGGCCGTGCTCTCCTCGGAAACCCGAAGCTTCTGATCATGGATGAGCCCTCCGAGGGACTCGCGCCCACGATCGTCGAGATGCTCGTCGAGACGTTCAAGTCGCTCGAGGAGAAGGGCCTCGCGATCCTCCTCATCGAGCAGAAGCTCGACGTCGCGACCTCGCTCGCCGAGCGCCAGATCCTCATGGTCGGTGGCGAGATCGCACTCGAGACCACCGCGGCCGAGCTCGCGCGCGACAGCGAGATGCAGCGCCGGTTCCTCGGGGTCGAGCCGGTCGCCGGCTGAGTACCATCTTCGTCCGCATGCGACCCCGGCGCTCCCTCGGCGTGCTCTGCGCCGCCGTCGCAGTCGTTCTCGGCGGATGCGGGGGCGACGAGCAGGCGCGCCCCGATCTCGCGTTCGTGAGCACGCGCGACGGCGACTACGCGATCTTCGAGATGAACGACGACGGCGGCGCGCAGCGGCGGCTGACGCCGCGCGAAGGGGACGTCAGCTCGCCGGCGCGGCTGTTCTTCCAGGTCGAGCCTGCCTGGGCCCCCGATGCCTCGCGCATCGCGTTCGCGAGCCGGCGCAGCGGAAGCTTCGACATCTACGTGATGAGCGCCGACGGGTCGGGCACGCGGCAGCTGACGTCCGGCCGCGCGAACGACTCGCATCCGACCTGGTCCGACGACGGCGCGCGTATCGCCTTCGAGCGCAACAACGACATCTTCGTCATGAACGCCGACGGATCCGCTCCGCGCCGGATCTCCGATCCGACGGCCGAGGAGCGAGAGCCCGCGTGGTCGCCGGACGGACGGTGGATCACCTACATCCGGCGAACGCCCGGGACTGCCTTCCGTGAGTTGTGGGTCATGCGCGCGGACGGCACCGAGCGGCGCGTGCTGACACGGCAGAACGCGACGGTCGCAACCCCGGCCTGGTCACCTGACAGCTCGCGCATCGCCTTCGCGACGAACAAGGACGGCGTGTATGCCCTCTTCACCATCGGCGTCGACGGCACAGGCCTGCGAGCCGTGGTGGAGACGGCGTCCGACAACTTCGAGCCGTCCTGGTCGCCCGACGGCTCCGAGATCGCGTACTTCGAGGACGGCGCGATCTTCGCGGTCGAGCTCGGCGGCGGCGACATCCGCAAGCTCACCGACAACGCGAACAACGACTCGTCGCCGGCATGGAGTCCGCAACCGCCTGCGGAGTAGCTCAGAAGGTCCCGTAGCGCTCGTACGCGTCGAGTGGCGGCATGCCCTCGCGCACGGCCGCGCGAATCTCGCTCTCGGTCGCTGCCTTCTGCTCGGCCTCGGTGAGGACCTCCTCCGCGAGCGCGGCGGGGACGACCACGACACCGTCGTCGTCGCCCACGATCCAGTCGCCCGGCTCGACCCTGACGCTGCCGATGGTGACCGGCACCTGGGTTGCCTCCAGCTCCCAGCGCCAGGTCGAGTCCTCGGGCGTGACGAACCGCGTGAAGACCGGGAAGCCCTCGTCGAGGATGAACCGGACGTCCCGGCAGCCCCCGTCGAGCACGCAGCCGGCGACACCGCGGGCCTTCAGCGATGTCACCGACAGCTCGCCCAGATGCGCCGCGACGTCCTGGTCGCACGCGTAGACGGCGACGTGTCCCTCGGGGACGTCGCCGAGCATCGCGAGGACCTTCCGGATCGCCTCGTCGTACGCGGCCGTGTCCGGGTTGGACGCGGGGCCGCCCTTCACGGTGTACGCAGGCCCGACGACCCTGGTCCCAGGCTCCAGCGGGCGGATCGACGGCGGCAGTGTCTGCTCGTGGAAGCCACGTGCATCGAGGATGTCCGCGAGGGCGGCCGTGTAGATGGCGGCGAAGCGCTCTCTCACGGCTCCGGCACTCCGAGGTCGGGCGGGCGATCCGCGCCGCGATCCTCGACGAGGTCCGGCGCTCGCTCCTCGAGCAGGCGCAGGACGAGCTCGGCGCGGCGGACTCGCTCGCGACCGAGCTTCACGGCGAGATCCTCGAGGTGGAGGCCAGACGGATAGATGTTCGGAGCATTGCGCAGGCCGAGCTTGACGTAGACGGGCGCCGCGAGCCGCACGATCTCTGGCACCTCGTAGAAGCGGATGAATCCCCCCTGGTCGTCGGGAACCTCGACGTAGACGTCCAACGGCGCGGCGCATGCCTCGCGAAGCTCGCCGATCTCTCCCGGCGAGAGGTCGGTCGCGACGTTGATCGTCGTCGCTCCGAGCCCCTCGAGTGCGCTCGCCGTCGCCGGGTTGGCGCAGGGGAGGAGCACCGAGGTCTTGAGGACGAGCGTCGCGAGCAGCTCGCCGCTTCGCTTCATCGCGCCGAGCTGCCCCAGCACGCCGAGGTCGGCGACGAGGAACGAGCGGATCCCATGCGCGAGGCCGCGGCGAACCTCGGCGATCGAGTCGTCGACGCCGGCGCGGCCACGTGCGACCCCGCCCGCGGCGGAGGTCACGAGCGACTGGCCGCCGGTGTCCCAGGCGCCGCGAGGCCCGATGAAGAGCGACACTTCCACGCCCGCCTCGGCTCCGAGACGCGCCATCTCGCGGATCTCCTCGTCGGTCAGCATCATCACGCCGCTTCCCTGCGAGACGCGCCGCACCGGGACGGAGCGCTGCTCCGCCTCGGCGAGGACCGCCTCGAGCACGCGCGGTCCTTCGACCGACGGGATCTCGATTCGGTAGCGCAGGCCGTCTGCGAAGCGTCGCTCCGACACGGCGGCGAACACTAAGCCCAGAAGCGCTCGAACGCGTCGGGGTCGCTCGGCAGCGCGAGCACGTCGCGCACGAGTCCGTCCTCGATGCGGAAAAGCAGCACCTGGTCGAGCTCGAGCGTGCGTCCGTCGCGCATGCCATGCGCCCGGTACAGCGCGGCCGCGCGGTCGTCGCTCGAGAGCACGTCGATGAGCTCCGAGCGATACGTGCCACCGGTCTCCTTCGGAAGCTTGGCGAGAAATCGAAAGATCGCCTCGCGTCCCTCGTAGAGACCCGCCATCAGGCCCTGGCCGGGCACCGACCAGATTGCTTCCTCGGCAAAGAGCCCGCGGAGCGCGAGGCCCTCCTTTCGCGCGAAAGCGTCGAAGATCTTCCGCACGACTGCCTCGTTCTCAGCCGCGGGCACGTCCCTCCTCCCAGCGTCCGATCAGCTGCTCGACATGGTGGCGCTGCGTGTCGGTGAAAGGCGCCAGCTCGACGAGCCGACGCACCTCGCGGGGATCGTCGTAGAGGATGGCTGCCTCCAGATGCTCGCGTTGCGGCGTAGGCTGCCGAAGCTGCCGACGCAGCCAGCGCAGGAGACTCACGGCTGCCTGATCGGTCATGCGCCCGCAGGCTATATCGACTCGCGCCGACGCTCAGTCGATCGTGTCGTCGTCGGACTCGGAGACGGGCTCCCCTTCGTCTTCTGAAAGGCTGTAGGCGCTCAGGCGGTTCGACAGACCTTCCATCCAGCTGACCTCGTGTCCTTCGTCACCCGGCTCCGCCGATTCGGTCGAGCGCTTCGACTTGCCGAGCTCGGCTTGCGGCCGAGGGCGAGGCGCTCGCGGCTCGCGCAGGTCCGGCGCGTCCGGATCAGGGCGCGGGATCGAAAAGGCGGCAGCCGACGGAAAGTTGAGCCCGGCCGGCTGCGCGCGTGGCACCGCGGGGCTGACGGGCCGGGGGGTCAGTGTCGGTTCGGGCTCGGGCGGCGGAGGTGGCGGCTGACGGTGAGCCTCTCGAGGCTTGGTCGGGTCGATGATGTAGTCCGGGAGCGGGCCCAGGTCCTCTTCCGGCTCCGGCTCGGGCTCGGAGGCGGGCTCGATGTGCGCGCTCGCGGCCGGCTCGGACGCGTCTGGCTCGACCACGAACTCCGGAAGCGGGCCGGACAGGTCCGGCTCCGGCTCGGGATCGGGCACGACGACGGGAGCGACCTCCTCGGGTTGGCCGACGACGTAGTCCGGTAGCTCCTGCAGTTCGGCCACCGCGAGTTCGGTCGCAGGGGAAGGCTCGTCGGCGACCGACGGATCGGGCGCGGGAAGGAGTACGAGCGGCGTTGCGGACTCCTGCTCGGCGACCGGCTCGGGCTCCGGCTCCGGCTCCGGCTCCGGTGCGTCCCTCGGCTCTGGCTCCGGGTGTAGCTCCGGCTGGATCGTGACCAAAGGCGCCGGCTCCGGTACAGCTTGCGCGACTGTTCGCTCGGACTCGGGCTCGGTCTCCGCGGCAGCCGGCCGATCCTGGAGCACTTCGGCGACAACGGGCTCGGGCTCGACCAGCTGTGGCGCGGGCTCGACGGCGGGTGGCTCTGGCGCCTGCTCTGGCTCGGAAGCAGGCTCGACAACGGGAACGGAGGTCTCGGTCACGACTGGCTCTGGCATGGGAGCGGGCTCCTCCGCCGGAGGGAGGGCCACCGGCTCGGGCAGGTAGATCGGCTCGAAGGTCACGGTCGGTTCTGGCAGCACGGGCGGCTCCGCGGCGACCGCTTCGGGCTCGAGCGCAGTCTGCGTCTCGACGCGTGGCGAGAACTCCCCGTCGAACGGCGGCGGCGCCGGCTTCGGAGCTTCGTCGGGCTCGGTCGTCGGCGGCATCTCCCAGAGCGGCCGGCCGGCGAGCGGTCGCTCGCGGAGCTCGTGTCGGCTGATCTTCGAGCTGACCATGGGGAGGTCGTCGACGAAAACGATCTCACGTGGCACCTGCGGGCTCGGGAGTGTCTGTGCGGCGTACTGGCGAAGCTCGGCCTCGAGCTGCTCCGAGCCTTCCGCGCCGTCCTTCGGCACCACGAAGGCTCGAACGAAGTGGCCGCCTCGTTGGAGATCCCGAATGCCGACGACCGCGGTCGCGGCAAGGGCCGGGTGGCCGTCGAGCACGCGCTCGACGTCGTACGGGCCGAACGTTCGGCCGTTCGACGTGATGACGTCGTCCGCGCGACCGACGAACGTGAAGAAGCCTTCTTCATCCGCGTGTGCCACGTCGCCCGTCAGGTACCAGTCGCCGAGGAACGCCGACTTCGTCTCCTCCGGAAGCTCCCAGTAGCCTGCGAACAGCGTCGGTGGGCGCCCGCGCACAGCGAGGTCGCCTTCGACGCCCGCCGGCAGCTCGTTGCCCTGATCGTCGATAACCGCGACATGGTGTCCAGGCATGGCACGCCCGAACGACCCGGGCTTCACGGCGCCGTCGGCGAGGTTCGCGACGACGACGTTCGTCTCGGCCTGGCCGTACCCGTCTGCGATCGACATTCCCCAGCGCTCCTCGAAGGCGGCCACGACCTCGGGATCGAGGTAGTCGCCCGTCGAGACGAGCCGGCGGAGTCGCGGCGAGCGGAAGCGCTCGAGCTTGGGGTGCTCGGCGAGCGCGCGGTACTCGGCCGGCGACTGGCAGAGGATGCTCGGGCCGAGCCGGAAGAGCAGGTCGAGGCGTTCGTCGGCGTCGAAGTCGCCGTGCTGCAGCACGATCTCGGCCCCGCGTGACCAGGGTCCGACGACCGTGTTCCACATGGTCAGCGGTGACGTCGTCTCCGAGGTGCACCAGACGGCGTCACCGCGGCCGACGTCGAGCCAGTGCTCGGCCTGGACGCGCGTTGCGAAGACCGATCCGTGCGTGTGTGCGACGTCCTTGCGGGACCCGCCCACACCGCTCGTCGAGATGACGAACGCAAGGTCGCGCGACGCCGTGTCGTGGGTCGCCACGCCCGTCGGCACGTCCTTCGAGTTCCGCTTGACCCCCTCGTCGTAGAGCTCCACTTCGGGCGTGAAGCCCATGCGCCCGATCGTCGGCTCGAGCGCGCGCGCGGCGAGGATCAGGGCGGCGTCCGTGGACGACACGAGCCGTTCGAGCTGCGACGCCGTTGCCGTCGGCGTGCACGGGACGACCACCGCGCCGGCCTTCCAGACGCCGAGGACGGCCTCCAGCCAATCGACCGTGCTCCCTGCCATGATGATGACGCGATCGCCGATACTGACACCGCGCTCGCGGATCCTCGTCGCGCACACGGTCGCGCCCTCGGAGATCTCGAGGAACGACCGCGGCTCGATGACGCCATCGCTGCCGAGAAAGGTCAGTGCGCGCCGCTTGGGATCGCGAGCGAGCGCGTCGACGACGTCACGCGTGAAGTTGAAGCGATCGGGGATCTGCCACCGGCCGTCGACGAGCGCTGGCCTGAGGGCGCGCTCGAGCGGCGACAGGGCCGCCTCGGCATCGCGCTCACGGCGCCTTCCTATGCGCAGGCCTTTCACGGCTTCTCCATTATCGACGCGATTCCGCGTTTACTGAATGCGGGTTCACCGTCCTAGGGTACGCCGATCTCGACCGCGAACGGCTCATCCTGTGAAAGCCGCTCCGGAAGCCGGAATCCGCCTGCCTCCTCCAGTGCTGCGATGCGCGTCCTGATTGGCGGATGCGTGTTGAACCAGCTCGTGAACTCGAGCACCCCTCCACGCTCCGACGCGATGCGGTCGGTCGGGCTCTCCACCCAGAGATGCGCGGTCGACGCACTCGTGTAGCGGACGGTCGTCGTATCGAGCTCGAGCCGACGGAGCGCGAGTGCCATGGCCTCGGGATCGCCCAGGATCTCTGCCGCGCCGGAGTCAGCCAGGAGCTCGCGGCGGCGAGACAAGCTCATGCGCAGCAGGAGCGCTGCGTATGGCGCGAGCGCGAAGCCGACGATGGCTAGAACGACGGCGATCGCGCCGGCACGCTTGTTGCGCCCGCCGTACGCGAGCGTCCGGAACCCGAGGTCGGCCACGAGGACGATGACACCCGCGAACACCGTCGCCATCGTCATCAGGTAGGTGTCGCGGTTCCGGATGTGAGCGACCTCGTGCGCGAGCACGGCTTCGAGTTCGCGCTTGGGCATCGTCCGGAGGAGACCGGTCGTGACGCCGACGTAGCTCGAGGTGGGCCGCAGGCCGGCGGCGAACGCATTCGGCGCGTCGTCCTCCACGATGCGGAGCTCGGGCGTGACGGGCAGCCCCGCGCCGATGGACACGTTCTCGAGGAGGCGTCGCAGCGGACGCAGCTCGTTCGGCTCGAGCGCCTGCGCGTGCGTGATCCCCGCGATCATGCTCCGCGAGCGGACAATCGCGAAGAGGGCGTAGATCGCCGCGAAGACGAGTGCGGCGATGCCGAGTGAGACGTCGAGCGCGAGCCCGACGAGCCCGGCGAGCCCGACGAGGAGCAGCGCGAAGCCGAGGACGACGATGGTCGAGCGCAGGCGGTTCCGCCTGATCTGCTGCTGGAGCGTCACGGTGTCGGGGTAAGCGAGACCTGCGGTACCGCAGTGTCTCCGGCAGCAGAGAAGAACTCCTTCTCGCGGAAGCCGAGCGGTTGGGCGACGAGCACCCACGGGACGCTCTGCACAGCCGTGTTGTAGTGCATCACCGTCGAGTTGTAGTAGCGCCGCGCCGCGCTGATCTTGTCCTCGGTGTCCGTGAGGTCCTCCTGGAGGCGCAGGAAGTTCTCGGATGCCTGCAGATCGGGATACGCCTCCGCGACGGCGAAGAGGCGACCCAGCGCCGCGGTGAGCACGTCGTTCGCAGCGCCTGCTGCACCCGGGCCGGCTGCGTGCTGCAGTGCCGCGCGCGCCTTCGTCACCTCCTCGAAGACGCCGCGTTCGTGTGCTGCGTACCCACGCACGGCCTCGACGAGGTTCGGGATCAGGTCGGTGCGCCGCTGGAGCTGAACGTCGATGTTCGCCCACCCCGTGTCCGCTTCGTTGCGGAGGCGGACGAGCCGGTTGTATCCGACGGCCGCGAGCAGCGCGACGAGCGCGAGGACGCCCAGCAGGATCCACGGCCAGAGCACGTCCGGCCGATTCTACGAGCGACCTACAGCTCGAGCGCGCGTGCGAGCGCCCGGCCGCCGCCGGTGACGACAGGCTTGCCGTGCGAGACGAGGATCCGCCGGACCGGGAGGTCCAGCAGCGGCCGCAACGAGGCCGCGAGGTCGCGATGCGTCGTGTTCGCCGGAAGCCAGGACTCCGGACACATCTTCGCGCCGCCCTTGCCGTCGGCGACGAGTACGTCGCCGGGAACGAGCGCCGAGTGCTCCGGTACCCAGTAGACGACCTCCGCCGCCCGCGCCGTGCGGCAGGCCTCGACCCCGCCGGGCAGCGCGTCTCCGATCGCGAACGGATCGGTGACCTCTCCGGTGCGGCGGGCGATGGCGGCCTTGCCGGACTTCGCTGCCCAGACGCGCGCGCCGTAGCGCTCGCGCATTTGGGCGGCGCTGCGTGCATGCCAGAAGACCGTGATGAGGACGTGCACGCGACCCTTGGCCCGCTTCACGTCACGGTCGAGCGCCTTCCAGAACTTCGCCGTGTCCTCGGGCGGAACCAGCGGGTCGATCAGCACGGCGCCATCCTCTGTCTCGACGTACGTGCAGCCGACGTCCTCCTTCCACTCCTCGTGGTGGGCGGTCCAGCGCCAGAGGCCGGGTGCGATCTCGAGCACGTCCACGGCGGGACTCTAAAGCGAACCGATTTGTGCGCGCGGACGTATCGTCCATGCGAGCTACGAAGGAGGTTCGATGAAGCGCGCACTCAGGAGCCTGGTTGTCGCACTTGCGGTCCCGGCGATCGCCGGGACCGGCTGCGGCGGTGACGACGACGCTGCGGCACCCGAGACGACCGAGACGAGCGAGATCACCCTCCCGGTCGAGCCCAACACCCTCCTGGGGAGCGTTGGACCGGGATTCGAGATAGCCCTCCTGGACGCAGCTGGAGCAAGCGTGTCGTCGATCGCTTCAGGGACGTACACGATCACGGTCGATGACCGGTCGGACATCCACAACTTCCACCTGACAGGCGGCGACGTCGACGTGTCGACGGATGTCGGCGGGACCGGCGGTGAGAGCTTCGACGTCGAGCTCTCGGAAGGAACCTACTCGTTTGTCTGCGACCCGCATGCGAGCTCGATGAACGGCAGCTTCGAGGTCTCCGGCTAACCTCACGACGTTCGAACGACACCGAGGAGGATCATGAGAAAACGGACGATTGCAGTGCTTCTCGCCGTAACGGTTGCCGCCATCGTGGCGCTGCCCGTGTTCGCGGCTACACCCAAGTTCACGGGGACGGTCGGGCCCGGCTTCACGATCAACATGAAGAAGCCGACCAAGAGGGGGAAGGCCATCCTCGTCGTCAGCGACAAGTCGAGCATTCACAACTTCCGGCTGAAAGGCCCGGGTGTGAACGTCGCCACGAGCGTTCGGGCGACTGGCTCGAAGACGTTCAGGATCACGCTGAGAAAGGGCAAGTACACCTTCCTCTGCGATCCTCATCCGACGTCTATGAAGGGCTCGTTCACAATCAAGTAGGCGCGGGGCATGCCCCGCGCGTTCGCTAGGCGGGCGCAACCTCCAGCGGCTCGATCGAGCCGCTGGAGATGCGCCAGCCGGCGAGCTCGCCGGTCCGCACGGTGTAGATGAGGTACGGCCGGCCCGCCCAGAGTCCGATGTTCTCGACGTCGGTGCGCGACGGGTGGGGCGGCGAGGAGACGTGCGAGTGGAAGACCGCGAGCTCGTAGCCCTCGTCCTCGAGAAACCACGTCTCGGGATCCATGTCGAGCTCGAACCGATACGGGGACGCAGCTGCGTTGCGGCCCGGCACGTACCGTTCCGCGACGCCGTCTTCGAGGACGATCAGCCCGCAGGCCTCGTTCGGCGCCTCCGCCGCGGCATGCTCCGCCAGCGCCGCACGCACCGCGGCGGGGACTACCACCAGACGGAGCTCTCCATCGCAGACTCGACGTCGGGCGCGTCCCAGAAGTCGGCCGAGAGGTACTTCCACCCGCCGTCCGCGAGGACGCAGACGAGGACGCCTTCGTCCAGCTCGTCTGCAAGCCTGAGCGCGGCCTGGATCACCGCGCCGGACGAGACCCCGCCGAGGACACCTTCCCGGTCGAGAAGGAGCCGCAGCCCCGCGATCGCGTCCGCGTTGGTCACGAGGAGCTTCCGGTCGAGCTTCGAGACGTCGAGGATCGGGGGCACGTAGCCGTCCTCGAGTGAGCGAAGGCCCATGACTTCGTCGCCGGGGAGAGGTTCCGCCGCGGCAACGACGACGTCGGGGAAGCTCTCGCGCAGGCGCTCGCCGGCGCCCATCAAGGTGCCTCCGGTGCCGAGGCCTGCGACGAGGACGTCGACCCGGTCGAGCGCGGCGACGATCTCCGCGCCCGTTCCCTCGTAGTGCGCCCGAGGGTTCGCCTCGTTCGCATACTGGAACGGCATGAAGTAGGTCGGATCGTTCTCGGCGAGCTGGAGCGCAAGGCGAACGGCGCCGTTCGAGCCCTCCTCGCCGGGCGAGTCGACGATCTCGGCGCCGTAGAGCTCGAGCAGGCGGCGGCGCTCGGCGGTCACGTTCGAAGGGACGACGCAGGTGAGTGGATAGCCGCGCAGGCGCGCCTGCAGCGCGAGCGCGATCCCGGTGTTGCCGCTCGTCGGCTCGAGCAACTTGCCGCCCGGCTCCAGCTCTCCCGACGCCTCGGCGGCGTCGAGCATCGCCTGCGCGACGCGATCCTTGATCGAGCCCGAGGGATTCTGGCCCTCGAGCTTCGCGTAGAGGCGGACGGCCGGCTTCGGCGTGAGTCGCGACAGCTCGATGAGGGGCGTCGACCCGACGAGGTCGAGGAGCGACGCCGGGCGCGTTCTAGCTTCCACCGGCCATGGCCGGCAGGAGGATCAGCTGGTCGCCCTCGCGCACCTCGGTCTCGAGGCCGTCGCGTGTGCGGACGTCCTCACCGCCGACATAGACGTTCACGAACGGCGCGAGGTCGCCGTCCTGGAGCAGCTGGGCGGCGAGCGGCGGATAGCGCTCGACGAGGTCGTCGATCACCTCCGCAACGGTCGTTCCGTCCGCGTCGAGCTCGCGCGCGCCCCCGACCTCGGCCCGCAGCGTGGGCGGAATCCTCACGGCCGCCATCAGAGGTGCACCGGTGCATTGCAGAACTCGACGTAGTCGACGTACTCCGTGATCGTCGGGCTGTCACCGCACACCGGGCAGTCGGGGCTCCGGCGCACCGTGACCTCGTCCAGCGTCGTCCCGAGCGCGTCGAACAGGAGTAGCCGCCCGGCCAGCGAGTCCCCGCGATCGAGGATCAGCTTGAGCGTCTCGTTCGCCTGGATCGAGCCGATGATCCCGGGCAGCACCCCGAGCACGCCGCCCTCCGCGCAGCTCGGCGCCAGCTCGGGGGGCGGCGGCTGGGGGAAGAGGCAGCGGTAGCACGGGCCGGCTCCGGGCGAGAACACCGTGACCTGTCCCTCGAAGCGGAAGATCGAGCCATGCACGACCGGAATCCCGCTCCAAACGGACGCGTCGTTCACGAGATATCGCGTCGGGAAGTTGTCTGCGCCGTCCACGATGACGCTCCAGCCCTCGGCGAGGATGCGGTCGACGTTCTCGGACGTGAGGCGCTCCTGGAACGGGATGACCCTCACGTCGGGGTTGAGCGCTTCGAGCGTGCGCTTCGCAGAGGCCACCTTGGGCTCCCCGAGCCGGTCGGTCGAGTGGACGATCTGGCGCTGCAGGTTCGACTCGTCGACGACGTCCGCGTCGACGATGCCGAGCGTGCCGACGCCGGCCGCTGCCAGGTAGAGCGACGCCGGCGAGCCGAGGCCCCCTGCCCCTATGAGCAGTACGCGCGCGTCGAGCAGCCGTTGCTGCCCCTCTTCGCCGACCTCGGGGATGAGCAGATGACGGCTGTAGCGCGTGCGCTGGTCGGGCGTGAGGACGCGCGGCATCGTTATCTCGAAGCCGTTGCGCTTCCAGTCGGAGAAGCCGCCGCCGAGGTTGGCGACGTTCACGTACCCGAGATCTTCGAGCACCTTCGCGGCGAAGGCCGAGCGATTGCCGGCGGAGCAGTAGACGACGAGCGGCCGGCTCTTGTCGGGCACGAGGCCCTCGATCCGTTGCTCGAGCCGTCCGCGACCCGTGTAGATGGCGCCCGGGATGTGTCCCTCGTCCCACTCGTCCGGCTCACGGACGTCGACGAAGAGCGACCCGTCCGACGAATCGAGGCGCTCCTGCGCCTCGATGGTGGAGATCTCGTCGATCTCGGACTTGACCTGCGCCAGCAGTTCGCGATACGTGGCCATTACTTTCGGAACTATAGCGTTGCCTCGCGGGGTCAAGACCCCAGGGTCTGACCCCGTCTGCCGCACGGGCCTGACCCCGTCTACCGATGCGGCCAGGCTATCGTCCTGCGGTGTCCGCTCGGCGTCGTGTCGCGCTTCTCGTCGGAGCCGTCGCTGTGGCGGCCGTTGCGATTGTCGGCGCCGCGGCTCTCTCCGCTGGCGGCGATTCCGCAGGCGCTCCTGTCGAGCCGACCGAGCCCGAGCTTCGCGACGGAAGACCCCCGCTCTCCTTTTCCCTCGGCTTCCGCGCAGACGCCGAGGCGCAGGACCTGACGCGCGCCGCCGCGCTCTACGGGCAGGGGGAGACCCGTGCGGCCGCGGTGATCTTCGGCAGACACGAGTCGCTCGAGGCCAAGGTCGGCGCTGCGTTCGCGCCATGGCCGGACGGGACGCTCGACCGCCTGGAGCAGCTCGCGAAGCTCTATCCCGAGGTCGCCGTCGTCCAGCTCCACCTGGGGCTCGCGCGCCTGTGGTCGAACCGGGGCGATCCCGTCGAGGCGTGGAAGGCGGTCCTCGACGCGGAACCGGACACCCCGTACGCAATCGTCGCGGGGAATCTCCTGCACCCCAGCCTGCCTCGCGGGCTGCCTGCGTTCATCCCGTCCTTCACTGCACCCGCTGCGATCACGAAGCTCGCACCGGAGCGGCAGCTCGAGGCTCTCCGCGCGGCGGCGACGCGTGGCGGCGCGCGCGAGCGGCTCCTCTACGGCGTCGGGCTGCAGCGCGTCGGCCGACCGGTCTCCGCGGCGCGTCTCTTCGATCAGGCGGCGAAGCGGTATCCGAAAGAGGTCGAAGCGCAGGTTGCGGCCGCCGTCGGCGCGTTCGACAAGGACGCGCCGGAAG
>DATKBJ010000051.1:0-38388 GCA_035514135.1 Gaiellaceae bacterium | reverse complement strand
CGCCGAGTGCCGGCGCTACGTCGAGCTGCGGCGGAGGAAGGTCTTCGTCGAGTACGTCATGCTCGCGGGCGTGAACGACTCGCCCGCCGACGCGAAGGCGCTCGCGGCGGTGCTCGACCCCCGGGCGTTCAAGGTCAACCTGATCCCGTACAACCCCACGGGCACGTACGACGGGTCGTCGCGCGATGCGATCGAGCGCTTCAAGAACGTTCTCACGCGGGGACGGATCCCGGCGACGGTGCGACTGACGCGCGGCCGCGACATCGAAGCGGCCTGCGGCCAGTTAGCCTCGGTGCGCTGATGGAGCGTGTGGCAGGCATCGGCGGCGTCTTCTTCCGATCGCGGGACTCGAAAGCGCTCACGAAGTGGTACGAGGAGCACCTCGGCGTCCCGGTCGACGGCGACGGCTACGTCATCTTCCCCGAGAGCCGCAATACGGTCTGGGCGCCGTTCATGGAGGGCACGGACTACTGGCCGGCCGGGAAGCAGGGCATGGTCGACTACACGGTCTCGGATCTCGACGCGATGCTCGCGCAGCTGCGCGCAGCCGGGGTCGAAGTGGACGAGAAGGTCGAGATGGTGGACGGCATCGGCCGCTTCGGCTGGGCCGTCGACCCCGAGGGGAACCGCTTCGAGCTCTGGGAGCCTGCGGCGCCGACTCAGGATCCGTGCGCGCAGATCCCGTAGCCCGAGGTTCGCGCCGCTCCTGCCCACAACGCCACGAGACACCGGTGGAACGTATCGGCCTCAGCGTAGGAGTCGAAGTCGGAGTAGTCGTGCACGCCGTGCTCGATCGGCAGTGTCGGCATCGACGGCACTCCTAGGCGACGACGGCGGGATGCTCGTCGAAGAGGTAGCGCAGGATAGGTTGCTTCGCTGCTCTCACCTCATCGAGGCGACGCACCGGCCGGCCGTGCGGCGCTTCCTTCAGGAGCTCCGGCGTCTCCGCCGCCTCGCGCGCGATCGCGTGCATCGCGTCGACGAAGTCGTCGAGACGCTCCTTGGGCTCGGTCTCCGTCGGCTCGATCATGAGCGCCTCGGGCACGACGAGCGGGAAGTAGACCGTGGGCGGATGGATGCCGTAGTCCATGAGCCGCTTCGCGACGTCGAGCGCCGTGATCCCGTACTCGCGCTTGAGATTTCGCGCCGAGAGCACGAACTCGTGCATGCAGTGGCGGTCGTACGGCAGGTCGTACGCGTCGCGGAGGCGCGCGAGGAGGTAGTTTGCGTTCAGCACCGCGACCTCGGACATCTCACGGAGCGCCGGCCCGTACGCGCGCATGTACGCGTACGACCGCACGAAGACGCCGAACGGCCCGGCGAAGCCGCGCACCCGACCGATCGACTTGGGTCGATCGTGGTTCAGGCGGAACGTGTCGCCGTTGCGCACCACCGTGGGCGCGGGCAGGAACGGCTCGATCGTGTCGCGCACCGCAACCGGCCCGCCACCGGGCCCGCCGCCACCGTGCGGCTGCGAGAACGTCTTGTGGAGATTGTAGTGGACGATGTCGAAACCCATGTCGCCGGGCCTCGACAGTCCGACGACGGCGTTGAGGTTCGCCCCGTCGTAGTAGAGGAGCGCGCCGGCGTCGTGGAAGATCCGCGCGACCTGCTCGATGCCCTCGTCGAAGAGACCGAGCGTCGACGGATTCGTGAGCATGAGGCCCGCCGTCCGCGCGTTCACCTTGCCGCGAAGATCGTCGAGGTCGAGGTTCCCGCGAGTGTCGGTCCCGACCTTCTCGAGTGAGTAGCCGGCCATCGTCACGCTCGCCGGGTTCGTGCCGTGGGCGGTGTCGGCCGTGATGATCGTGTCGCGGTCCTCGCCCCGGTCGGCGAAGTAGGCCCGCATGAGCATGAGGCCGGTCAGCTCTCCCTGCGAGCCGGCGGCAGGCTGGAGCGTCACCGCGGGCAGGCCGGCCACCTCCGCGAGGATCCCTTGCAGGTGCCACATAAGCTCGAGCGCGCCCTGGGCATCCTCGTCCTCGGTGTGCGGATGGAGGTCGCGGAAGCCGGGCAGCGCCGCCGCCCGCTCGTGGACGCGAGGGTTGTGCTTCATCGTGCACGAGCCGAGCGGGTAGAAGCCGGTGTCGACCCCGAACGTCCGGTCTGCGAGCGCGGTGAAATGGCGCACGATCTCGGATTCGGCGAGCTCGGGGAGACGCGGCGCGCGCGAACGGCGCAGCGAGTCTGGAAGGTCCGGCACGGGGAGATCCGGGCGGGGGGGGCGCCCGGCGCGGCGCCCTGGTCGCGAGCGCTCGAAGATGAGCGGCGTCTCCTTCCACGTGCTCCCGGGCTCCGCGCTCACGCGCACACTTCCTCGAGCACGCTCGCGAGGCGGTCGATGTCCTCGACCGACTTCTTCTCGGTCACGGCGACGAGCAGGACATCGTCCATCCCCTGGTAGTCGCGGCCGAGCGCGTAGCCCGGGTTGACGCCGTGCTCGCGCGCGCGTCGAATGACGTCACGAGTCGGCGTGGGCGTGCGGAACGCGATCTCCTTGAAGCAGCCGGCTTCGAAGGCCGGCTCGAGCGGAACGCGCTCACGCGTGTACTCCGCGAGCGCGAGGCAGGTCTCCCCCACCTCGCGCAGGCCCTCAGGCCCGAGCCACGAGAGCGTCGCGAGACCGGCGAGCGCGAGCAGCGTCTGATTCGTCGTCATGTTGGAGGTGGCCTTCTCGCGGCGGATGTGCTGCTCGCGGGTCTGCAGAGTGAGCACGAACCCGCGCTTGCCGTCGGCATCGACCGTCTCGCCGACTATCCGGCCGGGCATGCGGCGCACGTACTCCGAACGCGCCGCGAAGAATCCGTAGTGCGGCCCGCCGTAGGACGGCCAGTTGCCCGCGGCCTGCCCCTCGCCGAGCGCGATCGCGCAGCCGTACGCGCCAGGGGCCTCGAGGACGCCAAGGGACATGAGGTCGACGTGCGCGACGGAGAGCGCGCCGGCCTCGTTCGCAGCCGCGGCGAGCGCGGGCGCGTCCTCGAGGCAGCCGAGGAAGTTCGGCTGCTGGAAGAACACGGCAGCAGCGTCGGTGGACGCGCGCGCCAGCTCGTCCGGGTCGGTGACGCCGTTTCGGTGCGGAACCTCCACGACCGCGAACCCGAACCCCGGCGCATACGTCTTCACGACCTGCCGGACCTGCGGGTTGAGCGTCTCCGCGAGAACGACCTTGTGACGATCGGTCACATGCTTGGCGACGAAGCAAGCATCGGCTGCGACAGTGGTTCCGTCGTACCCGGACGCATTGGACACGTCCATTCCCGTCAGCTCGCAGATGACCGTCTGGTACTCGAAGATCGCCTGCAGCGTTCCCTGGCTCATCTCGGGCTGGTACGGCGTGTACGCCGTGAGGAACTCGCCGCGCGACAGCACGACGTCCGCGACGGCGGGGACGTAATGGTCGTAGATGCCCGCGCCGACGAACGACAGCTCCGCTTGAGTGTGGACGTTCTTCGCCGCCAGCTCCTCGAGATGGCGCATGAGCTCAGCCTCGCCGAGCGCGGGAGGGACGTCGAGCTCGCGTTGGAAGCGAACTCCGGGCGGGATCTGCTCGAACAGCTCGTCGACCGACGAGACGCCGATCGCGGCGAGCATCTCCGCGCGGTCGGCGTCAGTGAGACTCAGATACCCCATGCTGCTCTACTGCGCGGCGACGTGCGCGCGGTACGCGCCTGCGTCCATCAGCGCGTCGAGCTCACTCGTGTCGGACATCCGGATCCGGATGAGCCAGCCCTCGCCGTAGGGGTCGTCGTTCACCATCTCGGGAGCGTCGACGACCTTCGTATTGACCTCGAGTACCTCGCCCGAGAGCGGCGCGATGATGTCCGAGACCGCCTTGACAGACTCGACCTCGCCATAGGACTCGTCCTTCGTCACGGTCATCCCGGCCTCGGGCGCCTCGTAGTGGACGAGCTCGCCGAGCGCGTCCTGCGCGAACCACGTCACGCCGAGCGTCGCATCGTCGCCGTCGATCCTTGCCCAATCGTGCTCGGGGTGGTAGCGAAGGTCGTCCGGATAGCTCTCTACAGCGGGCACTAGGGCTCCTTCCGATAGATCGGCTTCTTCACGACCCGCGCCCGGCGCGGCTTGCCGCGGACGTCGATCACGAGCTCGGTGTCGGGTGTCGCGAAGGCTGTCGGCACGTATCCCATGCCAATGCCGACGTCGAGCATCGGCGAGTGCGTGCCGGAGGTGACCTCGCCGCCCCCCTCGATCGGCATGCCCCGCCGCGGAACGGCGCGTTCTTCCATGACGAACGGGACGAGCTTGCGCGCCGGGCCGTCCTCTTTGAGGCGGCGAAGCGTCTCCGCGCCGGTGAACGCGGTCTCGAGCGCGCACGCCCAGCCGAGACCTGCGGAGATCGCGTCGGTCTCCGGCGTGATGTCGTTGCCGTGCAGCGGATAGCAGACCTCGAGACGAAGCGTGTCGCGCGCACCGAGCCCGCACGGCGTGACGCCCCGAGTGAGGATCGCGTCCCAGAGGTCTTCCGTTTGATCCTCCGCGCAGCACAGCTCGACGCCCTGCTCTCCCGTGTAGCCCGTTCGCGCGACCATGACCTCGATGCCCTCGAGAGCGCCCATCGCGTGCGTGAACGCAGGCGCCTCGGGAAGCCCGAGTCGCTCGAGAGCGCGCGGTCCCTGCACCGCGACGAGGCCGTACTCGTCGGATGCGTCGCGCACCTCGCACCCACGTGGCTCGCGTTCCTTCAGCCAGTCGTACACGGCGACGCGATTGGAGGCATTGACGACGAGATAGAACTGCCCGTGAGCGAGCCGGTAGGCGATGAGGTCGTCGACGATCCCGCCCGACTCGTTCGTGAGGAGCGTGTACTGCGCGTCGCCGTCTCCGAGCGTGTCGATGTCGTTCGAGAGCATGGATTGAAGGAATGCCTGCGCCGTCGGGCCGTCCACGTGGATCTCTCCCATGTGCGAGACGTCGAAGGCGCCTGCGTCCGTGCGGACGGCTCGGTGCTCTTCGATGACCCCTTCGTACTGAACGGGCATCTCGTAGCCCGCGAAGGGCACCATGCGCGCGCCGAGCGCGACGTGGCGCGCATAGAGCGGCGTGCGCAGGAGCGTCGCTTCCACGGACAGCGACTCTAACGACTGGCGAGCACTTCTCAGGCGTTCAAGTCAAGCAGCGACGCGGCCCGCGAGAGTAGCCGCCTTCGGTGTGATCCTCGACGATCGTGCCTCCGCACTCGCGGAGTCGCGATCTGCTGAAAGCTCTGCTCAGTCCTCCTTGAGGAAGGACGGGATGTCGATCTCAACGTCGCCGACGCTCGGTGCGTTGAACGCCGGCCGCTCCGACGAGGTTGTGGCCGAGCTGGTCTCGGGGCGTCGCCGCCTCTGCGCTCGTGCGCCGAAGCCCGTCGCGATCGCCGTGACGCGCACCTCGTCGCCCATCGCCTCGTCGATCGCTGCGCCGAAGATGACGTTCGCGTTCGAGTCGGCTGCGCTGCGAACGACCTCGGCGGCCTCGTCGACCTCGGCGAGCCCGAGGTCAGGACCGCCGGTCACGTTGAGGAGGATGCCGGTCGCCCCGTCGAGGGTCTGCTCGAGGAGCGGCGACGAGATGGCCATGCGCGCAGCCTCGACCGCGCGGTTGTCGCCACGCGACGATCCGATGCCCATGAGTGCCGAGCCGGCGTCCTTCATGATCGTCCGCACGTCGGCGAAGTCGAGGTTGATGAGCCCAGGCACCGTGATGAGATCGGTGATCCCCTGGACGCCCTGTCGGAGGATGTCGTCGACCATGCGAAAGGCCTCGGTCACCGGCGTCGAGCGCTCGACGACCTGGAGCAAGCGGTCGTTCTCGATGACGATGAGCGCGTCGACGCTCTCGCGAAGCGCCTGGATCCCGCCTTCGGCCTGATCGGCACGAAGCTTGCCCTCGAAGCCGAACGGCCGCGTGACGACGCCGACCGTCAAAGCGCCGATCTCACGCCCGATCTCAGCGATCACAGGAGCACCACCCGTCCCGGTGCCGCCACCTTCGCCTGCGGTGACGAAAACCATGTCAGCGCCCTTGAGGGCCTCCTTCAGCTCGTCGCGACTCTCCTCGGCCGCGGCTCGGCCCACCTGCGGATCTGCACCCGCGCCGAGCCCGCGCGTCGCGCGCGAGCCGATGTGGATCTTCACGTCCGACTCTGTCATGAGGAGCGCCTGCGCGTCCGTGTTCACGGCGACGAACTCGACGCCCGAGACACCCGCTTCGACCATCCTCGTGACTGCGTTCGTGCCGCCGCCGCCGATGCCGACGACCTTGATGACTGCGAGGTAACTCCCTAGTTGATTGCTCATCTCTCAACCCACCTCAAGGTGAAGTTCGTATTGAACGTGCGAGTTCGTGCACGACTTCGCCTCCGAGGGTAAGCCTCCTCCGAGTCCATGTCAATGTCGCTACTCTCAACCTCTACCTTAGACTTGAGGGTTGCTACCCGGCGACCGGTCGCTGCGGCACGCTCACGTCGACGTACGACGTGCTGCCGTCGACGAGCTGGAGCACTTTCGACGCCACCGTGAGCTTGAGCCCTACTTCGGTGGCTCGCCCGAGCCTGATCTCCGTGCCGCGCCGCAGAACGAGCGTCAGCTCGTCGCCGACAGGGCGGATGCCCTTGACGCGCGAGCCGAGACCCACTGCGTGTGCCTCGGCGAGGGCGCGCGTCGCCGGAACGAAGCCGGGCGGTATCTGACCGCCGAGCCGGATCGTCGAGCCCTTTGCCAGCCACAGGCGCGGAAGGTGCCTTTGGGTGCCGGTCTCGATCTCGCGGATGACCTTCCCCGAGCCCGTCGCCTGCCATGAGGACGGGCCGCGGCGCACGACCGCGACGGGCCGCTCCGGAGCGATCCGTACTACCAACGTGTCTGGGAACGCGCGGTCGACGGAGACGCCCGCGACGGCCGGCAACGCGCGGAGTGTTCCCTCGACGTCGTCGGCATCGATCGCGACGAGGCTCTTGCCGACGAGATCCGTCGTTGCTGCCGTGACCTCGCGCGCGACCTCCGGCGGCGCACCGCTGACGGTCACCCGCTCCACGGCGAACACCGGGGTCGAGTACGCGATCACGTACGCAGTGCCGACTGCGACGAGGACGGCAATCGCCGCCAGGAGGGAGCGGCCGGAGGGGACGAAGCGCACGAGATCCAGGCGAGCACCGGCCGCACCTCGCGGAAACGGGACGACGACGCTTGCCGCAGCAACGTGCCGACGCGATCGGCGCGCACTTCGTCCCCCGACCATGCGGCTGGATTCGGCGCGACCGCCGCCGTTCCTACGCGACCGAGGGCAGCTCGGAGAGGCCCGCGAAGACAACCTCGCGCTGAAGGTCCACGCCGAACTCCTCGTACGCGCGTCGTCGAGCCTCCACCATCAGTGCGACGCAGTCCGCGCTCGTCGCGCCGTCCGCGTTCTCGATGAAGTTCGCGTGCTTCGGCGAGACCATCGCGCCTCCGATCCGGTGGCCTTTCAGGCCGCAGAACTCGAGCATCCTCCCCGCTCCGAGATCGCTGGACGGGTTCTTGAAGACCGATCCGAACGTGCGCTTGTTCGTCGGCTGCGTCGCCTTGCGCTGCTCGATCAGCTGCCTCACCGTTGCCCTGATGTCGTCTGTCGGCCGTGGCTCCAGGCGATACTCGACGTGAGCGACCACCTGTTCTGGCCTGAGCCCGGAGTGCCGGTACTCGAGCCCGAGCTCGCCGGGTGTCAGCCACGACTCGCCGTCTGCGGTCACCACGAGCGCACGGATGAGGATGTCGGACCAGTCTCGTCCGTACGCGCCGGCATTCATGCGGACGCCGCCGCCTGCCGTGCCCGGGATCGCGCATGCGAACTCGAGCCCGCCCAGCCCCGTATCACGTGCACGATGGAGGCAGACGGCATTCGACGCTCCTCCACCGGCGCGCAGAGTGCCGCCGTCGAGCTCGACCGACGCGAGCTCGCCGTCGAGTCGCAGCACGAGCGCGTCGACACCATCGTCGGCAGCGAGCAGATTCGAGCCGAGCCCGACCGTGAGAACGTCGAGCCCTTCGTCGCGGGCGAAGCAAAGCGCGTCGAGGAGCTCGGTCACCGTGCGCGGGCGCGCGAGAGCTCTCGCAGGGCCGCCGACCCCGATCGCCGTCAGCTTCGAGAGCGGGACCTCGAGCTCGAAGCTCATAGGGCAACCTTGGTTGCCCTATGAGCGTGGAGGGGTGTGGGGAACCGGGAGGTTCCCCACGCTCTCGAGGAGAAGGGGGCACGCGGGGGAAACAGGGTTTCCCCCGCGACCACTCGCCGGAGGCGAGTGGTGCTCATCCCGGAAGCCCCTCGACGACCGCACGGGCGATCCGCCACGGCTCGCCGACGCCGAGAGTCAGCACGACGTCGCCCGGCCGCGCCCACTCGAGCGCGACCTTCGCGGCATCGTCGAGTGTCGGCGCCCAGCCACGACGCACACCAGCCGGGACGTTGTCGAGCACGAGCTTGCCGGTCACGCCGGGCACGACCGCGTCACGCCCGCCGATCACGTCCGTCACGATCGCGGCATCGGCGAGGCCGAGCGCCTCACCGAGCTCTTGATGGAGCTGTCGTGTCCGTTCGTACACATGGGGCTGGTAGACGGCGAGCAGCCGGCGCGGCTCGAGCTCCCTCGCAGTCGTCAGCGCAGCCGCGATCTCGGTCGGGTTGTGACCGTAGTCGTCGACCACGCGCACGCCGCCACGTTCTCCGACGAGCTCGAACCGACGCCCGACGCCGGTGAACCCGCGGATGGCCTCCTCCGCGGCCGCTCGGTCGACTCCGGCGAGCACGAGGACGGCGAGCGCCGTTGCGGCATTCGCGCGATTGTGCTCGCCCGGCACACCTAGCTCGAGCGCGCATGGCTCGAGCTCCCACCCGCGCACCACGGACGGAACCACGGCGAGCCACTCCTCGAAGAACGCGGCGAGCTCTGCCTCCGACCCGTACGCGGCGTGGTGGTCGAGCTCGACGTTCGTCACCGCTGCGATCTCCGGACGCAAGAGCGCGATCGACCGATCCGACTCGTCGCCCTCGACAACGAGCCAACCGGATCCCGCACCCCCCGCATTCCCGCCGAGCTGAGGGACGACACCTCCGATGATCCAGGCGGGATGGTGGCCCAGCTCGCGGAGAACGTAGGCGACCATCGCCGCGGTTGTCGTCTTTCCATGCGCGCCACCGACGACGATCGCGCGTCGAAGCGCGACGAGCTCCGAGAGGAACTCCGCGCGCGAGCGGCCGTCGATCCGCCCGGTGTGCGCTGTCGAAACGACGACCTCGAAACCGACAGGAGGCCGTGGCTCACCGCCGACCTCGAAGTCGACACCCTCCAGTGCCTCGAGGAAGATCGTCTCGCGTACGTCCCAGCCGCTCACCTCGGCGCCCCACGCGCGGCTGAAGTTGGCATAGGCCGAGAGCCCCGCGCCGCCGATTCCGACGAAGTAGAAGCGCCGGCCGGCGAGAGGGAGCGCACTCATCGGCTCGCTCTGCCGAGCGCGATCAACTCGCCCGCCACGACGTCCGCCGCGTCCGGCCTCGCGAGAGCGCGCATCGCGTCGCTCATGAGTGCGAGTCGTGCGGGATCGGCGAGTAGCTCCTGGACCAGCCCCGGCACGCGCTGAAGATCGCTCTGGTCGACAACGATCGCTCCTCCGCCGCTCTCGAAGTGCCGTGCGTTGAGCGTCTGGTGGTCGCCAGTCGCGTGCGGATACGGCACGAGGATCGCCGGTGTCCCCGCACCGGCGAGCTCCCAGACCGTCCCACCCGCACGCGAGATCGCGAGGTCGGCCGCAGCGAGTGCGGCACCGAAGTGATCGGTGGAGGGAACCAGGACGTAGTCGTCGCGCGCTACGCGCTGTCGGAGCTCCTCGTAGTCGCGTGTACCCGAGACGTGGAGCACCGCGGCCCCGTCCTCGCGGAACGCCTCCACCGCGAACCAGTTCAGGGCCTGGGCGCCCGCAAGCCCGCCGAACACGGCAAGGACGGGGCGATCGGACGGCAGACCGAAGTGCGCTCGTCCGGCGGCGCGATCCGCACCGAGATGCGCGGTCGGGATCGGGCGCCCAACGACGTGGTACTTCGACCCGTCGCGTCCGGCGATCTCGTAGGCGAGAAAGACGCGTCGCGCGAACGGCGCTGCGAGACGGTTCGCCAGCCCGAGGCGGGCATCGGCCTCGGTGAGCGCGGAGGGAATGCGGCGCAGCCGCGCGGCGAGCACCATCGGTCCCGCGACGTAGCCACCGCCTCCGAGGACGACGTCCGGGCGTCGGCGCCCGAGAATGCGAGCGCAGACGAAGGGCGCGCACAGGGACTGCCAGAGGGCCCGCACGAGCCCGAGCCCGATCCGGCGCGGGAACCCCGAGATCGCGAAGGTGTCGAGCTCAAAGCCCGCCTCAGGAACGAGCTGCGACTCGACGCGGCCGCGCGACCCGGCGAACGTCACCCTTACTCCGCGCTCGCGCAGCGCTTCGGCCACTGCGAGCGCGGGCCGGACGTGCCCCGCTGTCCCGCCTGCCGCGATCACGCACCGAAGCTCCGACGACTTTTCCATTGACGGCGATGTTAAGGAGAACCCCCATGCCTGTGAGGAGGACGACGAGACTCGAGCCGCCGTAGGAGACGAACGGCAGTGGAATCCCGGTGAGCGGAGCGATGCCGAGCGCGGCGGCGAGATTGATCGCCGCCTGACCGCAGACGAGCGCCGTGATGCCCGAGGCGAGGAGCTTGCCGAACGGATCCCGACAGCGCATGGCGATTCGGAATCCCGTGATCGCGAGCAGTGCGAACGCCGCGATGACGAGGGTCGCACCGATCAGTCCCAGCTCCTCCCCGATGACGGCGAAGATCATGTCCGTATGCGCTTCCGGCAGGTACGAGATCTTGCCCACGCCCTCTCCCAGGCCGGCGCCCGTGAATCCGCCCGATCCGATGCCGATCGTGGCCTGGACGATCTGGAACCCCGCCCCCTGCGCATCGGCCCACGGGTCGAGGAAGCTGAAGACACGCGCACGCCGGTACGGCTCGATCCAGATCGCGAGGAGCCCCATCGCGATCGTGAGTGTCGAGGCGGCGAGGAGGAGCCGCACCGGCACACCTGCGACGAGGAGGATCGCGAGCATCATCCCGCAGAGCGTGATCGTCGTCCCGAGATCGGGCTCGACGACGATCAAGACGGCGAACGTCGCGGTCAGGAGTCCGAGCGGCTTCATCAGCTCCCCGAACGTCCGTGGCGGACGGCGTCGCGCCAGGTACGTCGCGGCGAAGAGGCAGAGAGCCAACTTTGCGAGCTCCGACGGCTGGAAGCTCGCCGGGCCGACGATGAACCACCGCCGTGCCCCGTTGATCGGAGGCCCGAGCACGAGGACAGCGGCGCAGAGCACGAGCGCGGTGAGGACGAGCGGTGGCGCGACGAAGCGAAGACGGTGGTAGTCGAGCCGCGCCGCAAGCGTCATGAGCACGACGCCGACGAGCGCGTAGACCGCCTGGCGCTTGAGAAAGCTCATCGGGTCGCCGTCGCCCAGCGCAGCCGAGGCGGAGGTCGCGCTGTAGACCATGACGAGCCCGAAGGCGACGAGACCCAGCGTGACAAACGCGACGAGCCGCTGATCGGCGTACCCGTCCCTTTTCATCGCAGCGTCTCCACGAGCGCACGGAACCTGTCCCCGCGCGCCTCGAAGTCGCGGAACTGGTCGAAGCTCGCACAGGCCGGCGAGAGCAGAACGACGTCGCTCGGAGCCGCGGCGGCCGAGGCCATTCTCACCGCCGTTTCCAGGTCGCCCGCAAGCTCGTACGGGATCGAGCCCGAGGAGAGAACGGCAGCGATCTCTGCGGAGGCCTCACCGATGAGGTACGCACGATCGCCGGCCCCCAGCGCCGCAGTGAGCGGCGCGTAGCTCTCGCTCTTCCCGCGGCCACCGAGGACCACGTGCAGCGTCGCCGGCCGGAGCGCCGCGATCGCCCGAAGCGCGGCCGCGACATTCGTGGCCTTCGAGTCGTTCACGTAGCGCACGCCGGCGACCGTCGCGATCTCCTCGATGCGGTGCTCGACGCCGCGAAAGCCCAGGAGCGCCCGGGCGATGTCGTCGTCGGATACGCCGGCGGCGCGCGCGGCCAGCGTGGCCGCGGCTGCGTTCTCGCGATTGTGCGCGCCCGGGATCGCCGGCTCGACGGGGAGAGGATCGTCGGCGGCGAACTCGAGCCGTCGCGCACCGCCCGGAACGGAGCCGAACCCGCTGGGAACGATCGCCGTGTCCTCCTCGGTCTGGAGCTGGAACATACGGAGCTTCGTGGCGGCGTACGCTTCGAAGTCCTCGTAGCGATCGAGATGATCCGGCTCGAGATTGACGAGCACGCCGATCCGAGGGTGGAAGACCTCCGTGTCGTCGAGCTGGAACACGCCGACCTCGCACACGACCCAGGCGTCCGGCTCGACGTTGCCCACGAGAGACGTGAGCGCCCGGCCGATGTTGCCCGCGACCTCGACGGGGAGACCACCCGCGCTCAGCATCTCGCCGAGGAGCGCCGTCGTCGTCGTCTTTCCGTTCGTGCCCGTGACCGCCAGAATGGGGTTCGAGAGGAGCCGTGCGCCGAGCTCGAGCTCGTCCCAGATGGGGATCTCGAGCGCGCGGGCGCCCGCGACCAACGGCGCGTCGGCCCGGACTCCGGGACTCTTCACGACCAGATCGATCCCCTGTAGCAGCGTCTCCTCCTCGCGTCCGAGGTGAACTTCGACGCCGCTCGTACGGAGCCTTCCCACGTCGAGCGCCTCGTTCCGGTCGAACCCGACGACTGTCGCGCCGACCTCGAGGAGCGCTTGCGCGGCACCCGTTCCGGCGCGAGCGAGACCAACGACGAGGACGCGACCGCCGGCCAGATCGACACTCATCTCAAGGCGCGGCGAACTGCAGGAAGTCTCGGTAGAAGAGCGCGAAGCCGGACGCGCAGAAGATCGCGCAGACGATCCAGAAGCGCACCATGATCTTCGTCTCGGACCAGGCCTTCATCTCGAAGTGGTGGTGGATCGGCGCAATGAGGAACACGCGCTTGCCTGTCCGCTTGAAGCTGACGACCTGGATGATCAGCGACATCACCTCGATCACGAAGATCCCGGCGATGAGCGGCAACAGGATCTCGGTGCCGGTGACGATCGCGAAGCCTGCGACCGCGCCGCCGAGCGCAAACGAGCCCGTGTCGCCCATCATCACCTCGGCGGGAAAGGCGTTGTACCAGAGGAATCCGATCGTTCCCCCGATGAGCGCAGCGGCCAGCGTGGCGATGTCGAGGAGCGTGTCGCTGCGCGCTCCCGGATCACCCGAGCGGATCCAGGCGATGCCGGCGATCGCGAGGAACGTGAGCAGCATGATCACGACGACACCGGCAGCGAGGCCGTCGATCCCGTCCGTGAGATTCGCGCCGTTCACCGTCCCGGCGACGACGAGGAAGAGCAGCACGTAGTAGCCGTAGGAGAGGTCGAGCGTCCAGCCGGCGACCGGCACGTACACGTCTCTCGTGAAGGTCGAGCTCTCGCTCAGGAGCAGTGCGGCACCGACCGTGACCGCGACGAGTCCGACCATCTTCCACCGTCCCGGTAGCCCGAGGGAACGACGGCGACGGAGCTTGAGGTAGTCGTCTGTGAACCCGATGAGCGCACAGCCGAGAACGATGAAGAGGACGGTGAGACCCTCGGTCGTGTGCTGCGACAGGAGCATGAACGGGATAACCGCCGACGCGAGGATGAGGAGACCTCCCATCGTCGGCGTCCCCTGCTTCACGACGTGCGTCGCAGGCCCTTCCGCACGGATCTGCTGGCCGAGGTTCCGGGCGCGAAGCAGCTCGATGAACTTCGGTCCGATCACGACCGCCGCGACCATCGCGATCAGCCCGGCGACTAAGACAGAGACCATGCTCGGGCGATGTTCGTGATCTCGTCGGCGATGCCTTCGAGCCCGACCGCGCGCGATGCCTTCACGAGGACGGCGTCCCCGGCTCCGAGCAGACCGCGAGCGACGTCGACGGCATCCTCGCTGTTCGCGGCCCATGCCACAGGTCCGTACGCACGCGCCCGCTCGCCCACACCGACGACCTCGATGTCGAGCTCGGCCGCGAGCGCGCCGATCGCGCGGTGGTAGCTCTCGGACGCCTCGCCGAGCTCGGCCATCTCACCCAGGACCGCCACCTTGCGCCTCGCGCCGGCACGCTCGGCGAGATGCTCGAGCGCCGCACGCATCGAGTCCGGGTTCGCGTTGTACGCGTCGTTCACGACGAAGCCATCGCCGGGGAGGGCGATTTCCTCGCCGCGCCACGGTGAGAGGCTGATCGTGGGCACGCCGTCGGCGACGCGGTCGAGCGGGAGCCCGAGCGCGACGTAGGCATGGAGAGCAGCGAGCGTGTTGACCGCCAGGTGCCGCTGCGTGAACGGCAGCTCGAGGTCGACCTGGTCGTCGCCGACCGTGAAGCGGGTGACGCCGTCGTGCACCTCGACATCCTCGGGGTCGAAACGGCGAAGTGTCACGTCGCGCCGATCGAGGTACGGCTCGAGCGCTTCCACCTGGGCAGGTACGACAGCGACGCCGCCGGGCGGAAGCGCGGCGACAACCTCGGCATTCGCCTCCGCGACGCGCTCGACCGAGCCGAGAAGCTCGAGGTGCTCGGGCCCGATGTGCGGGATGACCGCGATCGACGGCCGAGCGATCGCGCAGAGCGCCGCGATCTGTCCGACGCCGCGCATCCCCATCTCGGCGACGAGCACCCGCGTCTCCGGCTCGAGCCGACACACCGTGAGCGGCAGGCCGATCTCGTTGTTGAGGCTCCGCTCCGCCCGGACAGTCGGCACGTGGGGAGCGCAGAGCGCACCGAGGATGTCCTTCGTCGTCGTCTTGCCGGCCGAGCCCACGACCGCGACGACCTGCGCATCGGACTTCGAGCGGACGAGAGACGCCAGCGCAGCCAGTGCCGCCTCCTGGTCGTCCGGCACGAGCGTCGCAGCCCCGTGTGCCCGTGCGTCCTCGACGAACTCGATTCCGGCATTCAACGCAATGAAGAGATCGCCCGGCCCGGCCGCGCGCGAGTCGGCCTTGATCGAAGTGATGACTCCGTCTCCTTCCAGCACTCCGAGCTTCAGCGCGGTGACCTCGCTCCAGAGAAGCGGGATCACGAGCGACCTCGCAACGCTTCGCGCGCCACCTCGCGATCGTCGAACGGCGTGACGACACCTCCGACGTCCTGTCCCTGCTCGTGCCCCTTGCCGGCAATCACCACGACGTCTCCCGCCTCGGCGAGCGAGACCGCGCGAGCGATCGCACTGCGCCGGTCGGGATCGATCTCGACGTCGAGGCCGGTGCCCTGGAGCACGTCCTCGATGATCGCGAGGGGATCCTCCGAGCGCGGGTTGTCGGACGTCACGATCACGACGTCCGCGAGGTCGGCGGCAAGCTTCCCCATGAGCGGTCGCTTGCCACGATCGCGATCGCCCCCTGCGCCGAACACGACGACGACGCGCCCCTCACCGAGGCCACGCGCAGCCTCGAGGACTGTGGCGAGCGAGTCCGGCGTGTGTGCGTAGTCCACGAGGACCGCGAACGGCTGCCCTTCGTCGAGCGCCTCGAATCTCCCCGGAACGCCCTGCACACCCTTGATCCCCGCCGCGATCGCGTACTCATCGATGTCGAGCAACAGCCCCGCGACGACGGCACCGAGGACATTCGCGACGTTGAACCGACCGAGCAGCGGCGTCTCGATGTCGATCCCACCGGCCCGGAACCGGCTCCCGCGCGCGTCGAGCACGACGTCCTCCGCGCGAATCTCCGCGCCCTCGTCGAGCCCGAACCTCACGATCGGCGCGCGGCCGAGATCCTCGAGGTCGTCGGCGAGCCTTCTCCCCCACTCGCCGTCGACACAGACGGCAGCAGGAGGCGGCTGCGGCCCGGTGAAGAGCCTGCGCTTCGCGTCGTAGTACTCCTCCATCGTGCCGTGCAGATCGAGGTGATCCTGGCTCAGGTTCGTGAACACGAGCGCGTCGAAGCGGACGCGGTCCAGGCGACGAAGCGCCGCGCCGTGCGAGCTCGCCTCGACCGCGGCGCTGCGATCGCCGACGTCGAGCATCGCCCGGAACAGGCGTTGCAGGTCGATCGCCTCGGGCGTCGTGAACGGAGCAGCCCGAGTCTCGCCGCCGATTCGCCACTCCACGGTGCCTACGAGTCCCGGGCGGCGACCAGCTGCCTCGAGGATCGCATGCAGGAGAAACGTCGTCGTCGTCTTCCCGTTCGTCCCGGTCACGCCTGCGAGCTCGAGCTCCTTCGACGGCTCGCCGAAGAAGTGATCCGCCGCGATCGCCATGGATTCGCGTGTCGAGAGGACGAGAAGCTGCGGCACGTCGACGTCGAGCAGTCGCTCGACCACGAGCGCAGCGGCGCCTTGCTCGATCGCCTCCCACGCGAGGTCGTGCCCATCCACTCGTTCCCCAGGAACGCAGAAGAACAGCGTGCCCGCCGAGACGGCACGGGTGTCGTAGGCGAGGCTGCCGATCGCCACCGGCCGACTCCCGGCCACCTCGATCGGTGCGAGGGCCCGGATCAGGACATCGAGGTCCATCTACTGTCCGCAGAATCGGAACTCGCTAGCGCGGAGTTCCGATCCGCGATGATCCCTGAAGGCGGCCGCTCCGCGGCCGCGCGGTTGTCACTGTCATGTCGAGGTCCAGTTCTAGCGCACCGACGGCGAGCTCTTCGGCGCGTCCTGCGGAATTTCGAGATGTTGAAGGTTGAAGCGCGCGATATCGCGGAACGCCGGCGCCGCGACGGTGCCTCCGTAGTACCCGCCGCGCGGCTCATCGACCATGACCATGACTACGAGCTCCGGCTTCGATGCCGGGACGAGCCCGGCGAAGGATGCAACGTACCGCGACGTCGAGTAGCGCCCGCTCGGCTCGATCTTCGCTGCCGTGCCGGTCTTGCCGGCCACGGTGTACCCGGGAATCGCCGCCGCCGTACCCGTGCCCTCGACCACGACGCCTCGGAGCATGTCGAGCATCTGCTCGGCGACGACCGGCGACACGACACGGCGCCCCACCCCGGCGGCGACGTCCTCGCCGTCGATCCGATCGAGGACGTGCGGTCGAACGAGCCTGCCGCCGTTCGCGATGACCGAGTACGCGCGCGCCATCTGCACGGGCGTCACGGAGATCCCGTGCCCGATCGGCACCGTACCGATCGTCGAGCCGGACCACTCGTCGAGCGGGAGCGCGAACCCTCCCGACTCGCCGGGGAAGTCGATCCCGGTGGTCTTCCCGAAGCCGAAGCGGTCGATCCACGCCGCGAGCCGGCCTTCGCCCAGACGCTGTGCGACCGTGATCGTTCCGATGTTCGACGAGTACTTGACGATCTCGCGCACCGTCATCCGCTGCGTGCCGCGCGAATGGGCCTCGCGGATCGTCCGGTCGGCGACCTCCAGCGTAGGCGGAAGCCGGAAGGACGAACGCGGGTTGACGATGCCGTCCTGAAGCCCTGCCGCGACCGTGACGAGCTTGAACGTCGATCCGGGCTCGTACGTGTCGGTGACGGCGCGGTTTCGGCGGCGGTCGGCGCGCGTCGTCGGGAACCGGTTCGCGTTGAAGCGCGGCGCAGTGGCCATCGCCAGCACCGCGCCAGTACGAGGATCCATCACCACGGCGGTCGCCGACCTCGCGCCCCAGCGACGCACTGTCTCTGCGAGCACTTCTTCGGCGTTCGCCTGGATCTGGCGGTCGATGGTGAGGCGGATGTCCTTGCCCGGCGTCTCCGGCTTCGTCTCGACGACGTCGAGCGCGCGGCCGAAGGGATCCTTGACGATCGTCTGACTGCCGGGCTTGCCCGCGAGCGTGCTTTCGAGCGAGCGCTCCAGCCCTTCCAGGCCCTCGTTGTCGAGCCCCGCGTAGCCCAGGATCTGCGCAGCGACGGGCCCCTGCGGATAGAACCGCTGCTCCTCCGGGTAGAACCCGAGACCGGCGTATCCGAGGGCTTCGAGCTTCTCCGCCTTTCGTGGATCGGCCTTGCGGGCGACGTAGACGAAGCCGCGCGAACGATCCGTGAGCAGTGGGTACAGCGCGGCCGGGTCGTTGCCGAGGAGCTTGCCGGCGGCAAGAGTCAGGTTGCGCGCGTCGTCGACCTGCCGCGGGTTCGCATACACGGTCGTCGTGAGCTTTCCGAGCGCCAGCGGCTGCCCGTTCCGGTCGACGATCGTCCCGCGTGCGGCCGGGACGACGACGGTCTCGCGGTGCTGGCGAAGTGCCATCGCCGCGTACTCGGGACCGTTGACCACCTGGAGCCACGCCGAGCGCGCGAGCGCCGCGCCGAGAAGGATGAGGAAGGCGGCGGCGAGGACGCCGATCCGCCGATTCGTGGCCGTGCGCGTCACCGTCCGAGCTGGATGTAGGCCGTGTCCTCGGGCTCGACCTCGACGAGCCCGAGCTCGCCTTCGGCGAGGCGCTCGAGGCGCGTCGTCGCCGCCGCGCTCGAAATCTCCGACCGGAGCCGCTGGATGTCGGTGCGCAACTCGGTGCGCTCTCCACCGGCCTCGTCCAGCTGGAGGTTGAGGCGTAGCACTGCGACGTTGACCGCGACGACCCCCGCGAGCAACACCGCGAGCAGGACGATCCAGAAGACGCCGCCGCCGAGCGCCCACGACCGGCGTCGAGTCGACGCTGCCGACCGAGCGCGCGCCGCTCGTGCGGGCTGGGCGATCGACGACATCAGGCGCGCACCGCCACGCGGAGCCGTGCCGAGCTCGCGCGCGGGTTGCGGTCGATTTCGAGCGCCGACGGCCGAACTGGCTTCGAGGTGAGGATGCGCGCCTCGGGCTCGCGCCCGCACACGCAGATCGGAAGCTCCGGCGGGCACGTACAACCGCGTGCGCGATCGCGGAGGAAGTGCTTCACGATGCGGTCCTCGAGCGAGTGGAAGCTGATCACTGCGAGGCGTCCGCCTGGCCGGAGCATCTCGAACGCTGCGGGCAACCCGACCTCGAGCGACTCGAGCTCGTGGTTCACCTCGATCCGAAGCGCCTGGAACACGCGCTTGGCGGGATGGCCCTCGCCGAAGCGGGCCGGAGCGGGGATAGACGCCTTCACGACGTCGACCAGCTGGCCCGTTCGCTCGATCGGGTCGTCGACCCGGCGACGAACTATCCCGCGCGCGATCTGGCGCGCGTAGCGCTCCTCGCCGTAGCGCCGGAAGATGGTCTCGAGCTCGCGCTCGTCGTACGTCGCGAGGACGTCCGCCGCGCTCCGCTCGTCCGACGGGTCCATACGCATGTCGAGCGGCGCGTCGGTCGCGTACGAGAATCCGCGCTCGAGCCTGTCGACCTGCATCGAGGAGAGCCCGAGGTCGAGCAGGACGGCGTCCGCGCGAACCCCGTTCCCGGCGAGTTGCGATAGCACGACCGCGTAGTCGCCGCGGAGGAAGCGCGTCTGCACTCCGCGCGCACACGCCTTCATGCGATCGAAATACGCCCGCACGCTCGGGTCGCGGTCGATCGCCACGAGCTTCCCCGCCCCGCCGAGCTCCCCGGCGAGGATCCGCGAGTGTCCGCCGGCGCCGAAGGTGGCGTCGACGATCGTCTCCCCCGGCTGCACGTCGAGAAGCTCGCGCACCTCGTCCGCGAGCACGGGGACGTGATCAGCCGCGTCTGTCCGCTGCACGTTCGGCAACATCTCCGACGCTCCCTTCGATCGCGCTGACGTGTGCCGCCCACTTCGGGCGGTCCCAGATCTCGATGTGGGTGTCCACGCCGACCACGGCGACATCCCTGCTCAGCCCAGCATGCCGAGCGAGATCGGGCGGCACGAGCACGCGGCCCTGCTTGTCGACCTCCGTCACCGTCACGCCGCTGAAGACGAAGCGCCTCATGTCTCGACCTTCGCGGGTGAGCGGGTCGAGGGCCGTGATCCGATCGACGCTCCCCTCCCAGCTCGAGCGCGGATAGACATCCACGTTCCCGTCGATCCCGCGCACGAGCACCACCGAGCCACCGAGCCCATCGCGGAACTTCGCCGGCAGGGTGAGCCGGTGCTTGTCGTCGATGGTGTGCTCGTGGGTTCCGTGGAACATGTGCCTCGCCGTGGTGTGGTGTCTCCCACGGATCCCCACATTACTCCACTTTCCACCACTACGCAACCCTCGTGCACCACTCCTAGGGCAGCGGCACCACCTCCGCGTGCACACCCGGTCCTGCCAGGGCCCCCGCACCGCACCGCGACGCAAAGTCCAGCGCATCGAGTCCCTCGAGCCCGGCGGCCAGAGCAAAGGCGAGTCCTGCGGCGAAGCAGTCCCCCGCGCCGTAGGCATCCGCTGGATCGGGCGGCAGCGGCGCCGCTTTGTACGGGCCGCCCGGCTGTGCCCAGCCGCCGAGCGCGCCAGAGGTCGTGACGACGAGCCGCGGCTCCGGATCGAGCTGGCCGGGCTGGTAGCGCTCGGCCTCGTCCTTGGCGCTCGACACGAGGCCGTCGAGCTCCAGCGAAGCATGGCGAAGCGTCGTGATCTCGCGGGCGGTGGCGACGAGGACTCGCGCGCGCCGGGCAAGCACGAGCGCATTCGCATCGCCCGCGCAGAAGTAGACGGCATCGCAGCCGGCCAGCTCGTGCCAGGGCAGCGCGTCGTCGTGTCCTCGAGGGTGCAGCTTCCGCCCGATCGTCGTGATCGTGCGCTCTCCGGAGTCGTCGAGGAACGTGAAGCCGCTGCGCTGCGGCGCTTCCACAGCTGTGGCGTGGACGGTCACGCCGCGGGCTCCGAGCTCGACGCGCGCGCGCTCGGCATGCTCGTCGTTACCGAGCGCAGTGAAGAAGTCGACGGAGTCGGCGAGCTTCGCGAGCTGCACGGCTGCGACCGAGCCTCCGCCGGCCGCCTGCTCCCACGACTCGTCCGCATGGACGATCTCCCCTCGCCGCGGAACGCTCTCGACGGGGACGAACTCCATCCACTCCACATGACCCACGACGGCGGCACGCACCCGGGCACTCTCACAAATCCGCGGCCGCACGCGTTTGACCGGAATGATGGCCACCGTGACGATCCCCCCGTTCGAGCGCTTCTACGAGGAGCATCGGGCAGGTGTCCTGCGGCTCCTCCGCCGCCGTCTCGGCGCCGAGCGAGCCGAGGACGCCTTCCAGGAGACGTTCCTCCGCGCGCTTCGCGCATACGGTCGGCTCGAGCACGGCGAGCACCTGCGGGCATGGGTGCTCACCATCGCCCAGAACGTCGCACTGGACGTGCTCAGGCGAACGCGCGCGACTGACGAGCTCATCGACGCGGCCGCCCACGACCAGTCACCCGCCTACGCCGAGCTGGCCGAGCTCACCGCCGGTCTCGGCGCCAGGGAGCGCGCCGCCGTCGTGCTCCGCTACGGCTACGACCTCTCGTACGAGCAGATCGCAGCAGCGCTTGATTCGACCCCCGACGCGGCCAGACAAGCCGCGTCCACCGGCGTTCGGCGCATCCGAAGGAGGATCACGTCATGACCATCTCTCCCGACCTCGACCGTCGCTTCCGCGAGGCAGCAGCCACCCTCGGTCTCGTCGACATCGGCTTCGACGTCGTCGAGTCTCCGATCGGCCAGCTCCTCGTGGCAGCCTCCGACCGTGGGATCGCGTCGATCTGGTTCGACCCGAAGCCCGACGAGGATCTCGAGCGGCTCGCGCAGATCGCCGGGCCGCGTGTCCTTCGCTCGCCGCATACCGTGGACGCTGCACGCCGCGAGCTCGACGAGTACTTCGAGGGAAAACGTCGCCAGTTCGACGTCGCGCTCGACCTCCGCGCGCTTCCGCCGTTCACGATTGCCGTGCTCGATGAGCTCGCCCGCGTGCCCTACGGCCGGACGACGACGTACGGGGCGCTCGCCGAGCGCGTCGGGCGCCCGCGCGCGGCACGCGCAGTGGGGACGGTCATGAACCGCAACCGCATCCCGATCGTCCTCCCCTGCCACCGCGTCGTCGGAGCGACGGGCGATCTCGCCGGATACGCAGGCGGCCTCGAGCGCAAGATCACGCTCCTCGAGCTCGAGGGGGCGCGGTAGACGGCGCGGGCATGCCTCGCGCCTACTCGAGCATGCGATAGCCGACGCCCCACACGGTCACGATCTTGGCTTGCACGCGGGTCATCGAGCGGATCCAGTCCCCTCGAAGTCCCCGAACGCGCAGCGGCTTCAGATCACCGGTCGACCAGGACGACCTCCCACATGGTGGCGGTGGGCGGAAAACCGGTGTCGAACTTCGCATTGACTACGGCCAGTCGACTGCCAAAGCGAGCCGCGGTGGCCGGCACCTGGAACAGGTTGCTGGTGATGACCTCCTCAATCACGCCCGAAGTGAGATGCGGGCTTAGCCGAACTTGTGTCACTTGGTTGTTGTTCTGTACGGCCCAAAGCCGTTTCCCCAAAAGAACGATGCCATCGACACTCGGCACGCTCACGTCGGCGATAGTCGCGCTGGCACCGCTGACCGGGTCGACCGTATAAAGCCGGCCGTTCGTCGAGTGCGCCACGATGAGCGTCTTGCCGTTGGGCGTTGCTTGGATGCCGTTGAGGTTGAACTGCCCGCTGATCTCGGCCGCCGGGCCGGTGAGTTGCAGTGTGAGGAACGACCCCAGGACGCCGGCCGCGCTGACCGGCACGAAGTAGAGCCTGGACTGGAACGAATCGGTAAACCAGGCACCGTCTTTGGTGAGGGCTACGTCGTTGACCATCGCGCCCGCGGGGAACTGGTAGGTGGTCACGGTGGCACCTGTGACGGTGTCGTAGACATAGGCCTGCCCGGTGAAGCCCCCAGCCACGAACAGCAGCTCGTGTTCGGGGTTGGCTGCCATTCCCACGGCCATGCGGCCCGCGGGCGCGTCGATGAACAATTCGGCGGTGCCTCGTTGGACGTCGCCGCGGAAGATGTCTCCGAGGAACAGATCACCGGCGTAGAAAGTGGTGCCGCCCCCGTTGGCGATGCCCTCAGCTGAGGTGGCGCCCGGAAGGACGATGACTTCGGCTGGCGCCGCGGCGGCAGGCATCGCAAACGCGGCCACCATGGCGACTAGCAGCAACGACATCACGGCCGTGAAGGCGCGACGAAGAATCCTGGTCATTTGCATCTCCCCCTCGCTTGACCCGGTATGGACGACAAGTATCCCGCGGCGAATCATCCTGGTCAACCAATCCGACCGCCGCACGGCTGCCCCGGACAGGGATACACCTCACCGTTGCTGCGCCACGCGGAGCTTCTTTCACACGCGCGACGCGTGCGACTCGGGCGTCCGATCTGCGGCCGAGCAAGCGTGCTCAGCACCCGAGTACTCCTCGACTGGGCGCAGAGAGGCCAAACTGTGTGATGGTGAAAGCCTTCCTGGTCGTCGTCGCGTCGGGGTGTTCCGACGACTCTCGTGAGTCTGGGCGGCCTTCGTCGGCTTATCCAGGGGCAGGTATGGATTGCCAACCCGAGGAGCCGCGCCCCGTTACTGCAGATCTCGCGACGGAGGCGCTCGCTGCCGGCGGATTCAGCGTCGAGTTCGACGCAGAGGCGTGCGGACTTGGCGAGATTGCCGGGATGCTCAGCAACTCGTCGAACTCGCCCGAGGTTCTCGAGGACGAGGGCGTCGTTGTCTGCTTCCTCTTTGTCCGCCCACGTGACGGGACCTCCACGCCGGACGTGTCAGGCGACACGGGAGGCGCTCACGCCGAGCGGTCCCTCGCGAATCTCACTTGTGATCTGTATGCGGATGGCGTACCCGCCGAGGAAGAGTTCGCCCGCCTCGAGCAGTCTTTTGAGCAGCTCAGGAAGCAAATTGGTTGAGGCCACGAGCTGCATTCGGCACCGCCAACTTTTCGCGGGCGCGCTGAGCACGGCTCACTCGAGCAGGCGATACCCGACGCCCCAGACATTGACGACGAAGCCATCGTTAGGAGCGACGCGGAGCTTCTTTCGCACGCGCGACGCGTGCGACTCGAGCGTCCGCGTGCGGCCGAGGGCCTTGAATCCCCAGACGTCTCTCAACAGATCGGACTTCGTGAAGACCTTGTACGGCTGCGCAGCGAGCGTCGCGACCAGCTCGAACTCCTTCGCCGACAGCACGACGAGCGTGTCGCGCACGTGTACTCGCCGGGTCGGACGGTCGATCACGAGATCGCCCGCGACGATCACGTCGTCGGGAGGGCTCGCGGTTCGCCGGATCAGCGCCCGAATGCGTGCCAGCAGCTCGTCGTAGGCGAACGGCCTTCCGAGCACGTCGTCCGCTCCGCGCTCCAGCGCGCGGACACGCTCGAGCGGATCAGATGATCCCGCGAGCACGATGACGGGAACGTTGCGATCCCACGTCCGACCCGGCTCGCCTCGCCGGAGTCGCAGGCAGAGGTCGAGCTCGGCGAGCAGCACGACATCCGGCCGCGCGGTCTCGGCGAGCTCGAGCGCCTCGCTGCGCTGCGCTGCGCCGATGACGTCGAAGCCGTCGCCGCGGAGCTGCCGCCCGAGGTACGCGCGCGTCTCCGGTTCCGGTTCGGCGACGAGGACGGCGCTCCGCATACGGGCGACGCTAGCCCGCTGGAGCCCGTCGCGCCAGATGTCCTTTGCAGCGGATCCGCGACAAGCTTTCCTCAGCCGTCCGCGACGAACATGGCCGTTCGCTAGGTGCTTGACCGGAAATTGGCGCGACGTCGAGGGCAGTCACGACCAAGCTGGGCGACGCACGTACGCGTCGTGCAGGCTTGAAGCCTGTGCGACGCGCGCGGGTGGCGATCCGGTGCAGCGTCGTGGCTGTCGATCGGCCCGCGTGAATTTCCGGTCAAGCATCTAGAGGCGACCGTGGCGCATCACGCCCCACACGAGCCACAGGCCAAATGCGCCCGAGATCATGAATCCCACGACCGACAGGACGTGGAGCCCGAGGACGTGCGGGCCGTCGTCGGCGAACACACCGATTATGGCCGAGCCGAGAAGCCCACCGGCGACCACGAGCGCAACGGCCATCCTGTTCGACGCCTGGTCGATGTGGTCATCGATCTGGTCGATCCCGGGATTCTCGATGCGCACCTGGAACGTCCCGTCGCGCAGCCGTTCGAGCACGTCCGACACCTGGTACGGCACGTCGCGCGCGATCGAGGCGAGACCGAAGGCCTCCGCACGCACCTGCTGCGAGATCGCTCGCGGGTGGAAGCGATCGGCGAGCAGGCCTCTCGCATACGGCTTCGCGACCTCGAACACGTTGAACTCCGGGTACACCTGCTGCCCGACCGACGCGAGCGTCGCGATCGCCTTGTCGAGGATGACGAAGCGGCTCGGAAGCTTGAGGTTCATCGCGTAGATGAGCTGGAACCCTTCCCGAATCACCTGGATGGGGTCGATATCGGACAGTCGGGTGCCGTAGTAGCGGTCGAAGAGCACCTGCAGCTCGCCGCGGAACTCCTGCTCGCGGGCGGGGTCGTAGCGCACACCGAGCTCGCGCAGTCGGCGTGGAATCGCATCGACGTTCTCCGTTGCCGCGTCGACGAACAGACGCGTGAGCTTCGTCATGTCGTCGCCCGAGAGCTTCCCCGCCTGGCCGAAGTCGACGAGGCCGAGCGCACCGGACTCGAGCACGAAGATGTTCGCCGGATGCGGATCCGAGTGGAAGAACCCGTGCCGGAAGACCATCGTCATCCAGGCGTCCGCGAGCTGGTACGCGATGTCGCGACGCTCGTCGGGCCCCATCGACTCGAGGTCGAGGTCGGCGACCTTCGTGCCGCGGAGGTACTCGAGCGTGAGAATCCGCGCCGTCGAGTACTGGCGAATCACGCGTGGCACGACGACGCCGTCGTCGCGGGCGAAGTTGCGGTGGAAGGCCTCCGCGTTCCGCGCCTCGTGCCCGTAGTCGAGCTCGAGCCGGATCGAGCGCGCGAACTCGTCGACGAGCTCCCGCGGATCCATGAACTCGAGCGCCTTCACCCGCTCCTTGAGCAACCGGCCTGCCTGGTAGAGCAGGCCAAGGTCCGCCTCGATCTGGTCGGCTGCGGCGGGACGCTGCACTTTGACCGCGACCTCCTGTCCGTCCGGCAGCACGGCGCGGTGCACCTGGCCGATCGACGCGGAGGCGAGCGGTGCGAAGTCGAATTCGAGGAACGCCCGATCCATCCGCAGGTCGAGCTCCGCTTCGACCGCATCTCGCACGTGCTCGAACGGAACCGGCGACGCGTCGTCCTGCAGGCTCCGAAGCTCCGCGACGATGTCGGGCGGAACGACGTCCGGTCGGGTGGAGAGCAGCTGGCCGAACTTGACGAAGGTCGGCCCGAGCTCGTCGAGCATCATGCGCAGCCGCTTGCCGCGATCCGACGTGCTGTCGCCGCCACCGTTGGCGTCGGCCGAGCGCCGGAAGACGTATCCGAAGCCGTGACGAGCGGCCACCTGGGCGATCTCGGAGAGACGTCCCAGGTTCCGCGACGAGCGATCGGGCGTCGTCGCCATCCCGAGGATTGTAGGCCGCGCCACGCTTTGGCCCCAGCGCTCGCGTTTTGCCGCGACCGCAAAGCGGTCGCCTTCAGGGATCTTGCGCGGCCGGGATCCGGCGCTAGCCGGATTCCGGCCTTGCGCCGGAAGACTCGAGCAGCTTGATGCGATGCTCGAGCTGGGCGACGCGAAGCTCGAGCTCCTCGACTGCCTCCCGAGACGCCGCGCCGAGCTCTGATGCCACGCGCGCGGCGAGCTCGCCGCCGCTCTCACCCAGTCGCGTCGCCTCGCGACGCCAGCTGTCGAGAGCGTCGCCGATCACGCCGCGCACCTCGGCACGCTCGACGCCGAGACGCGTGCTTATCTCGGCGGCGAGCTCGTCGGCGTGCTGCGAGACGAGCGCGAACGCGCCGATACCGGCCAGGCTGAGCGTCTCGAGCGCGCCGCGCTCGCTAGCGGGCTCGGCCATGGGGTCGAGTCGCTCGGCGCTGCCGGCGACGCTCGCGTTTGGGCGATGCAGGGGCCGCGGGCGCCGCAGGCGTGGGAACGGGCGCCGGGCGCACCTTCTCGGTGTCGGCTGTGTCGCCGTCGCCGTCCGTCGCGACCTCGTCCGCTGCGATCTCGTCGGCGTCGACCACAAGCGCCCCTCCGACGGAGACGACTCCGGCGAGGGCGCCGAGATCGTCACGGCGGCGCGCGAACTCGGGCTCGCGGTCCTTGAGCATCGCCAGCAGCGGCGCCGCGATGAAGATCGACGAGTACGCGCCGGCGCCGATGCCGACGAGAAGCGCGAAGGCGAAGTCCTTGAGCGTGTCTCCGCCCAAGAGGTACAGCGACCCGACGGGCAGGAGCGTGATGAAGGTCGTGGCGAGAGAGCGCGGGATGACCTCCCACAGAGACACGTTGCCGATCACGCGCATCGAGGCGCGGCGCATCAGCGGGACGTTCTCGCGAATACGGTCGAAGATGATGATCGTGTCGTACATCGAGTAGCCGAGGATCGTCAGCAACGCCGCCACGGTGGCCGTCGAGACTTCCCGACCTGTCAGGGCATAGATGCCGATCGCGATGAGCAGGTCGTGCCCGAGCGCTGCGAGGACGCCGACTGAGTACTTCCACTGGAACCGGAACGAGATGTACCCCACCATCAAGAGGAGGCTCACGAGGATGGCCAGCAGCGCGTTGTTCGCGATCTGGCGCCCGAAGCTCTCGGAGACGTTCTTCGCCCCGAACGAGGTTGCGTCGATGGCGTCCGCGAGACCTTCCTGAAGCTCGTTCTGCTCGGCGCTCGTGAGCGACTCCGTGCGGATCTGGAAGTTCGTGTAGTTGCCATCAGTCGATTCGCCGCGTCCCTGGATCACGGAGTCGCCCTGGCCGATCGTCGCCGCCTCGCTCCGCACCTCCTCGAGCGACGTGGGCGTGGGCGTCCGGAACGAGATCTGCGTGCCGCCCCGGAAGTCGATTCCGAAGTTCAGCCCCAGGATCCCGATCGCGGCCACACAGAGAACGAGGAGCACGCCCGAGAGGGCGAACCAGGTCCGTCGTCTGCCGACGTAGTCCCATCGCAGCCACTTCGGCAGGCCCTCGCCGGTAGTGCCCATCACGCGCGGGTTGTCGAGCCAGCCGAAGCCTCCGAGCAGCGCGAGGATCGCACGCGTCGCGAGCACCGCCGTCAGGAGCGACAGCAGCGTTCCGATGAGGAGCATGAGCGCGAACCCGCGAACGCCCGCGGTCGCGACCGAGAAGAGCACCATGGCCGTGATCGCCGTGACGACGTTCGCGTCGAGAATCGCCGCGAACCCCTTCCGGTATCCCTGGGCGATCGCCGCGCGCATCGATCTTCCGGAGCGCGCCTCTTCCTTGATGCGTTCGAAGATGACGATGTTCGCGTCCGCAGCGACGCCGAACGTGAGAACGAGGCCTGCGAACCCTGGGAGCGTCAGCGTGACGTTGAAGACGAGGATCGTCGCGTACAGGAAGCCGGCGTAGATCGCGAGTCCAGCTACCGCGACGAGACCGAGGAAGCGGTAGAAGGCGAGCAGGAAGACCATCACGAGGAGCAGCCCGCCGAGTGCGGCCTTCCAGGCTTCGGCCAGGGAGTCTTTCCCGAGCGTCGCCGAGATGTCGGTGCGGTCGAGTGTCTCGAACTTGACGGGTAGCGCTCCCGTCTGCAGGACGAGCGCGATGTCGCGTGCCTCGCGAATCGAGTCCAGCCCCTGGATCTGCGCGCGTCCTCCGCCGATGCCGCCGGACAGGCTGTTGTCGGTGTAGTCGATCTGCGGGAACGTCTTGATCTCGCGGTCGAGCACGATCGCGAAGTGCTGCGGGCTGTTGCGGAGCTTCCCGCGAATATGCAGGCCGCGCGTGATGTCCTCGAACTTGTCCGACCCCGCGTCCGTGAACTCCATCGTCACGATCGGCCGGTTGGCTCCGCCGGGGCTCGTGTCGAAGTCCGCCCGCGTGCCCGAGAGGACGAAGTCCTCGCCGGTCATCTGCGGCACGTCGGGAGGCTCGTACGTGAAGAGGTAGTAGTACGTCCGATCGGGCGGGACGCCCGAGGCCTGCGGGCCACCCGGGCAGACGACCGAGCCCTCGCCGCACGTCACGACGACCATTCCCTCCGGTACGGCGAAGAGGCCGCGCCCTGCGGGGAGCTTGCCGTCGAATCGCCTCAGTGCGTCCTCCTCGGTGGCGAACGGCCCCGCGACGACGCGCTCCGTCTCGGTGTTGACGATGTAGCGAGCGTCCGATTCTCCGTCCCGAACGCGCGACTGCACCTGCGCGAGGAGCGCGTACAGCGACGTGCTCTCGATCGGTTCGCCGCGAATCGAGATCGACGGGCCGACGAGCGAGTCCTCGAGATCGAAGAGCTCGAGCTGCGCCGTCGTACCGATGACCTCGGCGGCGGCCTGGGGATCGCTGATTCCGGGAAGCTGGATCACGATCTGGTTGTCGCCCTGCGTTCGGATCTCGGGCTCGGAGACGCCGAGCTTGTCGACGCGGTTGCGCATGATCTCCACGGAGCGCTTGAGGTCGTCCTCGGTCAGCTCACGGTTGGGGGGCGGTACCGCCTGCAGGGTCACTTCGAGGCCACCCTGGAGATCGAGTCCGAGCGTCGGCGACTTGTAGAGAGGCGAGCCCGGTATCGCGAGCAGCGCAACGCCGACGAGGGCTGCGACGAGCAGCCCGAGAACGAGGAATGAGTTGCGCCTGCTCACGTTCGGCGCCCCACGTTAGCGGCGGTCATCTCCCGCCGGAACCTCGTCGACGGCGCTCCTAACGGCTTCTTCGTCGTCCGTAACGGGAGCTTCATCGGCCTCCTCAGCCTCGTCGTCCTCGTCGACGACCTCCTCGGTATCCTCCTCGTCCTCCTCGCCCTCCGGAGGAAGCACTGCAGCGATGCCACGCCGAGTCATGTGGACCGTGACGCCGCTAGCGATCTCGACGACGATGTCGTCACCCTCCACCTCGGAGACCGTCCCGTAGATGCCACCGGTCGTGAGAACGTCGTCACCCACGCTCGCGCCGTTGATCATTGCCTGCTGTTGTGCCTGTCGCTGGCGCTGCGGGCGGATCATGAGGACGTACATCACACCCAGCATCAGCACCATGATGATCAGGAAAGACACGGTTCCTCCTCCGGTGGGACGGCGAGCCGGGCGAGCGCCTCGGTGCGGAACGCCGAGAACGTGCCCCGCTCGATCGCCGCTCGCGCACGCGCGGTCAGGTCGAGTACGAACCGAAGATTATGCAGGCTCAGCAGCCGAAGCCCGAGCATCTCCCGCTGCGTGACGAGATGACGGATCGTCGCGCGCGAGAAGCGCTCGCATGCCGGGCAGGAGCATTCAGGGTCGAGCGGGCGAGGATCGGTGCGGTACGAGGCGTTCCGGAGGTTCAGTCGTCCCTCCCACGTCAGTGCCGATCCGGTACGCGCCGTGCGAGTGGGCAGCACGCAGTCGAACATGTCGAGGCCGCGCGCGACGACTTCCAAGATCCCCGCCGGGTCTCCGATTCCCATGAAGTAGCGCGGGCGATCGGCGGGAAGTCGCGGCGCAGCCCACTCGACGCAATCGAGCATCTCGTTTCTCGACTCGCCGACCGCGAGCCCACCGAGCGCGAAGCCGTCGAAAGCGAGTGCTGTGATCTCCTCGATCGAGCGCGCACGCAGGCTCGTGTCAGTGCCCCCCTGCGTGATCCCGAAGCGGAGCTGTCCGAGTGCTCGAGGGGCGTCGACCTGGTGTAAGGCCCAGAGCGTCGTGAGACGCACGGCTCGCTCGAGATCGGCCTCGGGCGCGCCAGCCGGCACGCAGACGTCGAGGCACATCGCGATGTCCGAGGCGAGCCTGCGCTGGATCTCGGCGACGCCCTCGGGCGTGAACCGCGCATCGGCTCCGTCATAGACGGATCGAAACGTGACGCCGTCCTCGTCCAATGCGGCGATGGTGTCGCGGAGCGAGAAGACCTGGAAGCCTCCCGAGTCGGTGAGGATCGGGCCGCTCCAGCCGGAGAACCCATGCAGCCCGCCGAGTTCCTCGACGACCTGCTCGCCCGGGCGGAAGTGCAGGTGATACGTGTTGCCGAGGATCACGTCGGCGCCAAGCGCGCGCACCTCATCCGGGTGGAGCCCCTTGACGGTGCCCTTCGTTCCAACCGGCATGAACGCAGGTGTGCGAATGTCGCCATGCGCCGTCGCCAGAACGCCCGCACGGGCGGCGCCGTCGGTGGCCGTGACGCGAAAGCTCAGTGCCGCCCCCCTCGCTGATCGGCGGCCCGGCCGCGGGGCCACCCCGCGCCTCCACCCGCTTCGAGCGTAACCACCAAGAGCGCACGCATGGGATACGGGACCGTGCCGAGTGTGCGCCGAGACGTCACGTCGTTCACAACACGAGCATCGCGTCACCGAACGAGTAGAAGCGATAGCGCTCTGCGATCGCTGCGCGGTAGATCGCCTGCACCGTCTCGACGCCCGCGAACGCCATGACGAGCGCGAGGAGTGTCGAGCGCGGCAGGTGGAAGTTCGTCAGCAATGCATCGACCCGCCGGAACTCGAACCCCGGCGTCACGAACAGGGTCGTGCGACCCGACAGCTCACCCGTTCGTGCCACCGTCTCCAGGACCCGAACCGTCGTCGTCCCGACGGCGACCACGCGCTCCGCAGCAACGATCCGCCCCCACGCCGCATCCTCGACGGCGTAGAGCTCACCGTGGATCTCGTGCTCGTCCAGGCTCGCCTCTACGACGGGTCGAAACGTGTCGAGCCCGACGTGCAGGGTCACGCGAGCCGGATCGAGGACGTCGAGCAGCGCCAACGTGAGGTGCAGCCCGGCGGTCGGCGCCGCAGCCGATCCGGCGACCGCGCCGTAGACGGTCTGGTAGCGCTCCGGGTCGGCGAGAGGCTCGTGGATGTACGGCGGCAGCGGCATGGAGCCGCTCGGCGTCCCCTCGACCGAGACGACCCAGCGTCCGTCGCCGTGCGGCCCGACGAGACGAACCGGCCCGAGGGACTCACCCGGCCGCAACCGCCTCGACGGGCGCGCAAGAGCCTCCCACGTGCCGTGGTCGTCCAGACGCTCGAGGAGGAGCACCTCCACCGCACCGCCCGTCTCCCGCCGCAGCGTCAGCCGCGCCGGCACGACGCGCGTGTCGTTGACGACGACGAGCGCGCCTGCGAGTAGCTCGGGCAGGTCGGCGACCCTCCGATGCTCGACCTCGCCCGCGTCCCGCCGGTAGACGAGCAGCCGCGACGCATCGCGGGGCTCGATCGGCGTCTGGGCGATCAGCTCCGGGGGCAGGTCGTATTCGAGGAGCGCCGTGTCCATCCGGCGCTGAGAGTAGCCTCGGCGCCCATGGACGTCCTCGCACTCGAACGCGCGAAGCAGCGGATCGCGGACGCCGCGGCGGGTCGTCCGGAGCCGGGCGCGATCGAGGCGGCGCTCGAGCGCTCCCGCAGCCAGATCGAGGCGCTCGCCGCCACGGCGGCCGAGTTGGAGGCCACGATCCCGGAGCACGTCGGCGCGGCCGTTCGCGACGGTCTTCGTGTCGAAGTCCTGCCAGTTGCACGGCATATCGCCGAGATCCGCGGGCTCCTCAACCAGGCGATTCGCAGACTCGAGCGACTCGAGGGCGACCTGCTTGCGGAGCGCCACGCACGGGTCGACGACCTGGCGCTGCTCGTCGACCTGGTCACCTCGGGCTGGCGCGGCGTGGACGCTCGTCTGGAACGGGTCGAGAGCACCGCCACACGCGGCGTCGTGGTCGAGGACCTACCCCAGGTCGACGCACCCGGCCGCGAGCTCGAGCACGCCGCCGCCGCGTAGGCAGGACTACAGAGCCGGAACGACGGGCAGTACGAGCCTGAAGCGGCTTCCGGTGCCATGGTTCGCTCCGAGTTCGATGCCGCCGCCGAGCGCGACGGCGAGCTCCTTCGCAATGGGAAGACCGAGCCCCGTTCCATCGACATCGTCGGACACGAACGCCTCGAAGATCCGCGTTCGCTGCGACGGAGGCACGCCAGGCCCGGAGTCCACTACGTCGACTGAAACGATGCCGTTCGACTGCGCGAGACGCAGCTCGATGCGCCCTCCATCGGGTGTCCAGCGAAACGCGTTCGAGAGCAGGTTCGTGATCACCTGGAGCACGCGATCGCCGTCCGACACGATGACCGGAGCGGCCTCGGACCCCGAGAGCGAGTAGTCGATCTCCCGTCGGCGAGCCTCCTCGGCGAACGCGCCGTACGCGTGGTCGAGCAGCCGCTCGAGATCGACCTCCTCGTGCCGCACGGTGAATCGGTGCGCCTGGAGCTTCGCCAGATCGAGGACGTCGCCCACGAGGCGCTCGAGCCGATCGGTCTCCGCCGCGACGATGTCGAGCGAGGCGTGTACCTGATCTTCACCCGTGACGATCCCCTCACGTATGGCTTCGACGTGACCGCGGATCGCGGTGAGTGGCGTGCGCAGCTCGTGCGAGACGGACATCAGGAACGCGCGCTTGAGCTTCTCGGCCTCGGCCAACTGCGTGACCATCCCACGGAACCGCTCGCTGAGGAGGGCTATCTCGTCTCTCCCGTGCGCGTCGGGGATCTCGATGTCGTACCGGCCCGCTGCGACGTGCTCCGTCGCCCGCGTCAGCACAAGCACGGGCTCGGTCAGCCGCCGCGAGAGCCAGTGGAAAAGCAGCCCGGCAAGCGCGACACCCATCGCGAGCGCGAGCGCGAGACGCCAGAGCAACGTCAACCACTGTTCGCGCAGCTCGGCCTCCGGCTTGGCGACGATCAGCCAGCCGAACGGCTCGGTTCCCTGGACGAGCTGCACGGGCTGAGCCGCTGCGAGGAGCCGCCTGCTCTCGCCCGGCGGCGTGAACTCGAGGATGACCTGCTCGTCGCGTCCGAGCTCGACGTCACCGAGCGCGCTACGAGGCAGACGCGTCAGACCGAAGCGCTGCCCTGGGAAGAGCGACGCGCCGACGTAGTACAGCTCATCGCCCGTTGCGAGCTCGAGCTTCTCCGCAGCGAACTCCGGCGCCTTCGCGCCCTCGTCCGACGACCTCAGGGCAGACTCCGCATAGAGGGCCGCGATTCCGGAAGCCTCCCGCCGGAGCTCCGCGATCGACTGCTTCCGCGTGACGTCCTGGAAGAGCCGCACCGCGAGCCCGATCGACACGACGCCGAAGACCAGCACGACAGCGAGGAACACGGCCGTGAGGCGGAACCGGAGCGTTCCCAGCATGGGGTTCAGGGTAGCCCCCTAGAGCGTCGATGCCGCCGTGCGGTCGGACGCAACCTTGTATCCGACGCCCCACACAGTCACGATCGGCGATGCGTCGCCGAGCTTCCGACGGACCTGACGCACGTGCACGTCCACGGTGCGCGTGTCGCCGGCGAACGTATAGCCCCAGACGCGCTCGAGGAGCTGATCCCGCGTCAGGACGATCCCGCGGTGGTCGAGGAGCTCCCACAGGAGGTCGAACTCCTTCGGTGCCAGGCGGATCTCCTCGTCGCGGACGTGAACCTCGCGCTTGCCCGCGTTGATCGAGAGGTCACCGTGCTGGAGCTCGTCCGACTCCGTCCGCCTGCGCTCGGGAGCCGCCCGGCGGAGGATGCTCTTCACACGGGCCACGAGCTCGCGCGGGTTGAACGGCTTCGTCATGTAGTCGTCGGCGCCGACCTCGAGCCCGATGATCTTGTCGATGTCCTCGTCGCGCGCCGTGAGCATGAGGATCGGGACGTCCGACGTCTTCCGGATCCGGCGGCAGAGCTCGACGCCATCGCCGTCCGGGAGGTTGAGGTCGAGGATCACGAGCGCCGGCGACTCGCCCGCAAGGTGCAGAAGTGCAGCCTGAGCTGTCGGCGCGGTGGTCACGACGTACCCCGCGTTGCGCAGATACGCCGCAACGAACGACGCGATCGACGTCTCGTCCTCGACCACGAGGATCGCGTGAGGAACCGTCATCCTGCCGACCTCGGCCGCGGGCGTTCGGTAGGTGGCGGCTCGAGTACGAACCGCTCGGCCACAACCGGAAGCGGCGTGCACAGATCCGGATCGAGGCTGCAGTCGACTCCGTCGAGCGAGTACACGCCAGCGTCGTCCCCGGCGACTCGCGGCTCCGCGACGAGCATCACCGTCCCTCGTCCGACGGCCGAGACCGAGATCCCCGATCCTCGCATCACGACCCTGTATCCGCCTCCGAGCATCCGGAAGCGCAGTCCCAGCCCGCGGTAGAGGACGGTTCGCGGCCCGAGGCGTTCCTGCGTCACCCTGCGGCCCACGACCAACGCCGAGTAGCGGTCGTTGGGAGTGTGGTCAGTGACACGGAGAGAGCCGTTGCCGAGCCGTCCGAGCAGGGAGCCACGGAGGTCCACCATCACGACACCTTTAGCGCGCTCGACGGACAGCGTGCCAACGTTCGGCTCCGCCGCCCCGGCGACCGAGGCACTCCCGACGAGCATTGCGAGCGCGCACAGCGCGAGGACGAGGTTCCGCATGAACCGCCGTAGTATCGGCATCCGGCGTGTGACGGCGATGAGAGTCGTGTAAGGAGACTGTTAGCGGACCGCGGTGGTGGTGGGTCACTTTGAATCTCCGCAGCCGCTCGCCGCTCGCGCCAGCTGTCTGGCGATAGGCGTTGTCGCTCCATCCGAGGATGCAGCACGCGGAAACTTTGCCGCGGCGCTCGCGACATGGGCAGCTCTGCATGACCAGCCGGAGACGGAGTAAGCGGAGCTAGGTGCCTGACTGCTTCGACCAGCGAGCTTGTGCGGCCTTCCGCGCGGCCTCGCTCCGCTGCTCCGGCGTCATGCTCGCGGCACGAGCCTTGCCACCTTTGAGCCCACCCCTCCGCCCCAGCGCGACGGCGGCAGGGTCCTTCCCCGCGTCCGGATCAAACGGCGGCGCGTCTCCCGCTACCTCGTCGACGAGCTGCTTCGCCAGCTTGTCTACGTCTGTAGGACGCTTGCGTGAGCGGTCAGGCATGACCCGAGGATACCATCCCGCTGGTGGGACCCTGGCGCGGAATGCTGCTCAGGATGGCAATCAGTCTGCTCGTGATCGTCGTCGTTTGGGCGCTGGTGCTTCTGAAGCTGCGCGACTCCATCTCGTAATAGCCCGCGCCAAACTGACCCACTACCGGCCGCGGCCCTGCCCTGCGCCGTAGATTCGTTCCTGCGTCGCGGCCCTAAACCGGATCTTCGCCGGCCCTCACCCCTGATACAGGAGCAGTGTCACGACCGACGACACGTAGAGCGTGACGAGAAGCGCCCCGCGGAACCGCCCGAGTAGTGGCCGCGGGAACGGCAGTACGACGACCACGACGACGATCCCGAAGACGAGGCTGATCGCTATCTCCGACAAGTCGACCTCGAACGGGGCGATGAGGGCGACGAGCGCGACGACGAGGCCGCCGTTGAACACGTTGCTCCCGAGGACGGTTCCGAGCCCGATCTCCTCGTGCCCACGCACCCGCGAGACGACGGCCGTCGCAAGCTCGGGCACCGACGTTCCGATGGCGACGAACACGATGCCGACGACGAACGGGTCGAGACCGAGATCCGCTCCTATCCCCTTCGCCCCGACCACGATCAGACGCCCGGCCGCGACGAGGACGAGCAGCCCGACCACGCCGACGATGGCCGCCCGCGGCAGCGAGTGCTCCGCGAGGACCTCCGCTGCTGCGCTTCGCTCTCGGCGTGCGGCGAGGATCGTCGTCACGAGCCAGGTCGCGAACACGATGAGCAGCACGAGCCCGTCCGCCCTGCTCAGATCGCCGTCGGCCGCGAGCACGACCGTGATGAGCGGCAGGACGAGGGCGGCGGTCATATCCCGCCGGATCGCACCCTGACCGACGCGGATCGGGCCGATGAGGATCGCGACGCCGAGAACGAGCCCGATGTTGACCACGTTGCTGCCGAGCGCGTCGCCGAGCGCGAGCTGTGGACGGTCGCTCAGCGCAGAGCTGATCGCCACCGAGACTTCGGGGCTCGAAGTCCCGAAGGCAGCCACAGTCGCGCCGACAATGCCCGGCGGAATCCGCGCCGCCTCCGCGATGCCCACCACACCCCGCACGAAGAGCTCGCCGCCCGTTGCGGCGCAGAGCAGCCCGAGACCGAGGATGACGAGATTCGACGCCACGCGCAGATAGTCTCGCCGGGATGGACATCGTCGCGATCGCGATCTTTGTCATCGCGCTCGCCGGACTCGCGCTCGACTGGGCCCATCGCACCAAGATCGCCTTGGGGGGAGCCGCAGCGATGGTCGTGGTGGGAGCGATCGACCAGGAAACCGCCGTCGAGGCGATCGACTGGCCGACGCTGGGCCTGTTGGCCGGGATGATGGTCATCGTCGCGCTCACCGAGCCGACGGGCGTGTTCACCTACGTCGCGCTCAAGGCGACGCAGATCTCGCGCGGCAACCCAGTCGCGCTCGTCCTGCTGCTCTCGCTGATGACCGGCGTCCTCTCAGCATTCCTGGACAACTTGACGTCGATCTTGCTCGTCGTCCCGATCACGCTGCTCATCGCGGACATGCTCCGCATCCCGCCGATCCCGCTCGTGCTCGTGCAGGTGCTCGCGAGCAACATCGGGGGAACGGCGACGCTCATCGGCGATCCGCCTAACATCCTCATCGGCTCGCACCGACCCGAGTTGTCCTTCATGGACTTCATCGTCAACCTCGCTCCCGTCGCGCTCTTCACGCTCGCCGTGACGTCGACGATGCTCGCGTTCGCCTATCGCAAGCGCCTGCTGCCCGCTCCCGAGCGGGCGGCGCAGATCGCCGTTCTCGACCCCGCCCGGGACTTGCGCGCCGCCAAGCACGTCAAGCGCACGCTCGCCGTGCTCGCCGGGACGATCGTCGCGTTCTTCCTGCACAGCCCGCTCCACGTCGAGCCGGCAGTGGTCGCCCTCGTCGGCGCGACCGTCATGCTCTTCGTGGCGAGCGACGACGTCGACGACGCGCTCGGCCGGGTCGAGTGGTCGACGCTCATGTTCTTCATCGGGCTCTTCGTCATGGTCGGCGGCCTCGTCGAGCAGGGCGTCGTTGCAGACGTCGCGGAGTGGCTCACCGAGCTCACGGGCGACTCGAGCGTGGCGGAGGGCATGGTGATCCTGTGGGGCTCGGCGGCCGGCTCGGCGATGGTGGACAACATCCCGTTCACGACGGCGATGCTCCCCGTCGTCGACTCGATCCAGGGAGAGGAGTTCGACGACGGTCTCTGGTGGTCTCTCGCCCTCGGGGCCTGCTTCGGCGGCAACGCGACGATGATCGCAGCGGCCGCGAACGTCGCCGCCACCGGGATCCTCGAGCGCACCGGCAACCGCGTGTCGTTCCTCCAGTTCCTCGTCGTGGGACTGCCGATTACGATCGTGTCGCTGCTGATCGCCACGGTCTACCTCGTCCTGTTCCAGCTCTGATGCCACTCCGCGACGTCACCCTCACCGATGCGTCCGTCCCGGAGACGGCAACGCTCGCCGAAGCCGTCGCCGA
>DATKBJ010000050.1:0-3179 GCA_035514135.1 Gaiellaceae bacterium | reverse complement strand
TTCGGCGAGGAGGACGCGTGGATGCTCGTCGACTCCGGTGCCGACCTCGAGCTCGTGCGCTCCCTCGTCGGGTCCGGCTGCCCGCTGCACCTCGCGCTCCGTATCGCTCTCTAGCGCCGCGGAACAGGGACAATCGCCCTGTGGCACCTCTTCCCTCACTCGACGGCGTCGACTTTCGCGCATTTCAGGGACCCGCTGATTACGCGGACTTCGCTCGCATCATCACCGCGTGGGCAAAGGGCGTGGACGACGATCGAGTCGAGACCGCCGAGGGGATCGCGTCGGGGTACGAGAACCTCGACCGCTGTGATCCGACGCGCGACCTCGTCGTCGCCGACGTGGCTGGCCTGCCCGTCGCGTACAGCCGCGTGTGGTGGGATCAGGAGGCTGACGGGCCTCGCCTGTACAGGCACGTGTGCTTCCTCGATCCGGATGTCGGCGGCCGTGGGATCGGTGCGACGCTCTTCGCGTGGAACGAGGCCCGGCTTCGTGAGATCGCGGCCGAGCACGAGGGCGCCGAGCAGCTCCTCGAGGTCTGGAACAACGATCGCAACACCGCAGCCAGCTCGCTGATCGGTGCCGAGGGCTACGAGCCGGTCACGTACTCCGCCGAGATGCTGCGTCCGAGCGTCGAGGATCTTCCCGACCATCCCCTTCCGGACGGTCTCGAGATCAGACCGGTGCGCGAGGAGGACATTCGCACGATCTGGGAAGCCGACATGGAGGCGTTCCGCGATCACTGGGGCTACGTCGAGCCGACCGAGACGGACTACGAGCGGTTCATCGCGTTCCCGTACCTGGACCCGACGCTCTGGAAGATCGCGTGGGACGACGAGGGGGTTGCGGGCCAGGTCAAGTCGTTCATCGACACGGCCTCGAATGCCGAGCACTCGAAGCGAGTCGGCTGGACCGAGAACATCGCGACGGCGCGGCGCTGGCGCCGCCGGGGTGTCGCGAAGGCGCTCATCGTCGAGTCGATCCGCGAGCTCGCCGCGCGGGGAATGACCGAGGTCGCGCTCGGCGTGCACACAGAGAACCCGAACGGCGCACTCGATCTGTACGCGAGTCTCGGCTACGAGGTCGTCAGCACGTCGACGACCTATCGCAAACCGCTCTGACGACCAACGTGCGAGGTGTTAGCGTCGCTGACTCCGCAATCACTGCAAGGAGGGGACATGTACGTACGTATGGCGCGGTTCGAAGGCACCGACACCACCGCGGTCGATCGTGACCTCGAGGAGTTCCGACGGATGATCCGGATGGAAGAGCGGCCAGTCTCACTCCGCCCGCGGGGGGCGGCCGGCGAACGAGCGTCCAGATGTTCGAGCTCATGATGGACGAGCAGCTCGACTGAACTCGCGTGCGGGCTAGCCGTCGGCCTCGTCGGGCGGGGGCAACAGCTCGTGCCCCAGCACCTCGAAGACCTCGAAGCTCACCACGTCCATCCCCGCCGTCGTGGCGAGCTGGTCGCGCATTGCCCCTCGCGAGTCCCGTGCGCGTTCCTCGTCCTGCTCGCTCTCCCAGAGCGTGATCAGACGCGCTGTCCCGGCCTCGGCGTCGACGAAGACAAACGTCCCACGGTAGCCCTCGTACTCGCGCAGCCACGGCCCGACGTTCTCGCTCGCGAGCCGCGAGATGTCGGCGAGCGCGGACACCGGCCCGCTCAGCGTGGACATGGCCGCAACCATCCGTCGGAAGGCTAGCGCCGGAGGACGTTGCCCAGTGTCGATCGCGGGGGCTTCACGCCTCGCCGGCGGTCGAGCGGTCGTGAACGGCTAGTGCGGCGCTGAAGCGCTGCACCAGTGAGGCGATCGGACAGCTTCACAACGCCGGAGCCGCTTCAGCGGGCGTCGAGAACATCATCGACCTGGGTGCCGTCGGCTCCTCAAGCGGTTGGCTGCTCTGCGAGATCCCAGCTTCTCGAGGTGCTTGAGAGTGCGGAGGCCGTGACTGTCAGACCGGGGAGGGGCGGCTGTAGCCGCCCCTCCCGCACGTCGCGACGAGCAGGCCGTCCGTCAACATCGCCGAGACTTCTTCGTCAGCACGATCGGCCCGCTTCCAACCTGGGTCACGGTTGCGGTCACAATGAGCCGCCCAGTGAGCCCGGCCATGGTGATCCGCGCGCTGTACGGCGCGCGCGCTCGAGCAAGCTGCTTCGAGCCCTTCGCGCCCCTGACGGCGAACCCGACACGCTGCGTCCTGGCGACCGCCGACGGCGTCACGGTCGCGACGAGCGCGCCGCCTGCACAGCGAACGGCCAGCACCGGCTCACACGACCCTTTCGTGAGCGCGACCGAGATGTTGTCGGCATAGGCGTAGATCGGACTACCTGCAGAGCTGTTCGCGGTGACGACGACACGGAGCAGACGTGTCCCGGACGGGACGTTTCGCTCGGCCGCACGCCGAAGCATCGTCGTCTCGTTCTTTCGCTGCGCGGGGAACACCGGGCCGATGCGAAGCCCCCCGCCCCGGGAGGCCTCGGCTTCGGTCAGGAACGAAACGTCAACTCGGATCGTGTAGTCCGCCCAGTTGCGGGTTCCTCCCAGATACCCCGACAGACAGGCCTTGACGCCTCCCGCGTCGATGTCCGCGGCCGAGGATGAGACGTTGATGGACTGGGTTGCCGTCGCGCTGCGGTGCGGGTAGCCGCCGAAGAGGAAGTTCCTGCCACCGCCGATCGCCCTGGCCACGGCGCTCGATGGGAAGTATCCGTGTGTGCCGTAGCGCGCGACGACGAACCCGGAGTCTGGCCGCTCGGGCTCGCCCGGGCCCCGGACGCTGGCTCTCTCCCAACCTCGGGGGGAATAGGTCGCTGCTTGCTCGGCAGTGCTCGCGGTAGCCGGTTGGGCCTCGACACCCGCGCTCTTCACGAGGTTTCCGGCCGGGATCGCGCTGCCACCGGCAGATCCCAGTGCCACCACGACGAGTCCCGCTGCGATCACTGCGATCAACGAGCGCACTCTCATAGACTCCTCCTCCGAGCGCAGCGGCACTCGATCCAGTCAAGGCGCCGAGAGCCGCAGGGTTTCGAAGGGTGCTCAGTCGCGCCACAGCAGCACTATGCGCTGCCCCTCCCCCACACGGGAGGCCCTCACGATTGAGCGAACCCTCTCAGATCACGCGCACCCTTACAAGCCGCGGCGGGGAAGTTTACAAAGTGCCCATCGGCTCTCCGCTGG
>DATKBJ010000049.1:0-3511 GCA_035514135.1 Gaiellaceae bacterium | reverse complement strand
AGCGTCGCTGCCGCGGCCGTATCGACCGACGCTTCGCGAGGCTGGTCAGGCAGCCGCCCGAAGCGGCGCGGCCTCGCGGCAGAGCTCAGCGATGTGGTTCCGCAGCCGCTCGGCGACGATCGGGCTCGGCGCGCCCGAGGGGTCGCAGACGCTCTGCGCGCGTCCGACCGGGAGGTCGCCGCAGACGACACGCGCGCCTGCGACACCGAGGACGCGCCGGAGATCCTGCTGCGCCCAGAGCGCTCCGTACTGTCCTGTGCTGGCGCCGGCGACCGCGACTGTCTTGCCCGCGAGTGCCGCTTCTCCGCGCGGCCGCGACGCCCAGTCCACGGCGTTCTTCAGCACGCCCGGGATCGAGCCGTTGTACTCCGGCGTCACGAACAGGACGGCGTCGGCCTCCGCGATGCTCTCGCGGAGATGCCGTACGGCAGCGACATCGTCTCCCTCGATATCGGCGTCGAACATCGGCAGGGCGGCCAGGCCGTCGAACACCTCGACCTCGACGCCGGCCGGAGCGAGATCGGCTGCCGCCCGGGCGAGAGCCGAGTTGTACGACATCGCCCGGAGGCTGCCGGAAACTGCGAGGAGCCGCATCGGCTACGCGGCCCGCACCGCGGCGAAGTAGGCCTTGAGGACGACCTCGTCCGGAAGAAGGAAGCCGCCGCCCGGAAGCGGGGCATTCCAGTTCAGCCCGAACGAGGTGCGGTCGATGGTGCCCGCGAGCTCGAGCCCGATGCGCTCGTTGCCCCATGGGTCGTTCGCCGGTCCGACGAGCTCACCGCGGAGCTCGACTGGGTTGGTGACATCCTTGATCGTGAGGTCGCCTCTCACGACGAGCTCGTCGCCTTGGATCTCCACGGAGGTCGATGCGAAGCGCAGCTCGGGGTACCTCTGCGTGTCGAAGAACTCGGGAGACTGGATGTGCGCGTCGCGATCGGCGTCGAAGGTCGTGATGCTCGCTGCGTCGACGACACCCTCGATCGACGCGCTCTCGCCGCCGGTGGCGGTACCCGAGAAGCCCGGAATGCGGCCCTTGACGGTAACGAGGCCGAGCTTGCGAACCTCGAACTCGAGCGCCGACCAGACGGGATCGATGGACCAGGTTCCGGCCGGGATGACGGTGGCCGAAGACTCTGCAAGGATGGGCATGGACATCTCCTTTGCGCTCGCTATTATTGAGGACACAAATAAATGTACACGGAGGATAGTGACTAGTCAAGTATTGAGGGAGCAATCTCTGCAGGTCCAGGCGTTCGCCGCGCTGCTCCGCGGTTACGCGAGCACGACGCGGCAGTTGAACGCACAGCTGATCGCGGACCACGGCCTCACCATGGCCGACTACGACGTGCTGCTTCAGCTTGCGTGGGCGCCTGACATGCGGATGCGCCGCGTCGATCTTGCCGAGCGGGTGCTCCTGACGGCATCGGGCGTCACGCGGCTCCTGGACGGTCTCGAGCGCGGCGGCTTCGTCGAGCGCGCCGCGTGCGAGACGGATCGCCGCGTGGTCTACGCGGTCCTGACCGAGTCAGGTCTGGCGAAGTTGCGCGAGGCCTCGGCGAGTCATGTGCCGCAGGTCGAGGCCTTTCTCACGGCACGCTTCGACGACGAGGAGCTCGCTGCTCTTCGCGGCTATCTCGTCCGTCTCGCCGAGGGCAGCGACGGGTTCGGCTGCGACCCTCCCGCGTAGGTCACTCGTCGCGGAAGTTCTGCCAGTACCGGCTCGGTGTGGGTCCGCGCTGACCCTGGTACTTCGAGCCGATGCCGGCTGAGCCGTACGGACGCTCCGCGGGCTCCGACAGCTGAACGAACGACAGCTGGCCGATCTTCATACCGGCGTAGATCGTGATCGGGAGGTTCGCGACGTTTGACAGCTCGAGCGTGACGTGGCCGTCCCAGCCGGGGTCGATGAAGCCGGCGGTCGAGTGGATGAGGAGACCGAGCCTCCCCAATGAGCTCTTGCCTTCGAGCCTGGCGACGAGATCATCGGGCAGGGTGACGCGCTCGAGCGTCGAGCCGAGCACGAACTCGCCGGGGTGAAGGATGAACGCCTCGTCGTCGGCGACCTCGACGAGCTCGGTGAGATCCTCCTGTTTTGCCTTCACGTCGATGAAGGGGTAGCGAGAGTTGCGAAAGACGCGGAAGTAGCGATCGACCCGTACGTCGAGGCTCGCGGGCTGCATCAGCGTCTCGTCGTACGGGGCGATCCCGATGCGCCCCTCGTCGAGAAGCCGCCGGATCGTGCGATCGGAGAGGACCACGTGGCGATTCTATGAACCTGCGGTAAGGTCCACGCCCCGGTGTCGATGCTGTTCCCACCCATCGACCCGAACGAGCGTTTTCGCGAGCGTCGGGCTGCGGTGAGGCGGAGGAAGCGCCTCAGGCGTGGTGCTGCCGTGGGAACCGTCCTGTTCGCGGTTCTTCTGCTCGGGATGGGGGCGCAGTTCGTCGGTACCCAGGACGGGCCGAAGCCTGTGGCCGACCTCTCCACTCTCGCCGCGACTCCGTCGAGCGGCCCCCGCACGTTGCCGATCGAGCTCCGCGGCGTTCACGTGACGATGGGTCTCGCGTCGCTTCCCGGGAAGCTCGACGAGTACCTCGACCTCGAGCGCGACGGGCTCACGGCGCTCGGGCTCGACGTGAAGGACGAGAACGGAGAGATCGGCTTCATCACGTCGTCCGTTCCGCGGCAGGCAGTGTCGATAGGAGCCGCTCGCGACTACTACTCCGCTCGCGATGTCGCGCAGCGGATCGACGCGCGCGGGATCTATCTCATCGGTCGTATCGTGGTCTTCGAGGATCCCGTGCTCTCTCGTGCCCGCCCGGATCTCGCAATTCGTCGGTCGGACGGCTCCGTGTGGCGTGATGCGGCAGGCCTCGGCTGGACGAATCCGTACGACAAGCGTGTATGGAAGTACAACGTCGACGTCGCCGTCGCGGCTGCGAAGGCGGGTTTCGACGAGATCATGTTCGACTACGTGCGGTTCCCCTCGGACGGTGACGTGGCGGGGGCGACGTACGGGAACCGCGGATCGCTCACGAAGCGCGAGGCGATTCCGGCGTTCCTGCGCTACGCGCAGCGGCGTCTCGACCCGTACGACGTGCGGATCGCGGCTGCAGTATTCGGGCTCTCGGCTGCGCGAGATCTCGGGATCGGCCAGCTCCCGCGCCAGATGGCGCCGTACCTCGACACCGTGTACGCCATGACCTATCCGTCGCTCTTCGGCCCGGGCGAGCTCGGGCTCGCCGATCCGGGCTCGTCGCCGGGCGCGACCGTCTCTCGCGCGCTTCGCCGCTTCGAGCTTGCCCTGCGTGGCAGAGATGTGCTGCTCGTCCCGTGGGTCCAGGACTTCAGCTTCACGGTTCCGTACGGGCTCGAAGAGGTTCGCGCCCAGGTCGACGCCGCGCGCCTGGCAGGCGCCAAGGGCTTCCTGCTGTGGAACGCCGAGGGCCTGTATACGGAGGGCGCACTCGCGCCTTAGCTCATGGCGCGAGGCGCTCCAAGCGCCAGCCG
>DATKBJ010000048.1:0-37859 GCA_035514135.1 Gaiellaceae bacterium | reverse complement strand
TGCTAACGGTGCACATCGCGCTGGGGGTCGCGGTCATCGCCGTGTGCATCGGTTCGGCTGTCCTCGGCTTCGGCGCGTACCGCCGCGCGGGAAGCGGCGGCGCGTTCGTCTCCCATGCGCTTGTCCTTGCGCAGACCCTGTTGATCGCCCAGGCCGCGGTCGGGCTGCTGCTCCTCTCGGACGGCCGCCGTGCACCGGAGAAGCTGCACTACACCTACGGCGCGCTGGCACTCGGGCTGGCGCTCACGCCGTGGTTCTACGCACCGGGCAGCGGCCCGAAGCGGTTGCTCTGGTTCGCCGTGACGACCGTCGTCGCCGGAGCGCTCGCGGTTCGCGCTTTCATGTCCGGGTCATGAGGAAGCTCTGGGATCGGACCCCGCCGCTCGCACGCGGGCTCGGGATCGTCGCAGTGATCGCACTTGTCGTCGTCGTGCTGTCGCTCGAGCCGGTCGTGGCCACCGTCGGCGGGATCGTCCGGATCGCATTCTTCCTCGCGATCGCGTTCTTCCTGTTCATGGTGTGGAGAGAACGCCGCGGAGATCTCGAATCGTGGTCGGACTGGAGCCGCAAGCTCTTCTACGCGGCGGTCGTGCTCGCGGTGGTCGCGATCGGGCTTGCGATCGGGTACGGCCTGCCGGGTACCCGAGACGCGTTCGCGCTCGTGGCTGTGCTCGGCGCGTGCGCGTATGTGATCGTGCGCGTCTGGCGCCTCGAGCATCGCTACTAGGGCAAAGCAAAGCCCGGTCCCTGGCGCACCGTCGGGGCGGCGGGGTTCACCGGGTGGATCAGGCGGATCGTGTAGCGGTACGTCCCGGGCTTGAGGCGGCGCGATCCGAGGTCGGCCCGCACGACCTCGCCCACCGTCGCCGAGCCTCGTACGGACAGCCTGGTGGCACGCGTGGCGGCATTCTCGAGGCGGACCCAGTAGCGGCAGTCGAGGTCGCACCGGAAGCTCACCCGGAACACGCCACGCTTTGCGGCCGAGCGCGTTCCGAAGCGAAGGAGTGTCGGCTTCACCGGCAGCTCGACGCCCGGACAGCGCGTGATCGAGCCGCCCGCCGTGCGGTCGAGTGCCCTCGTGACCCTCGCCTTGCTCGACTTCGGCGTGCCGTCGACGTAGTGGATGCCCGACTGCCAGCCGGGACGCGCACGCTCGTCGCGCGAGAGGAAGAACAGCACTCCGTCGACGGTGGGCTGGCAGAACGCGAGCGCGAGCGCTTGCGCGTAGTAAGCGGCCTGCGTCGCCTCGCTCACCGGACGCACCGAGGCCGGCTCGGCGCCCGTGTACAGCGACGCCTTGGCGGCCGGGATGTCAGACTCGACGCCGAACTCGCCGTAGAAGATCGGCAGGCTCGAGCCCGGTTGCGACGTTCCGTCGAACGCCTCGGCCAGCAGCGCGACGAGCTTCCCGTAGTCGGCGATGCCGATCGTCGTCGTGTTCGGGTGCGCCGTGGCGGGTGGCTGACCCGAGTTGTCGGCGTGGGGATGCATGACGAAGGCGTCCATGACGGGACGATCGCGCGCGCTCGCCCGGTAGGCGATGCCGAGCTCTTGGACGAACTTCGTCGGCGAGTGGGTTGGTCGTATGCCCCCGGGGCGGTCGCTCCCGCGTGGGGAGACCGCGCCGCCGAGGACGCGAACGTCGCGCGAGACGGCCTTGAGGGCGTCGTACGTCACGCCGAGCAGGGCGAGGTAGTCCGCAGGGGCGACGCTCGAGCCGTCCATCCCGAACTGAGGGAGCCAGAACCGGTTCAGGTTGGGCTCGTTGCCGACGATGACGTGCTCGATGGAAGGCGCGCTCCGGACGATCGCGGCGGCGTACGACGCGAACTCGGCTCGCGTCTCGTCGGTCAGAGGAGTCGTGCGCGACCCGGGGTTCATCACCGTCACGTAGACGCGTACTCCGTTCCGCACTGCGGCGTCACCGACGTTGCGGAGGATCTGCAGCTCGCTCTCCGTCGGCCGGGTGAGACCGGGCGTCCAGTAGCTCGTGATGCGCACCGCGCGGAAGCCGGAGAGCCTGAAAGCTGTCATCTTCGCCTCCGCCTCCACGAGGGTCGCCGCGCGCACGTCGTCCTCCACGGCGCCAACGACGAGGCCTGGTCCCGCGGTCGCTAGCGCGGGCGCAACGAGCGCGACAAAGGCGGCGACGGCCGTCAGGAGCCCCGAACGCATGGGGATACGCTAGCTCTGGAATGCGTGAAAACCTTGAAGGAACGCTTCAGACGCTCCCGCGCGGCTCGGGCGTCTACATCTTCCGCGACGAGGCGGCCGAGGTGCTGTACGTCGGCAAGGCGAAGTCCCTGCGCTCCCGGGTTCGCAGCTACTTCCAGCGCGGTGACACGCGCATGGGCTCTGCGCAGCTCGCCGAGCGGATCGCCGATGTCGAGGTCATCGTCACGCGAACCGAGGCAGAGGCGCTTCATCTCGAGCAGAACCTCGTCAAGCGTCACCGGCCCCCGTTCAACATCCGCCTGCGCGACGACAAGTCGTTCCCGTACATCGCCGTCACGCTCACCGACGAGTACCCGCGGGTGATGTTCACCCGCGAGCGGCACCGCCGCGGCACGGTCTACTTCGGCCCGTACGCGAACGCGAAGAAGGTTCGCGAGACGCTCGACGTCCTCAACCGCGTCTTCCGCTTCCGACCGTGCGAGGGGCCACGGCCGGGCCGTCACTCGGGGATCCCGTGCCTCGACCTGCACATCGACCGCTGCTTCGCGCCGTGCATCGGGGCGATCTCGAAGGACGACTACGCGGCTGTCATCGACGGTGTCATCGGCTTCCTCTCCGGTGACACGAAGACGATTCAGGCCGAGCTGACCGAGCGCATGCGCGAGGCGGCCGCGGAGGAGCGCTTCGAGGAGGCTGCGCGCTTTCGCAACCGCCTCTTCTCGATTCGCCATCTCGCCGACCGCCAGGCCACCGAGAAGCGGACGGTGGGAACGGTCGACGTCATCGGGCTCGCGATCGGCGGCGACCAGGCTGCGGTGCAGGTTTTCCCGCTTCGCGACGGCAGGATGATCGATCGCTACGGGTTTCACCTGGAGAACGTCGAGGGCGAGGATGCGCAGTCGATCCTCGAGGCGTTCGTCCTCGAGTACTATGGCGGCTCGCCGAGTGTTCCGCCAGAAGTTCTGATCCCCGACACGATCGGTGACACGGATGCGCTCTCCGAGTTCCTCACCGAGCGGCGCGGGTCGCGCGTCGTCGTGAGAGCGCCGGTACGCGGCGAGAAGCGGAGGCTCGTCGAGCTCGCGGCGGAGAACGCGCAGCTCGCCCTCGAAGCGGATGCTGCCGTCCGCGAGGCGGCGCGCTCGAGGCGGATCGCTGCGCTCGAGGAACTGCGTGAGGTGCTGAACCTGGAGAGCCTGCCGCTGCGGATCGAGTGCTTCGACGTCTCGAACATCCAGGGTGAGTCGATCGTGGCGTCGATGACCGTGTTCGTCGACGGCCGCGCGAAGAACGCCCACTACCGCACCTTCTCGATTCGCGGGCTCGCCGGCCAGGACGACGTCGGCGCGATGCGCGAGGCGGTCTCGCGTCGTTTTGCACGTATCCGAAGCGGCGACCACGACGAGAGCTTCTCCCGGATGCCGAACCTCGTCGTCGTCGACGGCGGTAAGGGGCAGCTCGCGGCTGCGCTTGCCGCTCTCGAGGAGCTCGACCTCCCGCGCGTGGCGGTCATCTCATTGGCGAAGCGCGAGGAGGAGGTCTTCGTCCCGGGTTTCCCCGCACCGATCGCTCTCGACCGCTCGAGCCCCGCGCTCCAGCTCCTGCAGCGGATCCGCGACGAGGCGCATCGCGTCGCGCTCCGCTACCACCGGCGCAAGCGCGGCGCGCGCTCGATGGAGACGATCTTCGAGGGGCTCCCAGGGGTCGGGCCTGTTCGCCGCCGCGCGATCATCCGCCACTTCGGCTCCGTCGAGCGCTTCCTCGAGGCCTCGCAGGAGGAGCTCGAGGGTGTGCCGGGGCTGCCGCAGAAGATTGCGCGCGCGCTCTACGCGCAACTCCACAAGGCGGGACCTTCCTAGGCTTCCGCGGCCTCTTCCGAGGATGTCCCCAGGGCCTTGTTGAAGCGCACGGTTCGGAGCGTCAGCGCAATCGCCGTGAAGCCGGCGACGACGTTCGTGATCGTGAGCGTGAGCCGCGCGCCGACGCTGAACGCGAGGAGGACGGACGCGGGCGCGACGCCGCTCAACACATAGAGGAGGAAGGCTTGCTCGGTGCCCAGCCCGCCGGGCGTGATCGGGAAGAGCGTCGCGACGCTCTGGGACACTTGCACGAGACCGACGTTCTCGAGGGACTGCGGGATGTCGAAGGCGTCGAGCAGGAACCAGATCGTGACGAGGCGTAGGGTCCAGTCGGCCGCCTGCCAGGTCGCGACGCGGCCGAGATACCGCGTGGGCGGCGACAGGACGCGAAACGCCTGCGCGACGCGCTCGCGGAAGTTCGCGACGTGGCCTGCGATCCAGATGCCGAGGAGGCCGGTGGCGATCATGACCGCTGCGAGCGTGAGGTCGAGAAGGAGTGGCCGCGAGAGGATCCACGCGAAGTCGAAGCTCTGGAGACGTGCGAGCACATCGAGCCCGGGGAGTTCCCCCAAGGTCAACGCCCAGGCGAGGACGATGCTCGCCACGAACATGTCGAAGAAGCTGAGGACGAGCGTGCTCGACACGACCGTGGTGTAGGTGCTCCCCGGGATCGCGCGATGCGCGAGCACGATGCGGACAGCGTCGCCGGCGCGCGCCGGGATGATGGCGTTGACCCCGACGCCTGCGAGATACGCCGCGTAGATCGATCGCCACGGCACGCTTTCGTCCGGGTAGGCAGCGGCAAGCACGTTGCGCCACGCGCGGCTCGTGCACGCCATCTTGAGGAGGTGGCAGCCGATCGCGAGCGCAAGCGGCAGGAAATCGACCGACCCGAGCTGGTCGAGGAACGCATCGATCCCGTCTAGGACGCGGACGAGCACGTCGCTTCCGTGGACGAATCGGCGCTAAATCGTTGCACCTCAGTGCCAGGCACCGATCCACAGCGCGGGACCAGCTCAGTGGACACATTGGGACGGATTCGTTGCAGGTCGGTGCCAGGCACAGTGGAGAGCGCGGCTGCGCGGCTGGCCGCCATCATGGCCGCGACATCGTCGTGCTCTAGTTCTTGCCGTCCGCGTCCGGCGCGAGGAACGGGTAGCGGTAGTCGGTCGGGGGGACGAACGTCTCCTTGACCGTGCGCGGGGTAACCCAGCGTACGAGGTTCCACATCGACCCCGCCTTGTCGTTCGTCCCGCTCGCGCGCGATCCACCGAACGGCTGCTGTCCGACGACCGCGCCTGTCGGCTTGTCGTTGACGTAGAAGTTCCCGGCCGAGTAGCGCAGCTTGTCGTGCGCGTCCTCGATCGCGGCGCGATCCGTCGCGAACACGGCTCCGGTGAGGGCGTATGGGGCCGTCTCGTCAACGAGCTCCAGCGTGTCGTCCCAGCGGCGCTCGTCATACACGTAGGCAGTGACGATCGGGCCGAAGAGCTCGTCGCGTAGGAGGCGAAAGCCCTTGTCCTCGGTCGTGATGACGGTCGGCTCGACGAAGTACCCCTCGGAGTCGTCGGTGGACCCGCCGGTGAGGATCTCGGCGCCGGCCGAGCGCGCCTCGGCGATCGCGTCCGAGTGCGTCTTGAACGCGCTCGCGTCGATCACTGCGCCCATGAAGTTCTCGAAGTCCGCCGGGTCGCCCATCTTGATCGAGCGGACGTCCTCGACGAGACGCTCCTTCACCGCGGGCCAGAGGTTCGACGGGATGTAGAGGCGCGATGCCGCAGAGCACTTCTGGCCCTGGTACTCGAACGAGCCGCGCACGATCGCTGTCGCGACCGCCTCGGCGTCGGCGGACGGGTGCGCGAGGATGAAGTCCTTGCCTCCGGTCTCGCCGACGAGCCGGGGATAGCCGCGGTAGCCACCGCCGGCGACGTTCTTTCCGACGGTCTCCCACATGCCGTTGAAGACCTCGGTCGAGCCCGTGAAGTGGATTCCGGCGAGGTCGGGGTTCGCGAGCGCTGCGCTCCCGATGGTCGAGCCGGAGCCGTAGACGAGGTTGATCACTCCGTCCGGGAGCCCGGCCTCCTGGAGCACGCGCAGGTAGTAGTAGGCCGAGAGTGCCGCCGTCGACGCGGGCTTCCAGACGACCGTGCAGCCCATGAGCGCGGGGGTCGAGGAGAGGTTCCCTCCGATACAGCTGAAGTTGAACGGGCTGACTGCGAAGACGTAGCCCTCGAGTGGGCGGTACTCCATTCGGTTCCAGATGCCGGTCGGAGAGTGCGGCTGCTCGGAGTAGATCCGCAGGATGTAATCGACGTTGTAGCGCCAGAAGTCGATCATCTCGCACACGGCGTCGATCTCAGCCTGGTGAGCAGTCTTCGACTGGTTGAGCATCGTCGCGGCGTTCAGCGTCGAGCGCCAGGGGCCAGCCAGCAGCTCGGCGGCCCGGAGGAAGACCGCGGCGCGCTCGTGCCACGGCATGCGCGACCAGTCGTGATGCGCGGCGTTGGCCGCCGCGATCGCCCGCTCAACGTGCTCGGGCCCGCCCTTCGCGACATCGGCGAGGACGTGGCTCTTCCTGTGCGGCATCACGGCCTCGAAGGTCTCGTCCGTCGGGACGTCCTCGCCGCCGATGATCATCGGGATGGAGATTCGCTCGTTCTCCATCTGACGAATTCGGGCCTGGAGCTGTGCCCGCTCGCGCGTGCCGGGAGCGTAGGAGAGGACGGGCTCGTTGTCGTGCTGAGGCGGGACGAAGAAGCCGTGTGCGCTCATGGCGGCGATTCTAGAGTGGTCTTGGTGGCGATCGTCGAGACGCGATACGCCGTGCCCGGTTGGGGTATCGGCGAACTGTGGAGGCGCGACGGCGCTGTCCTCGCCCACGACTTCGCATTCCGCCCGGTGTCAGACACCGTGTCTGACACCGGCAGCGACGACCTCATTCCCAGGTTCCATGCGTTCTTGAGGGGTGTGGACGTGGCCTTCTCGGACGTGGCCCTCGATCTCGAGTGGGCGACGCCGTTTCAGCGCTCGCTCGTCGAGGCTCTGCGGGCAGTGCCACGCGGCGAGGTCGTCACGTACGGCGAGCTCGCCGCGCTCGCGGGTCGGCCGCGAGCTCCGAGAGCCGCGGGCGCGGTCTGCGCGGAGAACCGGTTCGCGTTCATCGTCCCGTGTCACCGCGTCGTGGCGGCGCACGGGATCGGTGGCTACGGCGGGACAGGCGTCGACGTCAAGCGCCGGTTGCTCGCGCTCGAGGGCGTCGAGCTGTGATCACGTCGGAGGACGTCCGTGAGGAGCTCGCGACGATCGCACCGCGGCGCGAGTGCGACCGGCGCGCCGAGCTCTCGGCGCTCTTCCACTCGGCGGGCAGCCTGCACCTCCGCGCGGCGGGTGGCTGGGGGCTCCATCTCGACCTCGGAAGCGGAGCGGCGGCACGTCGCGCGTTCGCGCTCCTGCGCGAGAGCGGGATCCGCTCGGAGATCCGGACGTACCGTCGACGTGCGTTCGACACCGCCACGCGGTACCAACTGCACGTTGCGGGAGACGAGGACGCGTTGCGCGTGCTCACCGCCGCGGGGGTCGTGGATCGGCGTCATGCACCACTCGAGCGTCCTCCACGGAGGGTTGTCGCGCGGGGGTGCTGCCGTGCCGCATATCTGCGGGGCGCGTTCCTCGGGGCGGGCTCGGTGTCGCTCGGCCGCTCTCCGCACATCGAGCTGCGCACCTCGTCCGGCGAGTCGGCCGCGTTCCTCGTACGCCTCGCGCGTATCGAGAACCTCGAGCTCGCGGCGTCCGATCGCGCGACGCATTCGGTCGCCTACGCCAAGAGCTGGGAGGGGATCGAATCGCTCCTCGCGGTGATGGGCGCAGCAGAGACCGTCCTCGCCCTGGAGGAGCGCTCCGTCGTTGCGGAGACCCGCGGTCGTGCGAACCGCCTCACCAATGCCGATCACGCCAACCTCGTGCGGACGAGTCGGTCGGCCCGTCGTCAGCTCGAAGCAATCGGGCGGCTCGATCTCGATGCCCTTCCCGATCCGCTCCGAGAAGCGGCCGAGCTCAGGCTGCGGCATCCGACCGAGTCGCTCCGCGAGCTCGCGGCACGCGCGGATCCCCCGGCGACGAAGGCGGCGCTTCACCGCCGTCTGCGCCGTCTCGAAGAGCTCGCCGAATAGACTCGCGGTCGCGACTACGGGGTAACGAGAAACGGAGGAGAGATGGGCATTCGCGTCGGCATCAACGGTTTCGGCCGCATCGGGCGGAACTTCTTTCGGGCACAACACGCGCTCGGCTCGGACATCGAGGTCGTGGCGCTGAACGACCTCGGCGATGCGAAGACCATGGCGCATCTCCTGAGATACGACTCCAATCTCGGCCCCTTCCAGGGCGACGTCGAGCTCGCCGACGGCGAGCTGCATGCAGCCGGCGAAAGGGTCCGCATGCTCTCCGAGCGCGACCCCGCGGCCCTCCCGTGGGGCGAGCTCGGCGTCGACGTCGTGCTCGAGTCGACCGGCTTCTTCACGGCTCGGGAAGGGGCGCAGAAGCACATCGACGCCGGCGCGAAGAAGGTCGTGATCTCTGCACCCGCCACGGATCCGGACATCACGATCGTGCTCGGCGTCAACGACGACCGCTACGACCCCGATACGCATCACGTCGTCTCGAACGCCTCCTGCACGACGAACTGTGTCGCGCCACTCGCCAAGGTCCTGCACGACCTCGCCGGCATCGAATCCGGCTTCATGACGACGATTCACGCGTACACGCAGGATCAGAGCCTCCAGGACGCGCCGCATTCCGATCTCCGCCGTGCGCGGGCGGCGGCGATCAACCTCATCCCCACGTCGACGGGAGCCGCAAAGGCGATCGGCCTCGTGCTGCCCGACCTGAAGGGGAAGCTCGACGGTGTCGCCGTGCGAGCGCCGGTGGCGACCGGTTCCGTTACCGACCTCGTCGTCTCGCTCGGGCGGGAGACGGCGGTGGACGAGGTGCAGGCCGCGTACAGGGAGGCCGCGGCCGGTCCGCTCGAGGGGCTCCTTCAGTACTCGGATGACCCGCTGGTCTCCACCGACATCGTCGGCAGCGCGTACTCGTGCATCTACGACAGCCAGCTGACGATGGTCCACGGCAGGACGGTGAAGGTCTTTGGCTGGTACGACAACGAGTGGGGATACTCGTGCCGGCTGGTCGACGTGATCGGCAAGCTGCTCGCCTAGTGCACAGGCCTCGTTCCGTACGCGAGGCGGACGTCGCCGGCAAGCGGGTTCTCGTCCGCGCCGACCTGAACGTCCCGCTCGAGGACGGCCGTGTCGCCGACGACACGCGGATCCGGGCTTCGCTCCCGACGCTCCATGACATCCTCGGTCGGGGGGCGGCTCACGTCGTCGTCTGCTCGCATCTCGGGCGGCCGGAGGCGCCGGACCCGGCGTTCGCAATGGCTCCGGTGGCCGAGCGCCTGCGTGAGCTCCTCCCCGACGGGCGGATCGAGGTGCTCGAAAACACGCGGTTCGACCCGGGTGAGACGAAGAACGATCCGGAGACCGCACGGCGTCTCGCGCAGGGCATGGATCTCTACGTCAGCGACGCGTTCGGCTCGGCGCACCGCGCACACGCGTCGACGGAAGGCGTGGCGCACCTGCTCCCCGCGTACGCCGGCTTCCTCCTCGAACGCGAGCTCGAGATGCTCGGTCGTCTGCTGAGCGGTGTCGCGCGGCCGTTCGTCCTCGTTGCCGGCGGCGCGAAGGTCGACGACAAGCTCGGCGTGCTCGTGAATTTGGGAGGACGGGCCGACGCCGTGCTCGTGGGAGGGAAGATGGCCGAGCAGCTGCGTGACGAGAATCCGCTGCCGTACGAGGCGTATCTGCCCGTCGACGTCGTCGCGGCCGCGGCCTTCGAGTCGGATGCCGAGAGTTGCGTCGCCCCCTACGACGACGTCCCCGACGGCTGGCTGGGCCTCGACATCGGCCCTGAAACGCGCGAGCGCTTTGCAGAGACGATCCGTTCCGCGCGCACGATCTTCTGGAACGGCCCCATGGGCGTCTTCGAGTGGCAGCGCTTCGCCGAGGGAACCAAGGCGGTCGCGCAGGCCGTGGCGGACGCGGACGCTTTCAGCGTGGTTGGCGGCGGAGACTCGGTGCGGGCGATCACCGAGCTCGGCCTCGCGGATCGTGTTTCCTGGGTTTCGACCGGCGGTGGCGCCGCGCTCGAGCTCCTCGAAGGCAAGGAGCTCCCCGGGGTCGCCGCTATTCCGTCGGCGTGAGACCGGAGATGTGCCGCCGCAGGAAGTTGCGGTTCATGTCGACCTGGCGCACGCGCTCGTCCACGTCGAACGACGCGTGGCCTGTCTCGTAGACGTACACCTCGTGCGGATGCTCGCGTGCGGCGAGCCTGTCGACGTACGCCATCGCCTGGCCGTACGGGCAGCGTGAGTCGTTCCGTCCGATGAGGAACAGGACCGGGGCGACCACCCCGTCCGCGAAATTGATCGCGTTGCGGTCGCGCATCAGGTCGGGGAGCTCGGCGGGTGTCTTGCCGCCCAGCAGCGCGCGGTCGTAGGCTTGGAGGACGGGCGAGAGCTCCTCGTAACCCGCCTCGTAGTCTCCGACCGGTACACCGGCGATGCCGCACTGCCAGAGCTCGGGGTGCTTGCCGAGTTCGAGGAGCGTGACGTACCCGCCCCAGGAGTACCCGGCGATCACGGCGCGTCCCGGATCCGCGAGGCCCCGTGCGACGAGGTCGCGCAGACCCGCGTTCACATCTTCGAGCTCGGGACCGCCGATGTTGCCGATCAGTGTGTCGCGCCACTCGCGTCCGTAGCCGATCGAGCCGCGGTAGTTGACCATCCCGACGGCGAAACCGAGATCGACGTAGGCCTGCACCTCCGGCTGCCAGCGGTCGAGGTCGTACCAGGTCGGCCCGCCGTGGACGAACATCAGCACCGGGAACGGTCCGCCCGAGTCATCGGGCGTCACGACGAAGCCGTGAACTCGCTGACCGTGCTCGTTGTCGAAGTGCCACGACTCGTATGGACGGGAGGGCGAGGCGGCTGCGCCGAGGCTCACGACCACCCTCCCGGTGTCGTCGAGCACGAGTCGCTGCCGGCTTCCCTGCTCGTGGAGGAACCACACCCTCCCGTCCGGGCGCACGCGCGCCTTCCAGATGTAGCCGGGCTCGGTCGGAATCGGCGTGAGCGCGCCGGACTCGACCTCGTACCGGTAGAGGTGGCTGCGGCCTTCGGCCACGTTCACGAGGAGGAGCGCGGAGCTGTCCGGCCACCAGTCGGCGACCGTGACCGCCCCTCCGAGGTCGAGAGACAGGTGCGTGCGCTCGTCCGTCGCGAGGTTCCAGAGCCCCGGGCGCTCGTCGCCGTCGCGCTCGTGCCGGAACGCGAGGCGCGCATCTCCGGCCACGGGAGACCAGCAGCTCGCAGCGAGCGACATTCCCTCGTCGAGCAGCTCGCCGACGGTCGCGCCCGTGCGCGGATCGACGATTCGAAGCGCAGGGTGGACGAGATCGCTGTGCTCCGCGTGCTCCAGACAAAGCAGAGCGCCGTCGGCGGAGAGCGCGCCGCGCATGAACCCACCGCCCTCGACGCTGCCGAGCCCGACCCACTCCGCCGAGCGGTAGAGCTCCCGCGCCGGCTTGCCGTCGAGCGAGACGTGGACGGCAAACCCGTCGCGATCCGAGATCCCTGCGACCACGATTCCCGGCGCCTGCGCCAGCCCGTCGCTCCAGCCGTGGGGAACACCATCGAGAAACGGCCGGCTCTCGCCACCGTGGAAGCGCTGCACGAACCACTGACCGGACTCGTCACCGGTCTCGTCCTGGAACCAGAGCACGCCTTCGCCGTCGAGCGTCGGGGTCGCGTCGATGAGCCCCACCGGGTGGCCCGTGACCTGGCGGGTCGCACCGGTCTCGGCGTCGAGCGTGTGCACCTGCCAACTGCCGGAGCGGCTGGACACGTACACGGCATGCCGTGGCGCTGCGGGCGACCACTCGGGAAGGTACGAGACGGCCGTGCGGAAACGTTGCTCCCAGAGGGGGACGCTCATGGAGGGCGACGCTACCCGACCGTCGCCTAGGATCGGCCCGTGCTCGTTGCCGGGAACTGGAAGATGTTCAAAGGGCCGCATCAGGCGCGCGAGTTCGCGGCGCAGATCCGCCGCCTCGGTGACCGCGCGCCCGGCGTCGAGGTTGTCGTCTGTCCGCCGCTCGTCTCCCTCGAGGCGACACTCCAGGGTCTCGGCCCGGACAGCACGATCGACGTGTATGCCCAGAACGTCCACTGGGAGCTCGAGGGAGCATTCACGGGCGAGGTGTCCGCCCCGATGCTGCTCGAGATCGGTGTCACCGGCGCAATCGTGGGTCACTCCGAGCGCCGGCAGCACTTCGGTGAGACGGATGAGACGGTGCGTATGCGCGCGGAGGCGGCACTGGATGCGGGCTTGCGCGTGATTGCATGCGTCGGCGAGACCGAGGCGGAACGTGAGGCAGGCGAAACGGAAGCCGTTCTCGCGCGACAGGTAGGCGTCATCCCGCAGCACGAGCGGCTCGTCATCGCGTACGAGCCCGTCTGGGCGATCGGCACCGGCAAGACGGCGACACCCGAGATCGCGCAGGAGGCCCATCTGTTCGTCAAGTCCCTCCATGACTCGCCGGTGCTGTACGGCGGGTCCGTCAAGCCCGAGAACGCCTCCGTCCTCCTTGCGCTCCCGGACGTCGACGGCGCGCTCGTCGGCGGCGCGTCGCTGGACCTGCCGTCGTTCGAGGCGGTCTGCCGGGCCGGCGCCGAGGCTGCTTGAAGCCGGTCGTCCTCGTGATCCTCGACGGCTGGGGGATCGCGCCACCAGGGCCGGGAAACGCTGTTGAGCTCGGCGAAACACCGATCTTCGACGCGCTCTGGACGCGCTACCCGCGCACCACGCTGGCGGCGTCGGGAGAAGCGGTCGGGCTGCCGACCGGCCAGATGGGGAACTCCGAGGTCGGTCATCTGACGATCGGCTCGGGACGCATCCTCTATCAGGATTTCGCGCGCGTGAACAATGCCGCTGCCGACGGCTCGCTCGCCGAGAACGAGGCGTTCGTGTCCGCGTTTCGCCGGGCCCGGGAGCGCGGCGGCGACGTGCATCTGCTCGGACTCGTGTCGTACGGCGGAGTCCACTCACACATCGACCACCTCCGTGCCCTCCTCGCCGTCGCAGCACGGGAGGGGATGGCGGAGCGAACGTGGATTCACGCCTTCACCGACGGCCGTGACGTGTCCCCACATGCTGCGGCAAGCGACCTCGCCGAGCTGCCGACGGACCGGATGGCGACCGTTTGCGGACGCTACTACGCGATGGATCGCGACAGTCGCTGGGAAAGGACAGATCGCGCGTTCCGCGCGATCTGTCTAGGGGACAGCGAGTATGGCGACGATCCCGTGGCCTCGATTCGCGCGAGTTACGAGCAGGGCGTCACGGACGAGTTCATCGAGCCAATCGTGATCGAGGATCGTCCTCGGCTGCGTCCGTACGACGCGGCGATCTTCTTCAACTTCCGTCCCGACAGAGCCCGCCAGCTCTCACAGCGGCTGCTCGAGGCCGGCATCGATCTGACGACCATGACCCGCTATCGCGAGGACTTCCCGTTCCCCGTCGCGTTCGACGACCAGGAAGTACGGAACACGCTGGCCGCGGTGCTCGCCGCCCACGGGCTCCGACAGCTCCACGTCGCCGAGACGGAGAAGTACGCACACGTCACCTACTTCTTCAATGGCGGCGAAGAGCGCGAGTGGGAGGGAGAGACGCGCATCCTCGTTCCCTCGCCGCGTGACGTCCCGAGTTACGACTTGAAGCCCGAGATGTCCGCCGCCGAGGTCGCGTCGCGCTTCTGCGACGAGATCGGGAGCGGCTATGCGTTCGCGGTCGTGAACGTCGCGAACCCGGACATGGTCGGCCACACCGGATCGATCCCGGCGGTGACGGCTGCGGTGGAGGCGACCGATCGCGCGCTCGGCGGTCTCGTGGAGTGCGTGCGTGCTGCGGGCGGTGTCTGTTTGGTCACGGCGGATCACGGGAATGCAGAGCAGATGCTCGCGCCCGACGGGATCAGCCCGCATACAGCCCACACGACGAATCGAGTGCCGCTCGTGGTCACGGACGAGGCTCTCGTGCTCCGCGGCGAAGGCGGGTTGTCCGATCTCGCGCCCACCATTCTCGCGTTGCTCGAACTCCCCGTGCCCGTTGACATGACAGGGATTCCGCTCACAACGCCTGCGTAACTGCCGGTTCCAAGACTTTACAAATTCGCCTCTATACTCGCCCCACATGTCGCTACCACAACCAGATCTCGGAGTCCTGCGCAAGGCCCAGCGGGGTGACGAGCGTGCGTTCTCGATCATCGTGAGGACCTACGAGCAGCCGGTCTACAACTATGTGCTGCGGCTGACTGGCGACCGGAGCCTCTCCGAGGATCTGACGCAAGAGGTGTTCCTCCGGGTCTTCCAGGGCCTCCCGAGCTTCTCGCTGCGCTCGCGGTTCACGACGTGGCTGTTCCAGGTCACCAAGAACCGCGTGCTCGACGAGCTCCGCGCGATCGAGCGCCGCCCACGAGCAGTCGTCAACATCGACGACGCGCCGCCGTTCGAGGTGGTCGACGCACCGGCCGAGCGTGCGGAGACGATCGATGCCGTCTGGCGAGCGGTCGAGGATTTGAACCCCGACCTCAAGATGGCGCTACTCCTCCGCGACGTCGTCGGCCTCTCGTACACCGAGATCGCCGAGACGCTCGAGGTCACGCTCGCAACGGTGAAGTGGCGCATCTACAAGGCGCGGGAGGAAGTCCAGCTCGCACTCCATCGCGACGGCGTCGTGATACCCATCACCGCCGCGCGGTCCGCCGCCAAGAACCGCTAGCGGAGCTCACGGCCGCCGTACGATGGCGGTGTGATCGATCCAGTCGCACGACTCGCGGACGAGCTCACGGGGATCGCCGGCGTTCCGGTCGTGCTCGAGCGCCCGGGCGACACAGACCATGGCGACTACGCGACGAACGTCGCCTTGAAGCTCGCCGGGTTGCAGCAGCGCCCGCCGCGGGAGATCGCCGAGGAGATCGCCGGAAACGTCGTCGAGCGTGGGCTTGCCGTTCGTGCTGAGGCAGCCGGGCCGGGGTTCGTGAATCTGTGGCTCCACGATGCGTGGCTTGCAGACGGCGTGGGCGAGGTCGTGGCTGCAGGCGAAGGTTTTGGAGGCGGCTCGGCTGTCGAGCGCGAGCACATCCAGGTGGAGATGGTCTCGGCGAACCCGACCGGACCGGTCACGGTCGCGACCGCGAGGAATGGCGCGTACGGCGACTCGGTCGCGCGACTTCTCGCGTTCGCGGGCCACGGCGTCGAGCGCGAGTACTACTACAACGACGCGGGGGCGCAGATGGAGCGCTTCGCCGCGTCGGTCGAGGCGGCGCGCCGCGGGGAGAAGCCGCCCGAGGACGGCTACCAAGGCGACTACATCGCGGAGCTGGCGGCGCTCGCCGGCGACCCGGTGCCAGCCATGCTCGATCTCATCGAGGCAGCGCTCGAGCGATTTCGGATCCACTTCGACACCTGGGAGCGGCAGAGCGCGGTCGAGACGGAGATCCCGGAGGCAGTCGCGTTGCTCGACACGTTCGAGGAGGACGGCGCTCTTTGGGCGCGCACGAGCGCACACGGCGACGACAAGGACCGCGTTCTGATCCGCTCCGGCGGCGAGCCGACGTACTTCGCCGCCGACGCGGCCTACGTCCGCCGCAAGTACGCGCGTGGCTTCGATCGCCTGATTTACGTCCTCGGAGCCGATCATCACGGGTACGTCGCGCGACTGCAGGCGCTCGCCGAGATGCTCGGCCGCCCACGGGAGTCGCTCGAGGTGCTCGTCTACCAGCTCGTCCACCTCGTGGAGGGCGGCGCGGCGAAGAAGATGTCGAAACGCCGCGGCGACGTCGTCTTCCTCGACGAGCTCATCGACACGATCGGAATCGACGCAGCCCGCTGGTACCTCGTATCCCGCGGACACGACCAGACGATCGAGCTGGACCTCGACCTCGCGAAGGAGCGGACGAACAAGAACCCCGTCTACTACGTGCAGTACGCGCACGCCCGCATCGCGGGGATCCTCCGCAACGCGGCGGAGAAAACGCTTGTAACCGATCGTCACAAGCCCGCTGGAGACGTCCCATCCCTCGCCTCCGAGGAGCGCGAGCTCGTCAAGCGCCTTCTCGAGTTTCCCGCCGTCGTCGCGCAGGCGACGGAGCGACGGGCACCGCACGCGATTCCCATCTACGCGATCCGCGTCGCCGACGACTTCCACCGCTTCTACCACGAGCATCGCGTGCTGGAGTCCGTGCAGGAGGCATTCCGGCTCGACCTCGTCCGAGCAGTCCAGCTCGTCACCGCGCGCTGCCTCGATCTCATCGGCGTCGAGGCGCCGGAACGGATGTAGGATCGGATGACGTGAGCGAGGTACCGGACAGGAACCTTGCGCTCGAGCTGGTCCGCGTGACGGAGTCGGCCGCCACGTTCGCGTCGCGCTGGATCGGGCGAGGCGACAAGATCGCGGCGGATCAGGCCGCGGTCGATGCCATGCGCCTCATGCTCGATACCGTCGCGATGCGAGGTGTGGTCGTCATCGGCGAGGGTGAGAAGGACCAGGCGCCCATGCTCTTCAACGGCGAGGACGTCGGCGACGGCTCCGGGCCTGAGGTCGATGTCGCCGTCGACCCGCTCGAGGGTACGCGCCTGACGGCGCTCGGCATGCCGAACGCGATCTCGGTCATCGCGGTCTCCCAACGCGGCACGATGTTCGATCCGGGCGCGGCGTTCTACATGAACAAGATCGCCGTCGGGCCAGAGGCCGCAGGCGTGATCGACATCGACGCGACACCGACGGAGAACCTCGAGCGGGTCGCGGAGGCGAAGGGACGTGCCATCAACGATCTCACCGTCGTCGTCCTCGAGCGCGACCGCCACGACGATCTCATCGCGGAGCTGCGCGAGGCTGGCGCGCGCGTGAATCTCATTCGCGACGGCGATGTCGCTCCGGCCATCGCCGCCGCGCAGCCCGGCACCGGAGTCGATCTGCTCATGGGCATCGGAGGGACGCCCGAAGGCGTGATCTCCGCCGCGGCGATCAAGTGTCTCGGCGGCGCGATGCAGGGGAAGCTGTGGCCACGCAACGACTCCGAGCGGCAGAGCCTGCTCGACGCAGGCTTCGACATCGACCGTGTGCTCACTGCGGGCGACCTCGTCCAGGGGGACGATGCCTTCGTTGCGGCTACGGGTGTCACGAGTGGTGCTCTGCTGCGCGGCGTCCGCGTCGTCGGCGACCGCGTCGAGACCGAGTCGATCGTCATGCGCTCGCGTTCGGGAACGTTCCGCCGCATCGTCGCCTCGCATCCACTGACGAAGATCCAGAGCCTGATGAAAGGAGCGCCCTAGATGGCGCACGAGCTACACGAGACCGCACGCGCGATCGTCGCCGACCACAAGGGCATCCTCGCCGCGGACGAGTCGACCGGGACGATCAAGAAGCGCCTCGACTCGATCGAAGTCGAGTCGACCGAGGAGAACCGCCGCTTCTACCGTCAACTCCTTTTCACCGCGCCCGGGATGGAGGACTACATCGGCGGAGTGATCCTGTACGACGAGACGATCCGCCAGTCCGCCGACGACGGCACGCCGTTTCCGGAGCTGCTCGCAGCGAAGGGCGTCGTGCCCGGGATCAAGGTCGACACCGGAGCGCACGACATGGCTGGGTTCCCCGGCGAGAAGGTCACGGAGGGCCTCGACGGGCTGCGCGGGCGACTCGAGGAGTACCGGGAGCTCGGCGCCCGCTTCGCGAAGTGGCGCGCAGTCATCACGATCGGAGAAGGCATTCCGTCCGCGGCCTGCATCCGCGCGAATGCACATGCGCTTGCGCGTTATGCAGCGCTCTGCCAGGAGGCCGGGATCGTTCCGATCGTCGAGCCCGAGGTGCTGATGGACGCCGACAACACGATCGAGCGCTGCTACGAGGTGACCGCGCTGACGCTCCACGGGACGTTCACCGAGCTCGACATCCAGCGCGTCGACCTCAAGGGCACGCTCCTCAAGCCGAACATGGTGATCTCGGGGAAGGGATGCGCCGAGCAGGCGTCGTCGTCGCTGATCGCGAAGTCCACTGTCGACTGCTTCCTGAACCACGTCCCGGCGGCGATCCCGGGGGTCGTGTTCCTCTCCGGTGGCCAATCGGAGGTCGAGGCGACGGAGAACCTGAACGCGATCAACCAGGTCGGCGGGCCATGGCCGCTCTCCTTCTCGTACGGGCGCGCGCTGCAGGCGTCTGCGCTCGCGGCGTGGCGCGGAGACCCAGGCAACACCGAAGCGGCCCAGGCGGCGTGCGTCCACCGCGCACGGATGAACGGGCTCGCAGCGGCAGGCGAGTGGAACGCGGAAATGGAGCAGCCGGTCGCCGCGTAGGGGCGAGGCTCGCCTCGTCCATGTCGACTCCCACCACCGTCGAACTCGATCCGCTCGAGGAGCACCTCCTCGGCGCGCTGCGGGCGCTCGAGCAGAGTGCGAGCCTGCGTCAGGCGCCGCCCGAGGTCGCGGATCTGTGGCGCGCGCAGGTCGACAGCCGGCACGCGGACTACGCCGCCCGCTGGCTCCAGCAGCACGGGAGGAGCTTCTACACGATCGGTTCGGCGGGGCACGAGTCGAACGGGGCGGTCGCGCTGGCGCTGCGCATCGACGACCCCGCGCTCCTGCACTACCGGTCCGGCGCGTTCTACCTCGCTCGCGCTGCCCAGGCCGAGATCGACGGTTTGCGAGACATCATGCTCGGCGTCGTCGCGGCGGCCGTCGAACCGATCGCGGGAGGCCGACACAAGGTGTTCGGCCGGAAGGAGCTGGCGGTCATCCCGATGACCTCGACGATCGCGTCGCACCTGCCGCGCGCGGTCGGGATGGCGCTCGCGATCGATCGCGCGACGCGGCTCGGAGTAGCGAGCCCGTGGCAGCCGGACGCGATCGTCATGTGTTCGTTCGGTGACGCCTCTCTCAATCATGCAACGGCTCAGGCGGCGCTCAACACCACCGCCCAGATCGCCTTCCAGGGACTTCCGCTGCCCCTCCTATACGTGTGCGAGGACAACGGTCTCGGGATCAGCGTTCCGAGCCCGGCCGGCTGGGTTGAGTCGGCGCTCACCGCTCGCGACCAGATCCGCTACGAGATCGCCTACGGACACGATCCGGCGGAGGTGCTCGGCGAGGCGACCGAGCTTGCCGCCTGGGTGCGCGAGCGACGGCGTCCGGCCGTGCTGCACCTGAGATGCGTCCGCTATCTGAGTCATGCGGGAGCAGACGCGGAGATTGTGTACCGCACGCCGCAGGCCATTCGCGCCGACTACGAGCGCGACCCGATCCTCGGGACTGCCCGCTGGCTCGTCTCGGCCGGGCGCGCAACGGGAGACGAGCTCGCCGACGACTACCTGGCGGCGCGGGACGAAACGCGCGAGATCGCGCTCGAGGTTGCCGCGCTGCCGCAGATGACGAACGCAGAGCAGGTGATGGCGCCGCTCGCGCCGCGCTCAGCCGGCGTCGTCGCCGAGAGGTCGGCGCGCGCACGCCTCGCAGGAGACGAGCCTCTCACGTTGGCTCAGGCGATCACCGCCGGGCTTGCAGGCATCCTCGAGCGGCACCCGAACGCGCTGCTCTTTGGCGAGGACATCGCTGTGAAGGGCGGGGTCTACGGCGTCACGCGCGGCCTCCATGCGCGCTTCGGCGCCGGCCGTGTGTTCGACACCCTGCTCGACGAGACGTCGATCCTCGGTCTCGCCCTCGGCGCTGCCGTCAGCGGGCTCCTTCCGATCCCGGAGATCCAGTACCTCGCGTACCTCCACAACGCCGAGGATCAGCTGCGCGGGGAGGCGGCGACGCTTCAGTTCTTCTCGCAGCGCGCGTACCGCAACGGGATGGTGATCCGGATCGCCGGGTACGGCTATCAGCGCGGCTTCGGCGGACACTTCCACAACGACGACGCGGTCGGCGTGCTGCGCGACATCCCTGGTCTCGTGATCGCCTCGCCCGCGCGGCCGGACGACGCTGCCGCGATGCTCGTAACGTGCGCGGAGTCGGCGCTCGTGGACGGAAGCGTCTGCGTCTTCCTCGAACCGATCGCGCTCTACCACGCTCGCGATCTGCACACGGACGGCGACGACGGCTGGGTCGCATCGCTCACCGACGAGCACGTTCCGGTCGGCGCCGCGCGGGTGTACGGCGACGGAGCCGACCTCACGATCGTCACGTGGGCGAACGGTCTGCACATGTCGCTGCGTGCGGCGAGGAGGCTCGGCCAGCAAGGCGTCGACGCGCGCGTCGTCGATCTCCGCTGGCTCGCGCCGCTCCCGGCCGAGGGCATCCTCCGCGAGGCGTCAGCAACGGGCCGCGTCCTCGTTGTTGACGAGACGCGGCGCACGGGTGGCGTCTCCGAAGGAGTGATCGCCGAGCTCGTCGACGCCGGGTTCGACGGTCGGGTCGCCCGCGTGACGAGCAAGGACTCGTTCGTGCCGCTCGGGGACGCGGCGCGGCTCGTCCTTGTCTCGGAGGACGAGATCGAGGTGGCAGCGCTCGACGTGATCCGGCGATGAGAGGGTGCTGCAGCCCCTCGCGCGGCGGGGCGGGCCAGGCGGCGCCGCCGGTCGCAACCGGCGACGTGTCCGGCACGGACGGCATGGTCATGATCTCCGCGGGCTCGTTCTGGATGGGCTCCGAGGACGCGTTTGGGTACCCAGAGGACGGCGAGGGGCCGCTCCGCGAAGTCGAGCTCGGTTCGTACTCGATCGACGCCTGCGCCGTGACGAACCTCGAGTTCGGTAGGTCCGTCGAAGATACGAACTACGTGACCGAGGCTGAGCGGTTCGGCTGGTCGTTCGTGTTCGCCGGCCTCCTTCCGGACGACTTCCTCCCGACGCAGGCCGTCGCTCGAGCGCCGTGGTGGCGCAAGGTCGAGGGCTCCAACTGGCCCAATCCGGAAGGGCCGTCCTCGACTGTCGTCGGCCGTGAGGAGCATCCGGTCGTCCACGTTTCCTGGAACGACGCCGGCGCGTATGCGAGCTGGGCCGGCAAGCGTCTTCCTCGCGAGGCGGAGTGGGAGCGCGCTGCCCGCGGCGGTCTCGAGAGCAACGTGTATCCATGGGGGAACGAGCTCGAGCCCGGCGGAGTGCATCGCATGAACGTCTGGCAAGGCTCGTTCCCGGACTCGAACTCGCGCGCCGACGGGTACGTCGGAACCGCACCGGTGAGGTCGTTCCCGCCGAATGGCCTCGGACTGTACGAGACGACCGGCAACGTCTGGGAGTGGACGGCGGATCCGTTCGACGGCGCCGGCGTCTCGAGAGTTCAGAAGGGCGGTTCGTACCTCTGTCATCACTCGTATTGCCGCCGCTATCGCGTGGCTGCGCGGCAGTCCTCGACGCCGGACAGCTCCACCGGAAACGTCGGCTTTCGCTGTGCGCGCGACGCCTAGTCGCGACTCAGTACGCCGTCTGGTAGCGCGACTTCGCCGCTCGCGCGCTGTACGTCGCGAGGTCGGCCGCGAAGCCGAGTGCGACGACGAGCCAACCCGCGCCGCTCACGGCGTTGATCGGGCCCCACGCGAGGACGTACGCCAGCGTCGTCCACGGCAGGAAGATCAATCCGAGGAGTGGCCAGATCCAGGTGTCGAACGCGAGGTCGACCTTGTTGCCGAAGAGCCACCACGCGAGAAGGGCGACGCGGGGGCCGAGGAAGCCGGCGGTGAGAGCGAGGCAGCACACGAGCGGTCAACCCTCTCGCATGGGGTGAGGAGAGTCAAGCCTCACATGCTCCCACCCACATCGTCGTCCGAGCGGCGGATCACTCGCATGAGGCCGCGTCGCCCCTGAGAGCGGCGTGCCTCGCGCTTCAGCTCGCGCTTCTCGCGCCGATCCTCTCCCAGCTCGTCCTTCTTCACCTTCGCGTCGGCGTAGGAGTCCTTGACGAGCTTCGAGCCGCCCTGCCACCCGAAGACGATGCAGACGAGGAGGATCGCGAAGCCGACGTTGAACGCAGTCGTGATGAGCTGCTGGCCGAGCGAGTACGCGGTTGCGGTGGTCGAATCCGTGTAGTTGCCGAGCGCGAACGTGTTGAACGCCTGGTTGACGCCGATCCCGCCGGGCGTGAACGAGAGGATGTTCGCGAGCTGGTTCGAGCCGAGAATGCTCATCACCGATCCGAACGTCACCGGGATGCCGTACGCGGCGAGAAAGACGATGATCACGATGACCTTCGCGGCGTAGCCGCCCATCTGGGGGAGCAGCACCCACTTCACGTAGGCGCGCAGGTCGCCGAGGATCGCGGCACCCTCCATCGCCTTCGCCCACATCTTCTTCACCCATGCCCAGAAGATGCGGAGCAGCAGCGCGACTAGGACGATCGCGCCCACGATGATCCCGAGCGTGAGCAGCGGATGATTCGAGACCGCGTCGCGCTCGTTCCCGAACTGGAAGTCGAACGAGCCGGCTACCTGGCTGAAGAGGTAGAGGTAGATCAGCGTGCCGATGACGAGGTAGAAGATCTTCTGGACGACGTATCCGCCGAGAACGCCGGGGAACGTCGAGCCCTGGACGATCGCCACGAACATGAGCAGCGTGACGAAGGTCCCCATGTTGGCCGGAACGAAGTTGTTGAGGGCGACACCGGTCGCGTAGGCCGCGAGGACGGGCATGTACGTGACGCCGCGCGGGTACGCGTAGCGGAGGATCCCGTACCAACCGAGCGCCGTGAGCATCGTCTGCGCGCCCTGGAACAGGCAGCCCAGGATGAGATAGCCGATCGAGATCTCGGTGAGCGTGCTCCAGAGGGCCTCGAACCAGCCGAGGACGTCGATCCCGGCGAGCTGGAGCACGGCGAGAAGGAGGAGCGTGCCGACGATCCACGCTGCGATGCGCAGGACTCGGCGCCGCGGAGGATCGACCGTGACGGGCGATCGGAGGGCGGCCTCGGACACCGGCCGAGCCTAACGCGCCTTGCCGATGACGCGGAAGTCGTGTGGAGAGGCGCCTACCGCGCGCCTCTCCACAGACGGTTCGTTAGCCCGAGGCCAGCGCCTTCTGCTTGATCGAATCGAACTCGGCCTGCGTGATCGCGCCCGAGTCGAGCAGGCCCTTGGCCTTCTCGATCTCGGCGGCCGCGCCACCGCTACCGGCGACCGACTTGACGTAGGCATCCATCTGTTCCTGTTGCGTTTGCATCTGCTTGACGTTCCGCTCGGCCATCCCGTCGTTGTTCGCGATGAGATAGACGAAAACGCCGAGGTAGGGCAACGCGATCACGAAGATGATCCACGCCGCCTTGGTGAATCCGGATGCGTCCGTGCGACGGAAGATGTCCGCGAAGACGGAAATCAGGATCCAGATCCAGATCACGAACAGGAAGAAGATCAACATCGTCCAGAGGATGTCGAGGAACGGATAGTCGGCACCGAGCAGCATTCACAGCCCTCCTGGTTGCGGGTTCGAGCTGAATACATATCCTCTTTGCCCCTAGACCACAACCAGAACCACCGATTCACTCGGATGATGCGACCGCAGCGGCGGTCGCGATTCGTCAGAGTGACGACGACACGTCAGCCAAGGAGGACAGCACATGGAAGAGATCGGCCCCGTCGACTACGCGGTCATCGCCTTTCCGGGAAACAAGTTCCGGGGGGAGATTGCGCCCGCGATCGGCGATCTCGTGGATGAGGGAACGATCCGCATCATCGACATCGCGTTCGTCGGCAAGGACGGCGACGGAAACACCATCGCGATGGAACTGACGGAGCTCGACGCCGACGTGCAGGAGGGGCTCGAGAAGCTGGGCATCGAGGTTGGCGGGTTGTTCCCCGCGGAGGACCTCGTCGATATCGCGGAGGGCCTGGAGCCGAACACCTCGGCTGCGCTCCTGCTCTGGGAGAACGTGTGGGCGAGGAACGTCGCCCAGGCGATGCGTGATGCGGGCGGAGTGCTTGTCGCGTTCGAACGCCTCCCGCACGACGCCGTTCAGGAAGCCCGCGAGCTGGCGCTCGAAGCGGCCAAGGCCTAGGAGAGGAGACCCAGATGATGAGACGTAGAGGCCCGAGCCTCGTTCGCGCGGCGGCCACGACCGCGGTCGTGGCCGGAACGGCAGGAGCCGTCCAGCACAGGCAGCAGCAGAAGTACGCGTCACAGGATCAGGCGGCGTACGATCAGCAGGTCGCGGCACAGCAGGCCGCCGCTCCTGCAGCACCCGCAGCGCCCGACTATGCGGCAGAGCTCGAGCAGCTCGCGCAGCTGAAGGCCCAGGGCATCCTCACCGAGGACGAGTTCCAGGCCAAGAAGAAGCAGATCCTCGGGATCTGAGTGAAGCCAGGTTTGGGGGTAGCTAGGACGGCTGCCCCCAGCCGTCGTTGATCATCGCCGCCCAGCCGTCAGGAGACACAGCGCAATGAGCGACTTGGACCGTTCGATTCTCCCGATCCCCGATCCGACCTCTGTGCCCTCGACGATCCTCGACGCCAAGGATCCGGAGGCCACATTCCCGCCGATCGAGCCGCTCCGGCCACCCGCCGGCGCACCGAACGTGCTCGTCATCCTGCTCGACGACGTCGGCTTCGCTGCGTCGAGCGCATTCGGCGGACCGTGCCACACGCCGACGGCCGAGAGACTCGCTGAGAACGGTCTGAAGTACAACCGCTTCCACACGACAGCGCTCTGCTCCCCGACCCGCCAGGCGCTTCTCACGGGGCGCAACCACCATTCGGTCGGGATGGGTGGCATCACGGAGATCGCGACCTCGGCGCCCGGCTACAACTCCATCCGGCCGAACACCGCAGCGCCGCTCGCGGAGACCCTGAAGCTCAACGGCTACTCGACGGCGCAGTTCGGCAAGTGCCACGAGGTACCCGTCTGGGAGACGAGCCCCATGGGGCCGTTCGACGCCTGGCCGACGGGTTCCGGCTTCGAGCACTTCTACGGCTTCATCGGCGGCGAGACCAACCAGTACGCGCCGGCGATCTATCAGGACACGGTCCCGATCGAGCCCGAGCGCACGGCGGACGAGGGCTACCACTTCACCGAGGACATGACCGATCACGCCATCGACTGGATTCGTCAGCAGAAGGCGTTGATGCCGGACAAGCCGTTCTTCGTCTACTTCGCACCGGGAGCGACCCACGCCCCGCACCACGTGCGGCCGGAATGGTCGGACAAGTACAAGGGCCGTTTCGACGACGGCTGGGACGCGCTTCGCGAGCGCACATTCGCGCAGCAGAAGGAGTTCGGCGTCATCCCGCCCGACGCGGAGCTCACCGAACGTCCGCAGGAGATCCCGGCCTGGGACGACATGCCCGACGACCTCCAGCCCGTGCTCGCGCGCCAGATGGAGGTGTACGCCGGCTTTCTCGAGCACACGGACCACCATGTCGGCCGCCTGATCGACGCCCTAGCGGACATCGAGGTGCTCGACGACACGCTCGTCTACTACGTCATCGGCGACAACGGCGCATCCGCCGAGGGGACGCCGAACGGCTGCTTCAACGAGCTCGTGATCCTGAACGGTGCGTTCGGGCTCGAGACCACCGAGTTCATGGTCTCTCGCATCGACGACTTCGGCACGCCCGACGCGTACAACCACTACGCGGTGGGCTGGGCGCACGCGATGGACACGCCATACCAGTGGACGAAGCAGGTGGCCTCGCACTGGGGTGGCACCCGGAACGGCACGATCGTGCACTGGCCGACCGGCATCGGGGCGAAGGGCGAGGTTCGTTCCCAGTTCCACCATGTGATCGACGTCGCGTCGACGGTGCTCGAGGCGGCAGGGTTGCCCGAGCCGGAGCGCGTCAACGGCGTGCGGCAGATCCCACTCGAGGGTGTCTCGATGGCGTACTCATTCGACGACGCCGGCGCGGGCGAACGCCGTACGACCCAGTACTTCGAGATGTTCTGCAACCGCGGCATCTACCACGAAGGCTGGACCGCGGTCACGCGGCACAGCATCCCCTGGAAGGCAACCGAGATGCCCGCGTTCGACGACGACGTCTGGGAGCTGTACGGCCCGGATGATTGGACACAGGCGCGCGACCTCGCCGCTGACGACTCGGAGAAGCTGCGCGAGCTGCAGAGCCTGTTCCTGCGCGAGGCCACGAGGTACAACGTCTTGCCGCTGGACGACCGCCGCTTCGAGCGCTTCAATCCGGACTTGGCCGGACGGCCGCAACTCGTTCGCGGTAACTCCCAACTCCTCTTCGGCGGCATGGGCCGGTTGTCGGAGAACTCGGTCGTCGCGCTCAAGAACCGGTCGCACGCGATAACGGCCGAGATCGTCGTGCCCGACGGCGGGGCCGAAGGTGTGATCGTCGCGCAAGGAGGTGCGTTCGGCGGCTTCGCGCTCTACGTCACCGACGGAAAGCCGGCGTACTGTTGCAACCTCTTCGGCCTGCAGCGGTTCAAGGTCTACGGGGGAGGCACGATCCCTCCCGGCGAGCACCAGGTGCGGATCGAGTTCACGTACGACGGGGGAGGCCTCGGCAAGGGCGGTGACGTCACGCTCCGCCTCGACGGCGAGGAGGTCGGCAGCGGCCGCGTCGACGCGACGGTTCCGATGCTCTTCTCCGGAGACGAGACGACGGACGTGGGCTCGGACACCGCGACTCCCGTGAGCGACGACTACGGGTCCAAGGACAGCGTGTTCACGGGCGCTGTCCGCTGGGTGCAGCTGGACGTCGACGAGGCAGCCGAGGATCTCGACCACCTGATTTCGCCCGAGGAGCGGCTCCGGATCGCAATGGCACGCCAGTAACGGGACGTCGGACTACTCCGCAGCCCTAGCGGCGATCGAGAAGACCCTCGCAGTAAGGTGGAACGCGTGGCAGCCGTGACGACCGATCCGACCGAGCGCTTCTTCGCGCGGCTCGCCGCGCGTGAGCACGAGTTGCTGCTTCGGAAGGCCTCGGGCTCGATCCGCTTCGAGATCGTCGACGGCACCCGCGTGCGGCGATGGGTCGTCGCCGTCTCGAAAGGCGACTTGCGGGTCGCAGCGGGCGGAGGAGCTGCCGAGTGCGTGGTGCGCGCCGACCGGAAGGTCTTCGAGCGACTCGCGAGCGGCCGGATGAACGCCGTCGCCGCGGTGCTGCGCGGCGATCTCTCGGTCGACGGGGACTGGCGGCTCCTCGTGCTCACGCAGCGGCTCTTTCCGGGGCCGCGCAGAACGTCGCCGAAGTGAACGACGGGCTCGTCAAGATTCTCGACGGCAACACGTTCGTCGTCAGCGACGAACGCGGCGACATCGAGGCGTCGCTGACCGATCCGACGGGCCTCTTCTCGTTCGACACGCGGTTTCTCTCGCGCTGGGTGCTGACGGTGAACGGCGAGAGGCTGAACGCGCTCTCGGTCGACGATCTCCAGTACTTCGAGACGCGCTTCTTCCTCGTCCCCGGCACGGGAAGGGTGTACATCGACGCGAAGCTGTCGGTCATCCGCCAGCGCGCCGTCTCGACCGGCTTCCACGAGCAGCTCACGATCCTCAACCACGCGGACACCTCGGTCAGGGTCGACGTCCGCCTCGACGCGGGATGCGACTTCGCCGACCTCTTCGAGGTGAAGGACGCGCTGCGCAAGAAGGGCCGCTACTGGAACTCGGCCGAGCGGCGGAAGCTCACGCTCGGCTACCGACGCGGGAGCTTCGTGCGCGCGACCGCCATCACCGCCACGCGGCCGGCACGGTTCGACGAGAACGGGCTGACCTTCACAGTGCGGATTCCCGCGCACGGCGAGTGGACGACCGGGATAGACGTCGTGACCGAGCGCCTCGGCGCCGGCCAGGCGCCGCTCGAGCCCCAGGATCCCAAGCGAGCCCAGGCGCGCATGCGCCGCAATCTCGAACGCTGGATCGAGGACGCGCCCCGGGTGGAGTCCGACTGGAAGCCGCTGGAGGCGACGTACGGCCGGAGCCTCGTCGACCTCGCCGCTCTGCGCTTCTCGCCTCCGATTGCGGGAGGTCGGGCGCTGCCGGCGGCCGGCCTGCCGTGGTTCATGGCGATGTTCGGTCGTGACAGCATCTTCACCAGCCTCCAGGCGCTGCCCTTCACGCCGGAGCTCGCCGCCACGACGCTGCGCGCGCTCGGCGACTGGCAGGGCGTTCGCCTCGACGACTTCCGTGACGAGGATCCGGGCCGCATCCTCCACGAGCTGCGCTACGGGGAGCTGACCGCGTTCGAGGAGCGACCGCACTCGCCGTACTACGGCTCCGTCGACGCCACGCCGCTGTACGTGGTGCTCCTCGACGAGTACGAGCGCTGGAGCGGCGATCGGGCGCTCGTCCGCGAGCTCGAGGTCGAGGCGCGTGCGGCGCTCACCTGGATCGACGAGTACGCGGATCTCCAGGGCACCGGGTACGTCTGGTATCGCCGCCGCAACGAGGACTCCGGCCTCGAGAACCAGTGCTGGAAGGACTCGTGGGACTCGATCTCGTTCCATGACGGGTCGCTTCCCGGGTTCCCGCGTGCGACATGCGAGCTCCAGGGCTACGCGTACGACGCGAAGGTGCGCGGTGCGCGACTCGCCCGCGAGATTTGGAATGACGCCGAGCTCGCCACGCGGCTCGAGCGCGAGTCCGCCGACCTGAAGCGCCGCTTCAACCGCGACTTCTGGGTCGAGGACGGCGAGTACTTCGCGCTCGCGCTGGATCCCGACGGCCGGCGGGTCGATGCGCTGTCGTCGAACGTCGGGCACCTTCTGTGGAGCGGCATCGTCGACAAGTCGAAGGCCCGCGCGCTCGCGCGGCACCTGCTCGGGCCGCGCCTCTTCTCCGGCTGGGGCGTGCGCACCCTCGCCGAGGGCGAGGGTCGCTACAACCCGCTCGGCTACCACACCGGCACCGTGTGGCCGTTCGACAACTCGGTCATCGCGTGGGGGCTGCGGCGATACGGCTTCGATGAGGAAGCGGCCGAGATCGCGTCCGGGATCCTCGAGGCGGCGGAGTTCTTCGCCGGGCGCCTGCCCGAGGCCTTCTGCGGCTATCCGCGCGCGCAGACGAAGCACCCGGTGCAGTACCCGACGGCGTGCAGCCCGCAGGCCTGGTCGACGGGGACGCCGCTGCTCCTGCTGCGGACGATGCTCGGTCTCGAGCCACATGGAGATCATCTCGTCGTCGCGCCCGTGCTCCCGCGCGAGATCGGGCGCCTGGAGCTGCTCGACATCCCCGGCCGCTGGGGCCGCGTCGACGCGTTCGCGCGCGGCCGCGTCGAGCCGCGCCGCGCTCGCCGATAGGCACGAGGCCTGCACGGTTCGCCGCGCGCGGGCTACCGTGGAGGCGTGTCGTCCTCATCCGAGCGGAGCCTGAGAGGAGGCTGCGGGAAGGAGCAGGACGAGAAGCACTTCGGCGAGATCGAGATTGCGATGCTGTACATCGGCGAGGCGCGCGAGCGGGCTCAGCGTGCACCCCAGGGCGAGGAGATCCGCCGCCTCCTCCGCGGTTCGCGGCGACCTGAGGCGGCTTGCCGGCACCGAGCGTGTTAAAGCGCAGACCTTTCTGAACGGCCATCTCGACTGCTACGGCATTGACCCGCAGGAGTCGAACCGCCTGCTCCTCAGCACAACCGCGCGATCGCCGCGGGCGAGGTCGAGTGCCACCCGTTCGACTCGAGACACGTACCTCGACGATCGTGACGAGTCGCGCGGTCAATCGACCCAGAGTCGGAAGCCGCCCAGGAACGCGTCTTCGTTGCGTCCGAGGCGGCAGTTCGGCGGCAATTCGCCGAGCTCACGCGCGTTGCCGCCGCCGACCACGACGTAGTCGGGCAGAAGCGCTGCAGAGAGCCGCTCGATCGTCTCGAGCACGGCCTTCCGCCAGCGCCTGTGGCCGGCGCGTTCGAGCGCGGCTTCGCCGACGTGGTCCTCGAACGTGGACTTGCGGAACGGGAGGTGTCCGAGTTCCATCGGCGCGATGACCCCGTCCAGGACCATCGTGGTTCCGAGCCCGGTCCCGAGGCCGAGAAACAGCATGCGGCCGCCTTGGTAGCTACCGAGCGCCTGCATGGCGGCGTCGTTGATGACCTTCGTCGGCATGCCGAACGCCTTCTGGAAGTCGAAGCCCGCCCAGCCCTCGCCGAGGTTGACGGGATCGCGGACGACGACGCCGTCGACGACCGGCGCGGGAACGCCGACCGCAACGCCGACGTACTCCCAGTCCTCCGTCAGCTCGAGGACGCCGGCGACCATCTGTTTCGGGGTGAGCTTGCTTCCCGACGCGAAGCGGCGTCTCTCATCGAAGCCGTTCAGCACCGCCTTGACGTGCGAGCCACCGACGTCGACGGCCAGGACGGCGGGAGCGCGCGGCTCGACCGGATACCTGCGAGCCGTCGGCTCGGTCACGTCGCGGATCCTGCGGCAGCGACGTCGGCGAGGACGAGTGCACTCTCCGTCGCGATCCAGGCGGCAGGGATCGACTGGTCGCCCTCCCGCAGCCGCCGCAGCGCGTCGATCTTGTCCGCGCCCGTCACGAGCCAGAGGATCTGCCGAGCGCGGTTCAGCGCCGGGTACGTCAGCGTCATCCGTCTCCGTCCGCCGTAGACGCCTGTGACGGCGACATCGCGATCCACGACAGCGAGGACGGGATCGCTCGGCACGAGCGACGCGGTGTGCCCGTCAGGGCCGAGCCCGAGGTGCAAGAGGTCGAGCTCCGCGGGGAGTGCATCCGCGTACAACGCGGCGGCGGCGTCCAGGTCCTCCATCCAGACGGGCATTGCGCGGACGTCGGCAGCTCCGACGGGCGGCAGGCTGCGCAGGAGGTGGCTGAGATTTCGTTCAGGGTCGTCGTCCGGGCCGATGCGCTCGTCGACCTGGAAGATCGTCACCTTCTCCCACGGCATCCGTCCGGCGAGGTTCGAGAGCATCGCCCAGGGAGTCCGGCCGCCCGAGACCGCGAACGTGAATCGATCGCGGGCGGCAACCGCGACGGTCGCCGCAGCGGCGACGACCTGCGCACCCCGCTCGGCGACCGCGTCCGCGTCGGGGAGCACCTCGACGCGGAGGCTCACGGGATCGGCTTCTCCTCGTGCCCACCGAACTGCCGGCGCATCGCGGACAGGAGGCGGTTCGCGAGATCGTCGGCCCCGCGCGAGGCGAAGCGCGAGTAGAGCGCCGTCGTCAAGACGGGCGTCGGCACGCCCTCGTCGATCGCGGCGATGGATGTCCACCGCCCTTCGCCCGAGTCGGAGACGTGGCCGGCGAATCCCTCGAGCGTCGGCGACTCGTGCAGCGCCGTCGCGGTGAGGTCGAGCAGCCACGAGCCGACGACGCTCCCGCGGCGCCATACCTCCGCGACCTCGGCCGCATCGATCTCGTACTGGTAGAGCTCGCGTCGCGCGAGCGGCGCGGTCTCCGCGTCCATCGCCCGCTCGCGGCTTCCGACGTTCGCGTTCGCGATGACGTTGAAGCCTTCGGCGTAGGCGGCCATGAGGCCGTACTCGATGCCGTTGTGCACCATCTTCACGAAGTGCCCTGCGCCGTTCGGGCCGCAATGGTAGTAGCCGTGCTCGGCCTGGCTCGGCTCGCCCGTGCGACCGTGAGTACGCGGAGCGGCGTCGACTCCTGGCGCGAGGGACGCGAAGATCGGCGAGAGGAGTTCGACGATCTCGGCCTCGCCCCCGATCATCAGGCAGAACCCGCGCTCGTAGCCCCAGACGCCGCCGCTCGTGCCCACGTCGACGTGGTGGATGCCACGCTCACGGAGATCGCGCGCGTGGCGGATGTCCTCGACGTAGTGCGTGTTGCCGCCGTCGATGATCGTGTCACCCGGCTCGAGCACCTCGGCGAGCGCGGCGATCGTCTTCGACGTGATGTCGCCGGCGGGCACCATCACCCAGGCGGTACGTGGCTTCGCGAGCTTCGCCGCAAAGTCCTCGAGCGACGTCGAGCCCGTCATCCCCTCGGCTTCGAGCGTCGTGACGGCGTCGGAGTGGATGTCGAACCCGACGCAGACGTGCCCGTCGCGCATGAGCCGTCGGACGATCCCGGCGCCCATCCGGCCGAGACCGACCATTCCGAGCTGCATTGGCGTATCGGTGTCCATTACCTAGCTCCTCTCCCCCCTTAGTGAGCGGTAGCGGCGGATGAGCGCGTTCGTCGAGGAGTCGTGCGCGAGCTCCGGCTCGGTCTGCGCGGTGAGCTCGGGGATGATCCGCTGCGCGAGCGCCTTACCCAGCTCGACGCCCCACTGGTCGAACGAGTTGATCCCCCAGATGGTGCCCTGGACGAACACGCTGTGCTCGTAGAGCGCGACGAGCGCCCCGAGTGCGTGCGGCGTCAGCTGCTCGGCGAGCAGGACGTTGGAGGGGCGGTTCCCCTCGAAGACCCGGTGTGGGACGACGTCGTCGGCTGTGCCCTCGGCACGCACGTCGTCCTCCGTCTTCCCGAACGCGAGCGCCTCGGCCTGGGCGAACACGTTCGACATGAGGATGTCGTGGTGGTCGCCGAGCGGGTTCGAGGCCTTCGCGAAGCCGATGAGGTCGACCGGGATGAGCTTCGTGCCCTGGTGGATGAGCTGGTAAAAGCTGTGCTGGCCGTTCGTCCCCGGCTCGCCCCAGAACACCGGGCCGGTCTCGTAGTCGACGCGGTGGCCGTCGAGCGTCACGCTCTTGCCGTTCGACTCCATCGCGAGCTGCTGCAAGTACGCGGGAAAGCGCTTCAGGTACTGGCTGTACGGCATCACGCCGACCGTTTGCGCGCCGAAGAAGTCCGCGTACCAGACGCACAGAACGCCCATGAGCATCGGGAGATTTCGCTCGAGCGGCGTGAGGCGGAAGTGCTCGTCCATGGCGTGGAAGCCGGCGAGGAGGTCGCGGAAGCCGTCGGGCCCGATCGCGAGCATCGTCGAGAGGCCGATCGCCGAGTCCATCGAGTAGCGCCCGCCGACCCAGTCCCAGAAGCCGAACATGTTCTCGGGGTCGATGCCGAATCTCGTGACCTCTTCCGCGTTCGTCGAAACGGCGACGAAGTGCCTCGCGATGGCCTCCTCGTCGCCGAGCGCGGCGAGCGTCCAGGCACGCGCGGAGTGTGCGTTCGTCATCGTCTCGAGCGTCGTGAACGTCTTCGACGAGATGAGGAACAGCGTCTCGTCGGGCGCGAGGTCGCGCGTCGCCTCGACGAAGTCGGTCGAGTCGACGTTCGAGACGAAGCGGAAGGTGAGATCGCGTCGCGTGTGGTGGCGGAGCGCCTCGTACGCCATCACGGGGCCGAGGTCGGAGCCGCCGATGCCGACGTTCACAACGCTGCGGATCGGCTTTCCCGTGTGCCCCTTCCACTCGCCGGAGCGAATGCGCTCCGAGAAGGCTGCCATGCGGTCGAGGGCCTCGTGCACCTGGACGACGACGTCGACGCCGTCGACGACGAGCGAGCGCTCGCGGGGCATTCGCAGCGCGACGTGGAGCACGGAGCGATTCTCGGTCGTGTTGATCCGCTCGCCGCGGAACATCGAATCGACGCGCTCGGCGAGGCCCGACTCCTTCGCGAGCTGGAACAGGAGCCGCAGCGTCTCGTCGGTGACGCGGTTCTTCGAGTAGTCGAGGTAGATGCCCGCACCCTCGGCGGCGAGGCGCTCGCCACGTGTCGGATCGGTCCCGAAGAAGTCCCGCAGGTGCGCCTCGCGGATCTCGGCGTAGTGGCGTTCGAGCTCGGCCCAGGCGGGGCGCTCGCGAAGCGGAGTCACGGGCCGAAGACTCCTGACGCCCGGTCTCCGTCCGTGAAGAAGCTCCCCTCGGGATCGCGTCGCCGAACGACGAGCATCGACGTGATCGACCGCGTCACGGCGAGGACGAGGATGAGGCCGGCCCAGAGCAGGCTCATGGCGAATCACCCGGGAGGTCCTGCGCGGCTGGGACGCTGCGTCGAGTATCGATGCGGGAGACTATGACGTGTGAGCAAGAGGAAGCCGAAGCCCATCGAACGGCGCGCACAGCCGCATGGCAAGGCTCACCTCGCCACGCGCATCGTCGTGACGTGGATCCTGAACGCGATCGGGCTCATGATCGGGGCGGCGTTCGTTCCCGGTGTGTCGATCGGGGGATTCTGGTGGGCGCTCGCGGCCACGGCGATCCTCGGCATCCTCAACGCGGCGATCTGGCCCGCGCTCATCCGCTTCGCGCTCCCGATCACCGCCTGGACGCTCGGTCTCGGCGCACTCGCCCTCAACGGGCTGTTCGTCTGGCTGACCGCCTGGATCATCGACGAGGGATTCGTCGTCGATCGCGTCTGGCAGGGCGTGCTCCTCGCGATCTGGTTGACCGTGATCTCGATCCTCGTCACCACCGTGCTCTCGATCGACGACGACGCGGTCGTGTACCGCAGCATCGTCAAGCGCCAGATGCGGAAGGTCGGAGCAGTCGAGTCGGAGGTGCCCGGCGTGCTGTTCCTCGAGATCGACGGCCTCGGCCACGAGGTGCTCATGCGGGCGATGCGCGACGGCAACGCGCCGAACCTCGCGCGCTGGGTGCAGGAGGGCTCGCACCACCTCGTGCGCTGGGAGACGGACTGGTCGTCGCAGACGGGAGCGGCGCAGACCGGCCTCCTTCTCGGCTCGAACGAGAGCATCCCGGCGTTTCGCTGGTGGGACAAGGAGCAGGGGAGGGCAGTCGCGTCGTCGACGCCGAAGGACGTTCTCGCAATCGAGGCGGGCCTTTCGACCGGGAAGGGGCTTCTGTATGCGGACGGCGCGAGCCGCTCGAACATGTACTCGGGCGATGCCGTGCACTCCTCGCTCACGATCGCGACGCTGAGGCAGTCCGAGCGCCACCACGAGCGACGCGGCCAGGGGTATTTCGCGTACTTCACGAACCCGTTCGCGATCGTCCGGACGATCGTCCTGATGATCGCCGACATGATCAAGGAGTGGTGGAACGCGGCCGAGCAGCGCCGGCTCGACGTCTGGCCGCGCGGCCACCGCGGGTTCGTCTACTCCCTCCTGCGCGCGTTCATGGTCGTCGTCCAGCGGGATCTGGCGATGTCGGCGGTGATCGGCGACATCTACGCCGGCCGGCCTGTCGTCTACGCGACGTTCTCCGGGTACGACGAGGTCGCGCATCACTCGGGGATCGAACGCCCCGACGCGCTCGCTGTGCTCCGTAACCTCGATCAGACCTTCGACAGGATCGCCCGCGCGACGAACGACGCCCCGCGTCCGTTCCACATCGTCGTCCTCTCCGACCACGGCCAGAGCCAGGGCCCGACGTTCTTCCAGCGCTACGGGACGACGCTCGAGGAGATCGTCGCGCATACGGCCGAGGCCGACGTCGTCAGCGCCGAAATGGGCGACGAGGGGATGATGCACCTGAACGTGACGATGACGGCTGCTGCGCAGGGCGGCGGCGCCGTTGGGGTCATCGCGAAGCCGTTCGCCAAGAGCACGGACGAGGACGCGATGACGGGCGCGGGCGAGGACATCGCCGCGGTCGGGGCGGACGGGAAACAGCTCCCTGAGGTGATCACGCTCGCCTCCGGCAATCTCGGGCTCATCTCGTTCCCGCGCATTCCGCACCGCGTGACGCTCGAGGAGCTCGAGGAGCACTACCCGGCCGTCATCCCGACGCTGCGCGAGCATCCCGGAGTGGCGTTCATGGTTGTGCGCTCGTCACAGCGCGGTGCGGTCGCGATCGGCAGGTCGGGCATCCACTACCTCGACAAGGAAAGGGTCGAGGGCGACGACCCGCTCGCGCCGTTCGGCGAGAACGCGGCGTGCAAGGCAAAGCGCACGGACGGTTTTTCGCACGTCGCGGACATCATGGTGAACTCGACCTACTGGCCCGAGCTCGAGGAGGTCGCCGCGTTCGAGGAGCTCGTCGGCTCGCACGGTGGGATGGGCGGGCCCCAGCAGTACCCGTTCGTCCTCGTTCCCGCCGGTTTCGCGCTGCCCGGCCATTTGCTCCTGGGCCCGGGCACGGTGCACGACTGGATGCGACGCTGGCTCGCCGAGCTGGGGCACGAGGCCTACGCCGACGAGCGCGCCGCATCCGCTGTCTAGCGCATCGCCTCGAGCCGCTCGAGCTTCGCGCAAAGAAGCGCCATCGTTTCCTCCTGGCGATCGAGGAGCGCGCGGATCTCTGAGAGCTCGGGCGTCGTCTCGCGGGCTTCGGCTTCCGGGGTGACAGAAACTTCGTCGCGAGGAAGCCGGAGAACGTCGTGAAGAGAGCGACGCCGAAGGTCAGCATGATCAGGCTGGCGATCCGTCCACGAGCTGTCGCGATGATCGCGCCCTCGCGCAATCGCGAGCATGAAGAACTCGTACGTGGTGCTCTTCAGGTCGCCGCGGTCGACAGTCGAAGCGGGACGCTCGCTCACGCCCGAGGGGTTCCCAGCGTGGCGGCGGATGTTGCCGCTACCCCGCGAGTGCCCGGGCGAGAATCTCCTGGACAACGGCCGACTTTGCGTCCGCGTAGTTCTGGACGTACTTCCACTCGCGCGCTGCGAGCTCGCGCTTCGCGCTGAGGTAGAGCTCTCGGTCGTCGTCGTGTGTGCGGAGCCAGTCGCGAAGGGCGAGCATTCGGTCGACCTCCTCGCAGTCGCCCGAGAAGGTGTGGACGTTTGCGTCGGTGTCGGGACCCTTGAAGAGCCGGTGCTCGAACCAGTCGGGTTCGCGGATGCGCAGGACGTAGGCCGCTGCCCCGAGCTCGGGGACGTACGCGGCCTCGTCGCTCGAGTCCGCGACCACGAGATCGATGTCGATGATCGGCTTGGCCGCGAGCCCGGGGACGGACGTCGAGCCTACGTGCTCGATCAGTAGGGCCTTCGCGCCGAGCGCGTCGCGAATCCGCTCCGCCTCGCGCTCGAAGAGCCGCGGCCACTCGGGGTCGTACTCGTCGAGTTGGATCGTGGCGTTGTGCTGAGGCAGGTCTCCGACGGTGACAGCGCGAATCTCCTCGTCGGTCAATGGCGCGTTCTCCGGCATGCGCTCCGAAGCCAAGCAGACACCAGGCGCGCCTTCGCGCCTAAGCGCGCTGTTCGCCGCTCTGGCCGTCGCGCACGATTGCCCGCGCGAGCGCGATCCCCACTACAGCGCCGAGCACGAGCCCGACTCCGGCTCCGGCGACGCCCCGGCCCAGGCAGTCGAATCGGTCACGCGAGTCGGCGCACGTCCACAGTGCAACCTCGGAGCCGACGATCGCACCCACGAGGAGAGCGATAATGCAAGTCGCGACCGCGAACAGCTGACGAACCCGTATCGACACTCCCCGCAGCGTGCTCGAGGACGCGGACGATGGTCTGCCACGCAGCTAGCCGGCGCCTACCGCGGGGCGGGCGCTAGAGAGAGCCACAGGCGTGAGATGCTGACAGGTGGACGATGGAACTCCGGAACGGCGAACCCATCGAGGCGATATCTCAAGCGGAGAGTGTGGCGTGACAGACGTCAGAGGATCGCGTGGACGGCCAGATACAGGCCGTATGCGACTGCGGCGTAGGCGGCGACTACAGGCGCGAAGATCCCGAACGCCAGCGGCCAGTCCTTTCCGCGATCCAAGCTCTCTGGGCCGTCTTCGGCGGCGTCGACGGGCAGCGCTTCGCCGTACGCAGGCAGTCCCTCCGCGTACGCGGGCAGCGTTTCTTCGTAAGCGAATCCTCCCGAATTCATCCCTTTCCTCCCGACCGAACTGTCCTCAGGAGAGAGGCGTTCGTCAATCCCCAGCCGCCGGCCAGACCGAGACTGGGCTCGCCCCTCCCCCGAGGTTCGCTTAAACCAGGATCCCCGACACGCGACTCGTCGAAACGATGCTTTACAGCTTCCTTACTGGCTACATGCGCCAAGTCTTACCGCTC
>DATKBJ010000047.1:0-3941 GCA_035514135.1 Gaiellaceae bacterium | reverse complement strand
GCGCTCGCAGCTCGGGGAGGTACTCGGGCGGCTGAGCACGACCGCGATCCAGGAGGGGGACTTCGAGGCCGCGCGGGCCGCGAGCGAGGAATCGCTCGAGCTCTTCCGGGAACTCGGGGACGCGGCCGGCGTTGCGTACTCGCTGGGCGCGCTGGGCTTCGCCCTCCTCGGCCAGGGCTCGGTCGATGAAGGCGAGCGCGTCCTCGAAGAGTCGCTCGACGCGGCCAAGGCAGTCGGGAACAGGCATCACACGAGTAGGGCGCTCCACGGTCTTGGGCTCGCCGCGATGCGGAAGGGCGACCTCCGTGTCGCAGGGGGTCGCCTCGAGGAGGCCGCCACGATCGTGAGCGAGCACGGCGACCGTTGGTTCCTCGGCGTCTACTGTCTTCCCGCCCTCGCCGCCCTGCATCACCTCGAGGGACGTCCCGAGGAAGCGGCCCTGCTCCTCGGCGCGGCGGAGGCCCTGCGCGACGCGATCGGAGCGCCCATCTCGCCTTCGCTCGCGGACGACTACGAGAGCACGGTCGCTGCGACGCGTTCGCTCGTGGACGCGGAGCGCTTCGCGGCAGCATGGTCGAGAGGCCGGAGGATGACCCCTGAGGAAGCGCTGGCAGTCGTGCGCGAGGCGGCACCGGAGGAGCCGGGGCCAGAGCAAGGTGGCGCCGGGTTGACTGGGCGTGAGGTAGAGATCCTTCGGCTCGTCGCGAGGGGGATGACCGACGCCGAAGTCGCACACGCGCTGGTCATCAGCCGGCGGACGGTGCACGCCCACCTGCGGTCGATCGACCGCAAGCTCGACGTGCGGACGCGTGCGGCGGCGACGCGGTATGCACTCGAGCACGGCCTCGGCTGAGTTGCCGATGCTGACCTTCCGCAGTTAGGCAATGGATTGGGCAATCGTGCCGATGTGAGAAACGCCGCGCCCTCGTAGCATCTGCGCCCGAGTCAACCAGCACGAGGAGGACGCGATGAGCACCGCTGCAACATTCGACCAGGTGACGTTCGACCCCCCTGGGCCCGGCTCGTGGATTCTCGACAACGTCCACGTTCCCAGGCCCTGGTCGCGTTTCCAGTCTGAAATCCACCCGCCGAACCTGGCCGCCGGATTCCGCGAGAGCGCCCGGCGCTACGGGCTGCTGCTCGACACGCTCGACTGGCGGCTCGTCAACGGCTTCGCGTACTTCGCCGTGCCTCCGGCGCCCGAGGCGGAGGTGCCTGTGCGCTTCCAGGCGGCGCAGGAGGCTTTCGAGCGCAAGCTCTGGCGCGAGGACATGGAGCGCTGGGAGCGCGAGGCCAAACCGGCCTCGATCCGAGCGCACCTGGCCCTCCAGGCGGTGGACCCGTCGGCGCTCGGCCGCGACGAGCTCCTCGAGCACCTCGACCGTTGCCGTGAGCACCAGCAGCGCATGATTTACCAGCACCACTGGTTCAACGCAGCAGCGCTCGTCCCGGTCGGCGACTTCATCGCACACGTCGCCGAGTGGACCGGGCGTCCGCTCGGAGAGTTCCTCGCCCTCACGCGCGGCTCCGCCCCGGAGTCGGCGGGGTCGTTCCCGCAACTCGACCGGCTTACCGCCACGATACGCGAGAGCCCGAGGGCCCAGGCGCTTCTCGCGGCCGACGCCGAGCCTGCCGACGTCCTAGAGCGTCTGCGCCGTGAGCCGGGCGAGGTCGGCGCTGCGGCCGTCGCCTATCTCGACACGGTCGGCTACCGGTTGCTCGACAGCCTCGACACCGGCGACCCGTACGCGCTCGAGGTTCCCAAGGTGCTCGTCGAGGGTATCCGCCTCGCCGTCGACGCCGGGGCGCCGGCAGCGAGCGACGCGTCCGAGGAGGAGGTCGCGAGGATTCGCGCTCTCGTCCCGGCGTCGATGCAGGAGGCCTTCGACGAGCTGCTCGCCGAGGCGCGCCTGACGTCGAGACTGCGCGACGAACGCGGCCTCTACAGCGAGGTCTGGGCGGGCGGGATCACGCGCAGGGTGATCCTCACCGCGGGAGCCCGGCTTGCCGCGGAAGGGCGGCTCCACGAGCCGGCCCACCTCGTCGAGGCGGGCTATGAGGAGATGCGCTCGATCATCCGCGGCGTGGACGGCCCGTCGGCCGACGAGCTGGCCGAGCGGGCCCGCTACCGCGTGACGTACCGCGCGAGCGACGCGCCCCCGTTCCTCGGGGCGGCTCCTGCGCCTCCTCCGCCCCTCGACGGACTGCCGCCGGCCGCGGCCCGGGCGATGCGCGCGATCGGCTCGGCGATCGACGCGCTCTTCGCGAGCTCGGAGAGCGAGAGCGAGGCGACGGTGGTGCGCGGGATCGGTGCGAGCCCAGGCGTCTACACGGGAACCGCCCGGCTGGTCGGCGGGCCTTCCGAGTTCGACCGCCTGCAGCGCGGAGACGTCCTCGTCACGGCGACGACCACGGAGTCGTTCAACATCGTGCTCCCGCTGCTCGGCGCGATCGTCACCGACTCCGGCGGGCTGCTCTCGCACGCCGCCATCGTCAGCCGCGAGTACGGGATCCCCGGCGTCGTCGGGTGCCGGGACGCGACCACCCTCATCGCCGACGGCACGCGGGTGCGCGTGGACGGGACAGCAGGCGAGGTTTTCGTGCAGGCGTCATGACCACGGTGCCGCTCGCGGATGCGCGCGACGGGCGCGTCTTCGGCGGCAAGGCTGTGCAGCTCGGCGCGGCGATTCGCGCCGGGCTGCCCGTGCCCGACGGTATCGCGCTGGCTGAGGAGCTCGTCGAGGCGGTCGCTCGAGGTGACCAAGCGGCGCGGGCGCTCCTCCGGGAGCTCTGCGCCCGGCTGACCGGCCCGCTCGCGGTGCGCTCCTCGGCCATTGGAGAGGACTCGGTTGCGGCCAGCTTCGCCGGGCAGCACGCGACGTTTCTGAATGTCCAGGGAGTGACGGCCGTCATCCAGGCGGTGGGGGCAGTCTGGAGCTCGGCGTCGTCGCAGTCGGCGCTCGCCTACCGCCAGCGCGTCGGCGTCGAAGGACCGGTGCGCATGGGTGTCGTCGTCCAGAGACTCGTCGCCGCCGATGTCGCCGGCGTGCTCTTCACCTGCGATCCTGTCACCGGCGCAGACGAGCTGGTGATCGAGGCGAGCTGGGGCCTGGGTGAGGCGGTCGTCCAGGGGCTGGTGGTCCCGGATCTCTACCGGGTCGCGCGGAGTGGCGAGGTGCTCGCACGAAGACCGGGCTCGAAGCACGAGGCGGTGCGGCTGCAGACCGACGGCGACACCCGCCGCGAGCCGGTCGAGCCCGAGCTCGTCGAGACGCTCTGCCTGCCCGACACAGAGCTCCGGGCTCTAGTCGGGCTCGCATCTCGTTGTGAGGAGGTCTTCGGCCCGGGCCCGCACGACATCGAGTGGGCCTTCGAGACGGGCTCGCTCTACCTGCTCCAGCGGCGCCCGGTCACGGCCTTCCCCCGCGCCACCAGTCGTACGTGAGTGAGAGCACCCGTTCGCTCGGGAGCGAGCGGGCTGTGGTTCTCACCGCTGCGCTTGCAGCCATGCTCTTGCCGCTCAACTCGACGATGATCGCGGTTGCGATTCCGGACATCGCGCGCGACTTCGGGGACGCAGGTTCCGCCACGTGGCTCGTCAGCGGCTACCTGATCGTGATGGCTTCGCTCCAGCCGCTCGCCGGCAAGCTCGGTGACCGTTTCGGGCGCCGGCCGCTGATCCTCGGTGGGCTCGGTTGGTTCGCGGCCTCGCTCGGAGCCGCGCTCGCGCCGAACCTGCTCGTGCTGATCGCCTTCCGTCTGCAGCAGGCGGTAGCCGGCGCGCTGGCGTTCCCGAACGCGATCGCCCTCGTACGCGAGCTCCTGCCGGTTGAACGTCGGGGCGCGGCTTTCGGCACGCTCGGGTCGGCGATCGCGCTCGCCGCTGCGGCCGGACCGCCACTCGGCGGTGTGCTCGTCGCGCTCGGCGGCTGGCGCGCGAT
>DATKBJ010000046.1:0-75287 GCA_035514135.1 Gaiellaceae bacterium | reverse complement strand
GGTCTCGTAGACTGGAGACGTGCTCGGAGCGATCTTGACCGCGATCTGCACGCCCTTCAAGGCAGACGGCTCGGTCGACGTCCAGTCGTTTCGCGCGCTCGCCTCGCACCTCGTCGCGAACGGCTCCGACGGCCTGGTCGTCACCGGGACGACGGGTGAAGCTCCGACGCTCTCCGACGACGAGCGGTTCGCGCTCTACGAGGCAGCGCTCGACGAGGTCGGCGACCGGGCCACGGTCGTGGCCGGAACGGGCACGAACGCGACCGAGCACTCCGTGCAGCTCACGAGACGCGCCCACGAGCTCGGCGTTCACGGATTCCTCGTCGTCACGCCCTACTACAACAAGCCGCCAGTGCGGGGAATCGTCCGCCACTTCGAGGAGATCGCCGCGGTCTCGGACAGGCCGATCGTCGCCTACAACATCCCCGGGCGCGTCGTTCTCAACCTCGAGACCGACGCGATCGCCCAGCTCGCGGAGATCCCGACGGTGTGCGCCGTGAAACAGGCGAATCCGGACCTCACGCAGGCCCGCGCCATCGTCGAGCTCGGCCTCGATCTCTATGCCGGCGATGACGACCTCGTCTTCCCGTTCCTCGAGCTCGGCGGGATCGGCGGCGTGTGCGTGCACACGCACGTCGTCGGCCCGCAGGTGAAGGAGATGGTGCGGCGGTACGGCGACGGCGACGTCGAGGGTGCACGCTCTCTCGACGGCGAGCTCGCGCCGTCGATCGATCTCCTGCGCGTCGTCGGGAACCCGATCGCGATCAAGTGCGCCCTGAATCTCCTCGGGCACGAGGTCGGCGGCGTACGGCTGCCGCTCGTCGAGGCGACGGACGAGGAGCGCGACGCGGTTCGCGCCTGCCTCGAGCGGCTCGGCTTGCTCCAGCCCGTCGCCGCGTAGCCGGCCTCTTCCTCACACGCCCGTAGACTCATTCTCGTGAGCGACGCAATCCGGATCATCCCGCTCGGCGGTCTCGGCGAGGTCGGCAAGAACATGACCGTGTACGAGATGGGGGACAACATCATCATCGTCGACGCGGGGCTCGCGTTCCCGCGCGACGAACATCTCGGCGTCGACCTTCTCCTGCCGGACATCGGCTACCTCGAGGGCCGGCACGTGCGTGCCGTGATTCTCACGCACGGACACGAGGATCACGTCGGCGGGCTTCCGTACCTGCTGCGCGAAGTGGACGTGGAGTCCGTGATCGCCACGCCGCTGACGCTCGCGCTCGTGAAGTCGAAGCTCGACGAGCACGGGCTCGGGCAGAAGGCCGAGCTGGTCTCCGCATCGCCTGGCGACGAGCCGCTCGAACTCGGCCCGTTCCGCGTGGAGATGGTGCGCGTGGCCCACTCGATTCCCGACGCGACCGCGCTCGTCATCGAGACGCCCGCAGGTCGAGTCGTACATACCGGAGACTGGAAGCTCGACCACACGCCTGTGGACGGGCTCAAGACGGACGTCGGAAAGCTCGCCGAGATCGGCAATCGAGGCGTCGATCTCATGCTCGGCGACTCGACGAACGCCGAGCGCCCGGGCAGCACCGGCTCGGAGCGGCTCGTGGGGGAGGCCTTCCGAACGATCTTCCCGTTACGGGAGGGGAAGATCCTCGTCGCCTCGTTCGCGTCGAACATCCACCGGATGCAACAGGCCGCGGACGCGGCCGTCGAGTGCGGCCGGAAGGTCGTCGTCGTCGGCCGTTCGATGCGGAAGAACCTGAACATCGCGCGCAATCTCGGCTACGTCTCCTTCCCCGAGGATGCGATCGTCAATCCGGATGAGGCAAGGCAGCTCCCACCGGATCGTGTGCTCGTGCTGTGCACCGGGAGCCAGGGCGAACCGATGTCGGCCCTGACACGGATCGCCTACGGCGACCACAAGTCGGTGTCCGTGGACCCGGGGGACACCGTGGTCATCTCGGCCAAGCCAGTGCCCGGGAACGAGCTCCGCGTTCACGATTCGATCAACCAACTCGCTCGCGCGGGCGCCGAGGTGCTGCACGAGGAGATCGCCAACGTCCACGTTTCCGGTCATGCGAACCAGGAGGAGCTGCGGACGATGCTCTCGCTCCTGCGGCCGCGCCACGTCATGCCGATCCACGGCGAGTATCGGATGCTCGCCGCGCACGCGAAGCTCGCACTTGAGGCAGGCGTTCCCGAGGACCGGATCCTCATCGCCGAGAACGGCTCCGTGGTCGAGCTCGCGCGCGGAGGGGCACGGCTCGTCGGCAAGGTCGACGCGGGTGTGACGTTCGTCGACGGATTGCGCGTCGGTGACGTCCAGGACGTCGCGCTGCGGGACCGGCGCCGGCTCGCGGACGACGGCGTGCTCATCGTCGTGACGACGCTCGCGTCCTCCGATGGAGGCGAGATCGCACCGCCGGAGCTCATCGCTCGGGGCTTCGCCGAGCCCGAGGAGCTCCTCGACGAGCTCCGCGCCGAGGCCGACCGCGTCGTTCGGGAGCTCGCGAACGGGAAGGTTACGGAGATCAAGCTCCTGCAAGAGCACATCCACGACGCGGTCGCGCAGATCGTCTACGACCGCACGCGGCGGCGGCCGATGGTGCTCCCGGTCGTGATCGAGGTCTGATGGCGGGGTGGCAAACCGTGATCGAAGGGAACGCTGCGAGCGAGCTCTCGGCACGTCGCCTCGTCTCCCAGCTGCGCGCGTGCGAGGCCGCGTCGCTTGCGTTCTGCCGGCTCCTCGAGCGGTGGGGGCGCGGAGACGCGATGCCGGCGACTCCCGGCGGAAGGCAGGCAGCGCTGCGACACGCTGCCGACCGGGTCGAGACGGCGATCGCCGGGCTCGAGCGACCGCTGTCGCAGTACCTCCTCGAGCTCGAGCCGGAGCGTGCGGAGGGCCGTTCGTGGTACGCGGGCCCGGGTGCCGGTGAGCTCGTCGAGTGGCGACCCGTGCTCGACCGCGCCGGCGTCTGCGCCTGTCCGAATCGCGTCGCGGCCGTGTACCTCGAGCTCGCGGTGCTCGTGCGAGCGCTCGAGGGTCTCGCAACCGCGGCGAGCATGGATGCGGCTCCCGACCGCTCGTCGCTGTGGGCCGGGTTGTTCGATCTCCGGGACACGCTGCTCGGATCGACGGTGGACGACCTTCGAGCTCTCGCGGCTTGACGCCGCGGATCGCGGTCGTCGGCTCGATCAACCTCGATCTGGTCACACGCTGCGAGCGGCTTCCACGGCCGGGTGAGACCGTCACCACTGCCACGTTTTCGCGCTACCCGGGCGGCAAAGGTGCGAATCAGGCGGTCGCATGCGCTCGACTCGGGGCCGAGGTCACGATGGTCGGGGCGATCGGACGCGACGCGTTCGCCGAGGAGGCACTCGCCGGGCTCCGGGAGGCCGGTGTACGCCTCGATCTGCGCGAGTCCGAGCAGCCCACGGGGATCGCTTCGATCTTCGTCGACGCGGCCGGAGAAACCCAGATCGTCGTTGCGCCCGGCGCGAACGCCGACCTCGCGGATGTCGCACTGCCGCCGCACGATGCCGTTCTCTGCCAGCTGGAAGTTCCCGACGCCGCGGTCGAGAGCGCATGGGGAGCCTGTGACGGAGTCTTCTGTCTGAACGCAGCCCCGGCGCGGCCCGTCTCCGTCGATCCCGATCTGACGGTCGTGAATCGCTACGAGCTCGAGGTGCTGACACGACGCGACGGACTCCTGGCCGTGACGCTCGGGCCGGAGGGAGCGATGCTCCTGGAGGACGGGGAGGAGGTCGCACGCGCCGAGCCGCCCGAGGTCGATGCGGTCGATGGCACCGCTGCCGGAGACGCGTTCACCGCGTGCTTGCTGATGTCGCTGCTGGAAGGACGCGAGTACGACGAGGCACTCGTCCGCGCGTGCGCCGCCGGCGCGCTGGCGGCGTCACGTCACGGCGCTCAACCGTCGCTTCCGACGGTGTCGGAGATCGACGCCATTCTCGCGTTGTAACGATCGGTTACAAGCGTTGCCTCTGGACGATCGGTTACGAGCGCCGCGTGCCGTCCAGCTCGACGACGAGCCGCTTCGGCGCGACGATGCGGTAGCTCTCCTCGACCCAGTCGCGCAGCACGGCGATCGACACGCCGGGTGCACGGAACGGAACCGTGACCCAGCCCGCCTTGCCGAGGCCGTAGCCCGTCGGCTCGGCGCCGTCGATTGCGAGGGCATGTGCGTGCGACTCGGCGAGCTTCACCGACATTCGCTTCGACCCCGCCTGTCCTGCGAACACGAAGATCTTCCCGCGGACCTTCACGACGACGTCTTCTTCCCATGGTCGGTCCTCCGCCGTCTCCGGAAGCGAGAGCGCGAAGAAGAGCACGTTCTCCCGAACGCCGGCCATGCCGCGAGACGATACTCCCGCCCGCGTGCCGATCCCGATCATCCTCGACTGCGACCCCGGTCACGACGACGCCATCGCGCTCCTGCTCGCACTCGCGAGCCCGGAGCTCGATCTGCTCGGCGTGACGACGACGTACGGGAATCAGACGCTCGACAAGACGACGGCAAACGCACTGCGAGTGCTCGAGCTCGTCGGTCGAACGGACGTCCCCGTGGCGTCAGGCGCCGTTCGACCGCTCGAGCGCGACCTCGTCGTTGCAGCGCACGTGCACGGCGAGAGCGGTCTCGACGGGACGGGGCTGCCCGCCCCGGCGTCCTCGGTCGTCGCCGACGACGCCGTCGCGTTCGCGGCCGAGCGGGTCCGGAACGCAGCGGAGCCGGTGACGATGGTCGCAACGGGGCCTCTCACGAACGTCGCGCGCTACCTCGCAGCGCACGGGGGCGAGGGAGTCGCGCGCATCGTGCTCATGGGAGGCGCCATCGCGGAAGGGAACTTCACCCCTGCGGCGGAGTTCAACGTCTGGTGCGATCCGGAGGCCGCCGCAGCGGTGTTCGGGAGCGGACTCGACGTGACGATGATCGGCCTCGACGTCACCCATCAGGCGTTGCTGGGAGCGGCCGTGGAGGAGCGGCTGCGCGCGGGGGGCCGCGTCGGCTCGTTCGTCGCAGATCTCAACGTCTTCTTCACCCGCTACCACCGCGAGACGTATGGCTGGGACGGAGCTCCGATCCACGACGCCGTCGCCGTCGCAACGCTGATCCGTCCCGAGCTCGTCGAGATGCGACACCGGAATGTCGATGTCGAGGTCGACTCGGAGCTGTGCCGCGGACGAACCGTGGTCGACCTCTGGCGACGCACCGATCGTCGGGCGAACACGCACGTCGGCGTCGGGATCGACGCCGCGGGCTTCTTCGATCTGCTCGTCGAGCGCGTCGCGCGACTCGGCTAGGTACGGCTGCGCGCAGGAGCGCGCAGGAGCGCGTCGAATCGCCCGAGCATGGCGGCGAAGAGGAAGAAGCGGCCGCTTCGGCCACGCGTCCCCTCGCGCGTGAAGAAGCGAACCAGACGGCAGCGCTCGCAGCACGAGAACGAGCTCCTCGGCCTCGGCTTGCTCGCGCTGGGCCTCGTCCTCGCTGCGATCCTCTACGTCGGTCTCGACGGCGGTGCCGTCGGCTCGTGGCTCGCCGGCGTGCTCACCGACATCGTCGGCAACGCCGCCTACGTGTTGCCCGTCGCGCTCGTCGGTCTCGGAGGCCTCCTGCTCGCGCGAAGCGACCTCCTCGAGGTGCGCCCGTTTCGCCTGGGTGTGGGCGTGAGCTTTCTCGGACTCATGACCCTGCTGGGCAAGGACTCGGGCGGCTGGATCGGGCTGGCGATCGGCGGCGCCCTCGCCGCGCTCGTCGGGACGACGGGGGCGGCGATCATCGGCGGTGCACTTTTGCTCGCCGGGCTCCTCCTCGTGACGGGTGCGTCGACCGGGGCGATCCTTCGTCGCACCGGTCACGTCGTTCTGCAGGCCGGATCGGGTGCGAAGCGCGCGTTCGAGTGGCCGTCGGGCGAGTCGCAGACAGCCGAGGATGCGCATCTCGCGGCGCGCGATCGCGCTCCGGTCGCATCGACTCAGCACCGCCTGCTCGACGGCGCCGAGGCGTACCCGGACGTCGTCGGAGTATCAGCGCGCTCCGAGGAGGCCGCACAGCTCGTTCCGAACGAGCCCGAGCCCGACCTCGAGAGCCTCGAGTCCGTGTTCGAGACGTCGTCCGAGCACACGGAGTACCGGCTCCCCGATCGTTCGCTGTTGCGCGCCTCACCTGCCGCCGCCACCGCGAAGAGCGGCACGAGCGCAAGGACCGCCGACCTGCTCGTCCGGACGCTCTCCGAGTTCGGCGTCGAGGCGACCGTCCTGGGCCAGATCTCCGGCCCGCGCGTCACACGCTACGAGCTCCAGCTCGCGCCGGGGACGAAGGTCTCGAAGGTCGCGGGGCTCAAGGACGACCTCTCGTACGCGCTGGCCACGACCGAGATCAGGATCCTCGCGCCGATCCCCGGCAAGCAGGCCGTCGGCGTCGAGGTTCCGAATCTCTCACCGAAGCTCGTCACGCTCGGGGACATCTTCGGCGACCTCCCGGCGAGCGCGAGCCCGCTCTCCGTCTGGCTCGGCAAGGACATCTCCGGCAATGCGATCTGGACCGATCTCGCGCGCATGCCGCACCTCCTCATCGCCGGCACCACGGGATCGGGCAAGTCGGGTTGCATCAACACGATCTTGACGTCGACGCTGCTTCGGTCGACCCCGGACGAGGTGCGGATGATCCTCATCGACCCGAAGCGGATCGAGCTCGGCTACTACGAGTCGATCCCGCACCTCCTCACGCCCGTCGTCTCCAGCCCGAAGGAAGCCGCGGTCGTCCTCATGAACGTCGTCGCCGAGATGGAGCGGCGGTACGAGCGGCTCTCGTTCGTCCGCGCACGCAGCCTGCCCGAAGCCAATCGCGCCTTCCGGGCGCGAGGAGAGGCGCCGCTCCCGTACCTCCTCGTCGTCATCGACGAGCTCGCCGATCTCATGATGGTCTCGCCGCAGGCGGTCGAGGACTGCGTGATCCGCCTCGCGCAGAAGTCGCGGGCCGTCGGCATCCACCTCGTGCTCGCGACCCAACGGCCCTCGGTGGACGTCATCACGGGGATGATCAAGGCCAACGTCCCCTCGCGGATCGCGTTCGCCGTCTCGAGCCAGACCGACTCGCGCGTGATCCTCGACGGTGCCGGCGCAGAGAGCCTGCTCGGGCAGGGCGACATGCTCTTCAAGCCCCTCGGAACCTCGCGCCTGCAGCGTCTGCAGGGCGCGTACGTGAGTGAGGAGGAGGTCGCCCTCGTCGTCGAGCAGTGCCGCTCGCAGCGTGGGCAGGATCTCGACGAGTCGCTCCTCGAAACGCCCGAAGCTGCCTACGAGGAGTCGAACGAGGACGGCGACTTCGACCCCGACGAGGATCCACTGCTGGACAAGGCGATCGAGATCGTCGTCCAGACACAGACCGCCTCCGTCTCGCTCCTGCAACGCCGCCTACGCGTCGGCTACACGCGCGCGGGTCGACTCATCGACATGCTCGAGCGTCGCGGAATCATCTCCGGCTACGAGGGCTCCAAGCCACGCCGAGTCCTCGTTTCCGAGAGTGAGCTCGACCGCGCAATCGCACGGTAAGCGGCGACCCGCAGCGGCCGCGCGACACGACTCTTCCTTGCGGCACGATGCCGAAACCGGGTTAGTATCAGCTGCCCTCGTCGTATCGGGGCGTGTACAACCGGGCAGAGGAGGATAGCGTGACAGGAAAGAAATGGGTCGTACGATTGACCGCGTTGGCGGCCGTTGCCGTCGTCGGGATGGGAGTCGTAGGCTGCGGCGGTGACGACGACACCGGTGGAAGCGAGTTCAGCGTCGGGCTCGTGACCGACACGGCCGGGCCGAACGACCGCGGCTTCAACGAGTTCTCGATCGCTGGCCTCGAGCAGGCGGGCGACGAGCTCGGCGTCGACACGCGGGTCTACGTCTCGGCGGTCGAGGACGACTACCTCGCGAACCTCACCGCCGCCGCGGAGGACGGCCACGATCTCGTGATCGGCGTCGGCTTCCTGCTCGTGGCGCAGACGATCCAGGTCGCGCAGGAGTACCCCGACACGATGTTCGCCGGTGTCGATCACTTCTACGGTGGCGACGGGTGCGAGGACGCCGGAACCTGCGAGCAGCCGAACGCCGTCGGTATGCAGTACCCGAGCGAGGAAGCCGGCTACCTCGCCGGCATCGTCGCCGCGCTGACGACCGAGTCGAAGACGGTCTCGACCGTCGGCGGCATCAAGATCCCGCCCGTCGACAACTGGATCGCAGGGTTCCAGCAGGGCGTCGCGGATACGGACTCGACCGTCAACACCCTCAACGCGTACTCCCAGGACTTCGTCGACCAGGCGAAGTGCAAGGAGATCGCGCTCGACCAGATCTCGCAGGGCTCGGACATCGTGTTCCAGGTTGCCGGTGACTGTGGCCTCGGCGCGATCGACGGCGCCTGCGAGGGTGGCAAGTGGGCGATCGGCGTCGACGCCGACCAGTCCGCGCAGGGCGACTGCGTCATCACGAGCGCCCTGAAGCCGCTCCAGTCCTCCGTGTTCGCGGTGATCTCGGACCTGGTCGACGGCACGCTCGAGGGCGGCCAGAACCTGTTCTACGGCATCCAGGAGTACCCCGACTCGGAGCTGCTGACCCCGCTCGCGGACAGCGTCCCGGACGGAGTGCAGGAAGCCGTGGACGAGGCGATCGAGCAGCTGAAGAGCGGCGAGCTCGACCCACCGTCGAGTCTCGAGTAGAAGGAACGAGACACGGAACGATGGGACGGGGCGGTTTCGACCGCCCCGTCCACTACCTCCCGATGCCAGAGACCCCTCTCCTCGAGCTAAAGGGAATCACGAAGCGCTTCCCCGGCGTCGTCGCGAACGACGGAGTGAGCTTCGACCTGCGCAGGGGGGAGGTGCACGCGCTCCTCGGAGAGAACGGGGCGGGGAAGTCGACGCTGATGAACGTCCTGTACGGGCTCTACCGGCCCGACGAAGGCGAGATCAGGGTGCGCGGCGAGCCGGTGACCCTCCACTCCCCGCGGGACGCCATCGACCACGGAATCGGGATGGTGCACCAGCACTTCATGCTCGTTCCGGTCATGAGCGTCGCCGAGAACATCGTGCTCGCGATGGAGCCGCGGCGTGCCAAGGTGCTCTTCGACCATGTCGCAGCGGAGCGTGAGGCGAAGAATCTCGCGCAGAGCTTCGGGTTTGCGCTCGACCCCCAGGCGCTGATCGAGGACAACACCGTCGGACAGCAGCAGCGGGTCGAGATCGTGAAGGCGCTCTACCGCCGCGCGGACATCCTCATCCTCGACGAGCCCACCGCCGTCCTCACGCCGCAGGAGGCTCTGGAGCTGTTCGGGATCCTCAACACGTTGAGGAACGAGGGGATGTCGATCATCTTCATCTCCCACAAGCTCAACGAGGTGCTCGAGATCGCCGACCGCATCACCGTGCTTCGTCGGGGGAAGGCCGTCGAGACGATTCCCGCAGCCGGGGCGACGGAGGATCAACTCGCGCAGCTGATGGTCGGCCGCGAGGTGCTCCTCCGCGTCGAGAAGCGCGCGGCGACACCTGGCGAGACGCTGCTGAAAGTCGACGACCTCCACGTCCGCGACGAGCGCGGAATCGAGAAGGTGCGCGGCATCTCGTTCGAGGTGCGGACGGGTGAGATCGTGGGGATCGCGGGCGTCGACGGGAATGGGCAGTCCGAGCTCATCGATGCCATCACCGGCCTGACCCGGGTCGCCCAGGGGACAGTGACGGTTGCGGGCCTCGATGTGACGGGTCACGGAGCGAGGGAGCAGTTCGAGATCGGAGTCGGTCACATCCCGCAGGACCGCCAGCACCGGGGCCTCGTGCTCGACTTCTCGATCGCCGAGAACATAAGCCTCCACGACTTCCGCGAGGCGCCGAACTCGCGCTTCGGCTGGCTTCGGCCATCCAAACTCGTCGAGCACGCTCGCCGGCTGATCGCGGAGTTCGATGTGCGCGGAGGTGTGCCGGAGACGCCCGCGGGCGCTCTCTCCGGCGGCAATCAGCAGAAGGTGATCCTCGCGCGGGAGATCGACCGTGACCCGAAGGTGCTCATCGCTGCACAACCAACGCGGGGCCTGGACGTCGGTGCGATCGAGTTCGTCCATCGCCGCCTCGTCGAGGAGCGAGACTCGGGGCGCGCAATCCTCCTCATCTCGCTCGAGCTCGAGGAGATCGTGTCGCTGTCCGACCGCATCCTCGTGCTCTACGAGGGCGTCGTGGTCGCCGAGTTCGGGCCCGACGTCGCCACCGACCAGCTCGGGATCGCGATGCTCGGCGGGGCGACGTCGGACAAGGCGGCCTGATGTCCGAGCCGAACGACCCTCGGCCCGAGCCGACGCCCCCGCCGGTTCAGCAGACCGAGGGAGCCGGCTCGTCCTTCTCGGGGATTACGGAGCGGCTCGGAGGTGCGGCCGTGCCGGTCGCGGCAACGCTGCTCGCATTTCTGATCGGCGGCCTGGTCGTCGTCATCACGGGCGGGAACCCGCTCACCGCGTACCGCGCGATCTTCGAGGGCACGGGCTTCAACTACGTCTTCCCGTGGCTCAGCGACGGCGATCGATCGCGCGCCGCCCGGAACCTTCAGCAGACGCTCGTCCTCGCGACGCCGCTGATGCTCACGGGCCTCGCCGTCGCGTTTGCCTTCCGTTGCGGCCTCTTCAACATCGGCGGTCAGGGGCAGTACTGGGTCGGGTTCATCGCTGCGCTCTGGGTCGGGACGAACCTCGAGGGGATCCCACGGCCGCTCTTCGTTCTCATCGGGATCCTTGCGGGAATCGTGGGCGGCGCGATCTGGGGCGGGATCGCGGGACTGCTACGAGCGACGGTCGGGGCTCACGAGGTCATCACGACCATCATGTTGAACTGGATCGCTATCTTCGGAGGTCGGTACCTGTTCGAGCTCGGAGGGCCGCTGCAGGGCACTGTCCCGTCGCTCCCGCGGTCCGATGTGGTTCCGGAAGCCGCGCGCATCTGGGTGCTCTGGGGGAACATCCAGGCGCTGCATGCGGGCATCTTCGTCGCGTTCCTGGGCCTGCTCGTCTACTGGATCATCCTGAATCGCACCACGCTCGGGTTCGAGGTGCGAGCGGTCGGCCTCAATCCCGAGGCCGCGCGCTACAGCGGCATTCCGGTCCGGCGGAGCTACTTCCTCGCCCTCGCGATCTCCGGCGCATTCGCCGGGACGGCGGGGGCGGTCGACGTCCTCGGGGTGAAGTTCGCAGTCGATGTGAGCAACCTCCCGGCCAGCACCGTCGGCTTCACCGGGATCGCCGTCGCGCTCCTCGGGCGGAACAAGCCGATCGGCATCTTTCTCGCGGCGATGCTGTTCGCAGCGCTCCAGGTCGGAACGTCGTCTCGCCAGCTCGATCCGAGCGTGTTCGATCCCGAGCTCGCGAAGAACCTCGCGACGATCATCCAGGCGCTCGTCATCTTCTTCGTCGGGGCCGAGCTCCTCATCCTGACGATCTGGGGTGCGCGCGGGAAGCTCGTGCGCTTCCGGCCTCAAGCGCGGGAGTCGACGCCGTGAGCGCGTACGCCGCCTCCGCGCGGGATGCGATGCGCCGGCTCGACACCGGCCAGAGCGCGGGGGTTGCTGGCATCGCATGCGGGCTCGGCGCCTTCCTCGTCACGATCCCGCCGTTCACTGCGCGGAACCTCGCCGTCCCGCTCGTCTTCGGCATCGTCGCGGGCGCTCTCGCAATCGCCGCGCTCGCGCGCGGCGAGCGCAAGCTCGGCGCCTGGGCGGCCGCCACAGCCGCACTCGGTGTGGTCGGCGGTCTCTGGATCCAGGGTGTCGACGCGGTGACGCTCGAGGGGATCTTCACCGCAGGGCTCATCGCCGCCACGCTGCGATTCGCGACGCCGCTCGCGTTCGCCGCGATGGGCGGCATCTTCTCCGAGCGCTCGGGCGTCGTGAACATCGGTCTCGAAGGGATGATGCTCGTGGGCGCGTTCTTCGCGGTCTGGGGAGCGCTCTGGAGCGGGAGCTGGATCGTGGGCCTGGCGATGGCGATGCTCTTCGGAGGCCTCCTGGGGCTCATCCACGGCTTCTTCTGCATCCACCTGCGCGCGGATCAGATCGTCAGTGGATTCGCGGTGAACCTGGTCGCGCTCGGCGTGACCGGCTTCCTCTTCACGAAGCTCTATCCCTCCGGTATTCCGCGCGGGATCTCGCGAGTGCCGAACGTCGAGCTCGCCTTCCTCGAGGACGTCCCGTTGATCGGCGACTTCCTGTACGGCGTATTCGGAAGCCTGAACCTTCTCGTGTGGGGAATGCTGGCGACGGTCGTCCTCACGTTCGTCGTTCTCTTCAAGACGCCGATCGGCCTCCGCATCCGCGCCTGCGGCGAGCATCCGCGTGCCGCCGACACCGTCGGGATCTCCGTCTACGGCGTACGCTATGCCGCTGTGATCACCTCCGGGGTCCTCGCCTCGCTGGGCGGCGCTTTCCTCTCGCTCGGCTTCGTCGGGAACTTCGCCGAGAACATGACGAGTGGCCGAGGCTTCATCGCCCTCGCTGCCGTGATCTTCGGCAAGTGGCGCCCGGGCTGGGCGTTCGTCGCGACGCTTCTGTTCGGTTTCGGATTCGCGCTCGCGATCCCGCTCCAGCGCGAGGCGGGCATCTCCGAGAACCTCATCTCGACAGTGCCCTACGTGCTGACGCTCATCGCCGTGGCCGGGCTCATCGGCCGTTCCATTCCGCCCGCAGCCGTCGGCCGCCCGTACATCAAGCAGTAGCGTGGAGAGACGCTCGCGCTCGTCCTGGGGCTCGGTGCTCGCGGGCATCGGATCGGTGCTGACTCTTCCCATCGCCGTCTATCTGACGCGCTTCAGCGACCGCTACGACCTGTTGCACGCGGGGTTTGTCATTCCGCTCGGGGCGGGGTTGGGCCTCGTGGCACTCGCGCTCGCGCGGGGTGCCCGCCGCCGTTCGGCCGTTTCCCTTGCTGCGGATCGAGACGGAAGGAGGATCTCGAGCGCCGGGCGCGTGCTCGGGGTCGTCGGTCTATGCATGGCCGCGTCCGCGGTTGTCGCGCTCGGCGTGTACGGGCTCCTCGAGTACGTCGGCTCGCGCGAGTAGCACGCGCCCAAGAGGCGGAGTCGGCGTCAGACCCGTGGGTCTGACCCCGACCGTCTATCATCCCGCGCGCAATGTTCGACATCGGCTCCAGCTTGCGCGAGGCGCGGCTTCGACAGGACCTCGACTTCCCGGAACTCGAGGAGCGCACGAAAATCCGCCCGAAGTATCTCCGTGCCCTCGAAGACGAGCGCTTCGACATCCTTCCGGCACCGACGTACGTCCGAGGCTTTCTCCGCTCGTACGCCGAATCGCTCGGCCTCGACGGCCAGCCGTTCGTCGACGAGTACAACTCGCGCTTCACGGTGGGCGAGGACGACGCGCCGCTCCGGGCGCGACGCGTGCCGGTGCAAAGGCGCGATCGTGGCCCGCGTGAGTCGCGGATCGCAGCGGTTGCGCTTGTGGCGATCGCCGTCGCGACTGCGCTCGTCATCGCCGCCTGGAAGTTCGGAGGTCCCGAGAACGAGAACGTGCCGGGGCTGGCGGTCGCGGGATCGGGCTCGAGCGTCGAGACCTCCGCGCCGCGCGGCACGGCGCGGTTGCTCGTCAGGGCGGCGAACGGGAGCTCGTGGATGGAAGTGCGGGCGACGTCCCCGGCCGGGAAGCTCCTCTACAGCGGCACCCTCGAGCAGGGCCAGCGGAAGTCCTTCCAGGGCCGTGCGTTCCAGCTCGCCCTCGCCGAGCCCGACAACGTCGTCGTTCGCGTGAACGGCAACCGCGCCGAGCTTCCCGCGGGAACGACCTTCGTCGTCACCGCTCAAAGGATCACTCGGGCCACGTCTTGAGCCGCCCCCGCGCGGCGATCGTGGCGACGGGCTCGGAGCTCGTACGCGGCGAGCGTGCGGACCGAAACGGCCCGTTCCTGGCAGCCGAAGTCGTCCGGCTCGGGCTCGACCCTGCGCGGATCGAGATCGTGGGCGACGGCGTCGACGATCTCGAACGCGCCTTCCGGCAGGGCTTCGAGGCCGACCTCGTCCTCGTGTCGGGCGGCCTCGGCCCAACGCACGACGACCGCACGGTCGAGCTCGTGGCGCGAGTCGCCGGTCGCTCGCTCGTCCTTGACACCGGGCTCGAGGCGGAGATCGGCACGATCTCCCGCACGATCGCCGACCGCCTCGGCCGGCCGTACTCCGACTTCACGACCGGCGTGCAGAAGCAGGCGACACGGCCCGACGGGTCGATCTCGCTCGGCCTCGCGGGAACCGCGCCCGGACTGGTGCTCGACCTCGATGACACCGTCGTGGTGGTCCTGCCAGGCCCGCCGCGAGAGCTCCAACGGCTCTGGCCACGTGCGCTCGAGACGGAGCCGGTGCGCCGCGTGCTCGCCCGTGCGCCGGCGCGCGAGCACCGTGTCCTGCGCTTCTTCGGGACACCCGAGTCCGCCGTCGCCGAAGCGCTCGCGGCCGCGGGCGGTGAGGGCGAGGGCGTCGATGTGACCATCTGCGCGCGGGAGTTCGAGATCCACGTCGACCTGTTCGTCGAGCCGTCGGCTCAGGATCGCGGGACCCAGGTGGCCGACTCGCTCCGTGAGACCCTCCGTCCGTACCTGTTCGGCGAGGACGAGCGCTCGATCGCGGCGATCGTCCTCGATCTGTGCCGAGCGCGCGGGCTCACGCTCGCCACCGCCGAGTCGTGCACAGGTGGGCTGGTCGCGTCTCGGCTGACGGCGGTTGCAGGCGCGAGCGACGTCTTCGTCGGCTCGGTCGTTGCGTACGCGGACGCGGTCAAAGGAACGAGGCTCGGCGTGCCTGCTGAGCTCGTGGCCGAGCACGGATCGGTTTCGGCCGAGGTCGCCGGCGCCATGGCCCAAGGCGCGTTGTCCGCGCTCGACGCGGACGTCGCCGTCGCCGTGACGGGCGTTGCCGGGCCGGGGGGAGGCTCTGCGGAGAAACCCGTCGGGCTCGTCTTCGCCCACGCGGTCGGACCGGACGGCGAGAAGAGCGCCCGCACGGAGCTGCCCGGCGATCGAGAGATGATCCGTGGCCGCGCGACCGCAGCCGCTCTACACCTCGTTCGGCGATTGTTGGAGAGTCGACACACTGCCACGTGACGGCAGCGGCTACCGTCGCGGGCGATGACCGGCTCAGGCTCTTTCTCGCGCTCGAGCTCCCCGACGACGCCGCGGCGAAGCTCGGTCGCTGGGGCGAGCGAAACCTCGAGCACGGACGCGCCGTCGATACCTTCCACGTCACGCTCGCGTTCCTCGGATCTCAGCCGCGCAGGGCGCTCGAACCCATCGTCGACGTCCTGCGCCGCGAGGCTCGCGCGACCGACCCGTTCGTGCTCGAGCCCGTTCGCTATCGGGAGACACGTTCCGTCGGCATGCTCGTCCTCGCCGATCCCTCAGGCGCTGCGACGTCGCTCGCTGCCCGGATTCAGAGCGGTTTGGAGGCACTCGGCGTGTACGAGCGCGAGCGCAGGCCGTGGCTCCCGCACGTCACGGTTGCGCGCTTCCGCGAGCGTCCGCGGCTCGACCCGCCCCTCGGTGGGCTCGGGCCGTTCGCTCCGTCCGGAGCCGCTGCTTTGCTTTCACGCCTGCATCGATCAGGGACCAGATACGAGGTACTGGAGTCGTGTGTGATCGGCCGACCGAGAGGATGAGACGATGAAACGTGAAGAAGCGCTCGACGTCGCACTGGGCCAGATCGAGCGGCAGTTCGGAAAGGGCTCGGTGATGCGGATGAGCGATCGCCCGCAGGTCTCGATCGGCGCGGTGTCGACCGGATCGCTCGCGCTCGACATGGCGCTCGGCATCGGCGGTCTCCCGCGCGGGCGCATCGTGGAGATCTTCGGCCCGGAGGCGTCGGGCAAGACCACGCTCGTCTACCACGTCATCGCCGAGGCCCAGCGTCGCGGCGGGATCGCCGCATTCATCGACGTCGAGCACTCGATGGATCCGGCCTACGCGCGGCGGATCGGCGTCGACATCGACGGCCTGCTCGTCTCACAGCCGGACACAGGCGAGCAAGCGCTCGAGATCACCGAGCTTCTCATCCGCTCGGGGGCGCTCGACATCGTCGCGGTGGACTCGGTCGCCGCGCTCGTCCCGAAAGCCGAGATCGAGGGCGAGATGGGGGACTCCCATGTCGGTCTCCAAGCCCGGCTCATGAGCCAAGCGTTGCGGAAGCTGGCTGGCACGCTCAACCGCACGGACACGATCTGCATCTTCACGAACCAGCTCCGCGAGAAGATCGGCGTCATGTTCGGGAACCCCGAGACGACGCCGGGCGGTCGCGCGCTCAAGTTCTACTCGTCGGTGCGGCTCGACATTCGACGCATCGAGACCCTGAAAGACGGTGCCGAGGCGTTCGGCAACCGGGTGCGCGTCAAGGTCGTGAAGAACAAAGTTGCGCCCCCGTTCAAGCAGGCCGAGTTCGACATCATCTACGGCGGCGGGATCCCGTGGGAGGGCACGGTGCTCGACGTGGCGCTCGAGAAGAAGGTCGTCCAGAAAGCCGGGTCCTACTTCAGCTTCGGCGACGAGCGTCTCGGCCAGGGGCGACAGAACGCGACGAACTTTCTCGTCGAAAACCCCGATCTCGTCCAGCAGATCCTCACGCGGATCCAGGCTGAGGCAGACGAGGAGCAGATCATCTCCGCACGGCTCCTTCCGAGCCAGGCTCCCCGTGAGACCGCGATCGAGGTCGAGATCGAGATCGAGGAGCCTGTCGCGGTCGAGAGCTGATCGAGGCGACATGTCATATGACGCCGCCCTCGAGTCGGCTCTGCGGGCGCTCAGCCATCGCGATCGCTCGAGCGCACAGCTCGAGCAGTACCTCGCGGATCGCGGCTTCGGGGAGGAGGAACGGCGCGCCGCACTCGAGGCGCTTGCGCGGACGGCGGTCGTCGACGACGAGCGCTACGCAGACAATCGGGCCTGCGCTCTCGGGGGGCGTGGCGCGGGAGACGCCTCCATCCGTCAAGACCTGAGCACAGCAGGAGTGACGGACGAGGAGATCGAGCACGCGCTCGCCGGGCTCGAGCCCGAGCGCCAGCGCGCGGAACGCATCGTGGCGCGGCGGGGTTCGAGCGCGAAGACGGCGCGGTATCTCACCGGCAAGGGGTTCTCGGAGGACGTTGTTCGCTCGGTCGTTGCGCAGGGCGTGGGGGAGACGTTAGGATGACGAGATTCTCACTCGACGTTCTTCCTGCACGCACGCGCTTTCTGAATCCTTGAGCATCCCCGTATCCTCGATCCGTGAACCCCGTCGGTGCGAACGTGCCCGACGGCAGAGGAGTTCGCACACTCCGACGTAGGCGTCCGGCACAGTCCGGCCCGACCGTGCAGGTCGACAGCCGGGTGAGAGCACCCGCGGGTGAGCCCGCGGTCAACACCATCCTCCACCGGAGGCTCCATGCTCTCGGCCGGCGCAGCGCTCATCGGAATCATCGTCGGGGCAGCCGCGGCGTCCGTCGCTCTGATCGCCTGGTCCCGCTCGCGCGTGAACGTCGCGAGGGCCGAGCGCGAGCGGCTGATCGCGGACGCCGAACGAGAGGCCGAAGCAGTGCGGCGGGAGGCGCAGGTCGATGCGCGCGAGCAGGCAGTCGCTCTGCGCAGTGAGGTCGAGCGCGAGCTCCAGGACAGGAGGGTCGAGACGGCGAAGATCGAGGAGCGGCTCCTGCAGAAAGAGCTCGAGGTCGACGGCCGTCTGAGCGACCTGGAGCGCAAGGAACAAGGGTTGGGCGATCGCGAAGTGCACGTCAAGGCGCTCCAGGAGGAGCTGCGCGACGCCCAGCGTGACGCACTTGCCTCACTCGAGAAGATCTCTGGGCTCACGGTGCACGAGGCGCGCCAGCAGCTCATCGAGCGCTCGAAGGACCTCGTGCGGCACGAGCTCGCACGGGAGGTGCGGCAGATGGAGGAGGAGGCACGCTCCGACGCCCGACGCCGCGCTCGAGCGCTCATCGCAGACTCGCTGCAGCGGGTTGCCGCGAGCCATACCGCCGAGGCGACGGTCACGGTCGTCGAGCTCGCTTCGGACGATCTCAAGGGCAGGATCATCGGCCGCGAGGGGCGCAACATTCGCTCTCTCGAGCATCTCACCGGCGTCGACTTCATCATCGACGACACCCCGCATGCCGTCGTGCTCTCGTCCTTCGACCCGATTCGGCGCGAAGTCGCGCGCTTGACGCTCGACAAGCTGATCGAGGACGGCCGGATCCACCCGGCGCGGATCGAGGAGATGTACTACCAGGCGAAGGCGGAGCTCGAAGAGCACGTGCTCCAGGCAGGCGAGCAGGCGGTGTTCGAGGCAAACTGCGGCGAGTTCCACGAGGAGCTCGTTCGCGCTCTCGGCCGGCTGCGGTATCGGACGAGCTATGGCCAGAACGTTCTCAAGCACACGCTCGAGGTCGTGCACCTGAGCGGGATCATGGCCGCCGAGCTCAAGGCCGGAGTCAAGACGACGAAGCGCGCGGCTCTCTTGCACGACATCGGCAAGGCCGTGAGCCACGAGGTCGAGGGTTCACACGCCGTCATCGCGGCGCAGCTGGCGCGTCGCTGCGGCGAGTCCGAAGGAGTAGTACACGCAATCGAGGCGCATCACCACGAGGTCCAGCCGCAGACGGTGGAGGCGGTGCTGCTGATCTCCGCGGACGCCATCTCGGCATCACGACCCGGTGCACGCGGCGAGAGCCTCGAGAACTACATCCGCCGGCTCGAGTCGCTCGAGGAGATCGCGACCGCCAAGTCGGGTGTCGCAAAGGCATACGCACTGCAGGCGGGTCGGGAGATCCGCGTGATCGTCGAGCCGACGGAGGTCGACGACGACGGAGCTGTGCTCCTCTCGCACGAGATCGCCCGCGAGATCGAGGATCAGCTCGAGTACCCGGGGCAGGTCAAGGTCATCGTCATCCGCGAGAGTCGCGCGATCGAGGTGGCGAAGTAGACACGCGAGCTGCTGCACGCCGGTGGGCCTCGGCCTGGGAGCGCGCCTGGCCGACTGCGGACGTCGACGCAATCGCCGCGCTGTATGCGGATGACGCGGTCTTCTACTCTCATCCGTTTCGCGACCGCCAGGCGCCAGCCGAGTACGTCACCTGGGCCTTCGCCGATCAGGCGGCCGCCGAGTGTCGTTTTGGCGAGCCCGTGGTCGACGGCGCACGGGCAGCTGTCGATTGGTGGGCGGTCGTGACGGCGAGGGACGGCATGCCGCAGTCGCTGGCCGGAACGTCGCTGCTCCACTTCGACGACGAGGGGCTCGTGGTAGAGCAACGCGACGTCTGGGCCGAAGCTGATGGGCGCGTCGAGCTCGCGGCCTGGGCTCAACAGGTGCGACGGGCTACCCTTCTCCCGCGATGAGGCGCTATCACGTCACCACGTTCGGGTGCCAGATGAACGCCCATGACTCGGAGCGGATCAAGGGCATGCTCGAGTCGCTCGGGCTGGGCGAGGCGACCGCTCCCGAGGAGGCCGATGTCGTCGTCTTCAACACGTGCACGATCCGCGAGAAGCCGGACACACGGCTCGCGGCATATCTCGGTAACGCAGGCGTTATGAAGCGCGAACGCCCCGACGTCGTCGTGGCTGTCGGCGGCTGCTACGCGGAGGCACAGCGGGAGCGCATCTTCGACCTCTACCCGTTCGTGGACGTCGCCTTCGGCCCAGGCTCGATCCCGCATCTCGGCGACTGGATCGCGGCAGGTGGGTTCGCGGTCGACAGGGGCCGCTTCGGCACGCACGAGCACTTCGCCGCCGACCTGCCGATGCATGGCGAGCGTCGCTTCCAGGCCTGGGTCCAGGTGTCGATGGGATGCAACTCGGCGTGTGCGTACTGCATCGTCCCAGCCGTGCGCGGTCGTGAGCAGAGCCGCCACCCCGACGAGATCGTCTCCGAGGTGACTCGGCTCGCCGAGTCGGGTGTCCGCGAGATCACCCTCTTGGGACAGAACGTGAACTCCTGGGGCCGCGATCTGGCACCTGAGATCGACGCAGAGTTCGGCGAGTTGCTCCGCGCGTGCGACGCGGTCACCGGGATCGAGCGCATACGCTTCACGAGTCCGCATCCGAAGGACTTCCGGACGGGGGTGGTCACGGCGATCGCGGAGTGTCCGAGCGTCTGCGAGCACATCCACCTCCCCGCGCAGTCGGGCTCGTCTCGAGTTCTCAAGGCGATGCGGCGGACGTACGACCGTGCGCGCTACCTGAGGCTTGTGGAGATCCTCCGGGACGCCGTGGACGACGTCGCGCTCGGCACCGATCTCATCGTGGGCTTCCCGGGGGAGTCGGACGCCGAGTTCGAGGAGACGCTCTCCCTCGTCGAGGAGGTGCGGTTCGACAGCGCATTCACATTCATCTACTCGCCCCGCGCAGGGACGGAGGCGGCGACGCTGGCCGGTGCCGTGCCCGACACCGTCAAGCACGCCCGACTCGAGGCGCTCGTCGATTGCGTCCAGAGGATCGCCGCAGAACGCAACGCGGCGCGCGTCGGTCGTGTCGAGGAGGTCCTCGTCGAAGGCCCGAGCAGGACGGATCCATCGCTCACGCGGGGACGCACGCGGCGGAACACGACGGTCAACTTCGACGGGGGAGCGGTCGTTGCGGGAGATCTCGTCGACGTGCTGATCGAAGACTCGACGTCGACGACGCTGCGGGGTCGGGCTACGTCGCTCGTCGCGGCCTGAGGTAGGCGACTTGCACACTCTTGACACGATTCGTGACACACACGTACGCAATTCCGCGTTACGATCGCAGCGGGTGGTGGGATGGGGTGCCCCACCGGACGTGACCCATTTGCAGCACGAAGTCGTCGCGATCTTCGGCCCGACGGCGTCCGGCAAGTCGGCCGTCGCGAAGTGTGTCGCAGACGGACTGGGCACGGAGGTCGTGTCCGCCGACGCGCTCCAGGTCTATCGCGGTCTTGCGATCCTGACCAATCAGCCCGCCGACGCGACCAGGCTCGTCGCGATCCGGGAGCTCGAGGAGACGATGTCCGTCGGTGAGTATGCAACGCTCGCACACGCGGCGATCGATGCTCTCGTGGACGCCCACGGCGCCGCCGTCGTGGCCGGCGGGACAGGTCTCTACGTTCGAGCCGCGCTCGCCGACCTCGAGATCCCGCCGGCTGTCGACGACGAAAGACGTGCGCGACTCGAGCTGCTCTACGACGCCAGCCCGGAGGAGGCGCACGCGCGGCTCGCCGAACTCGATCCGGCTGCGGCCGCGTGCGTCCATGCGAACGACCGCCAGCGCGTCGTGCGCGCGCTCGAGCTGTCGGAGGTCGGCTCGACGCTCGCGCCGACGACCAGGCGGCTCTGGTCGGAGCAGATGCGGCGTTCGACTCTCCTCGTCGGGCTCGATGTGCCCACTGCGGAGCTCGAGCGCCGGATCGCCGACCGCACGAACGAGATGATCCGTCGCGGGGTCGTCTCCGAGGTTCACGACGCGCTCCGCCGGCCGGTGTCGCAGACGGCCCGCAAAGCGCTCGGGCTCGACGAGGTCGCCACGCTTCCTCTCGACGTGGCGCGGGAGCGGATCGTCGCCCGCACACGACGCTATGCGTCGTACCAGCGCAAGTGGATGCGACGGATGCCCGGAATCGTGCTGATCGACGCCGACCGGCCCGTGCGACAGGTGGCTGATGACGTTCTCGACCTGGCGCGCGCTCGGTAACACGTATGTCGTCGCGGGGCCTGGAGAGACAGGTCGGCTGGACGCGCGCGCGGTTCTCGCACTCGTCGGCGGTGCCGATGGCGTGCTCGAGATCATCGACATGTCGGACGCCCGCGTCGAGGTCGCGATCTGGAATCCCGACGGATCGCAGGCGGAGCTCTCGGGAAACGGTACGCGTATCGCCGCAGCGTGGCTTGCCGCTCGCTCGGGGGCTGAGCGCATCGACGTCGTCGTGGGCGATCGGACGGTGACGACACGCATCCTCGATAGTGGAGTGATCGAGCAGGATCTCGGCGAGGTGATCGTCGAGGACTCGGAGATCATCGACGGCCTCGCTGTGACAGCCGTCTCGGTCGGCAACCCGCACGCAGTGGTGATAGGTGATCCAGACTCCATCGTGGACGTCGGGCCTCGGCTCGAGACGCACGAGCGTTTCCCGAGCCGGACGAACGTGCAGGTCGTCAGGATCGACGCACCCGGCGAGGTCACGGCACGCGTGTGGGAGCGTGGCGTGGGGGAGACTGCCTCGTCGGGAACGAGTGCGGTCGCGGTTGCCGCGGCAACCCACGGCGAGGGTGACGTCATCGTCCACTTCCCCGGAGGTGATCTTCGCGTACGGCTCGAGAGCGGGCGCGCGAGGCTCTACGGGACGGCCGAGCGCATCGACTGAGTCAGGGCTGCGTGAGCGCGACCAGCCGTTCGTCAGGGTCGCGAAGATACGCCGAGCGACCCCACGGATAGTCACGGGGCTCCACCAGGAGAGCGACACCCGCAGCCACGAGCGCGGCACACGTCGCATCGACGTCAGCGACCGTCACTGCGAATGATCCTCGTTCGGTGCGCTGTCGGCCACGGCTGCGGCCCGTTCGTGCGCGAGGAGCTTGCCGTCGCCGATGGCGAAGAGCGCCCCGCCGGGACACTCGGCCATGGGCGCCGCTCCGACGAGGTCGCGGTAGAACCCGGCGACGCTGGCGACGTCGTCCGTGAAGAGGGGATCTCACCGATCCCTCTCATGTGGCTATTTCGAACTCCCGCAGCACATCATTCAGCGACGTCTTGAGGTCTGTCGAGGCGCTGCGCGTGCCGACGATGAGCGCACAAGGGAGGTCGTACCGGCCCGCCGGGTAGTCCTTCGGTCTCGTTCCCGGAAGCACGACCGCGTGCGGCGGCACGTAACCGCGATGCTCCACGGGCTCCGTGCCCGTCACGTCGATGACGGGAACAGATGCGGACAGCACGACGTTGGGCGCGATTACGGCCCCCTCTCCGACGACGACGCCTTCGACCACGACCGCGCGGGAGCCGAGGAACGCGCCGTCTTCGACGATCACGGGTCGCGCCTGCGGTGGCTCGAGGACACCGCCGATGCCGACGCCTCCGGAGAGGTGCACGTCGGCCCCGATCTGCGCGCACGATCCGACGGTCGCCCACGTGTCGACCATGGTTCGCGGTCCGACCCAGGCACCGATGTTGACGAAGCCCGGCATCAGCACGACTCCTTCGGACAGGAACGAGCCATAGCGAGCCACGCCGGGGGGCACGACGCGCACGCCGCGCTCCGCGTAGTCGGCCTTGACGGGGATCTTGTCGAGGAAGTGCAGCCCGCCGACGTCCATCGGCACGACCTTACGGAGCCGGAAATAGAGGAGGATCGCCTTCTTCACCCACTCGTTGACGATCCATCCGTTCGCGGAGCGCTCCGCCACTCGCACGTCACCGCGGTCGAGTGCGGCGATCGCCTCTTCGATGGGGACGGCGTCGACGGTGCCGGAGCTCCAGAGCTCGGAGATGCGCTCGGCGAGATCCATCACTGCTCATCCTCGCCGATCGGAGACGACAGGAATCGGTGGAGCACCTCGTACGCAGTGACGAGCGCGCTGATCGCCACGTGCTCGTCCGGGTGGTGGGCCATCGCCGTTTGGCCTGGCCCGAAGTTGACCGCGTCGATTCCGCGTTCGGTGAAGTCCGCCACGTTCGTCCATGCCTGTTTCGGTTGGAGCTCGAGGTCGCCCGCTCGCCGGAGTGCGCGCACAGCGGCGGAATCCACGACGCGCGCCGGCGGCGCGTTGCTGACGATCTCGAGAGTCGCAGCAGACGGCGCGATCTGCTCGAGATACGCCTCGGCCTCGGCCGGCTTGCGGTCGGGCGGGTAGCGGAGATTGACTGTCGCGACAGCCTCGCCCGGGATGACGTTGTCGGCAATCCCGGCATCGAGCCGCGTCACCGACACGACCTCGAGGAACTCCAGCCCTCCGACGAGCACCGGCCGAGGCTCGAGGTCGAAGAGAGGGCCGAGCGCGCGCACTGCCCGTTCGAGTGCGCTGTCGGCGAGCCAGGGGCGCGCGGCATGCCCGCTCGTACCGTGGAACACGAGCCGGGCGACGACGTTGCCGAGGCAGCCGGCCTGAACCGTCAGATCGGTCGGCTCGAGCACGACGGCGAGCGCCGTCTCGTGGACGAGCTCGGATCGTTCGAAGAGCGCCGGCAGCGGGTTGTGCTCCGCCGGGAGCTCCTCGCGGCCGAAGAGCAGAAGGGCGAGATCGCATGTGTCGGAAGGAAGGCGATCGTCGCGAGCGAGCTCCAGCGCGACCGCGAGCCCTCCCTTCATATCGCTTGCGCCGAGGCCGCGCACCGTATCGGCCGTGCGTACGCCCGGGAGGTTGGCCTGGGCCGGAACGGTGTCGTAGTGCGCTGCGAGCACGATGAGTGGCAGCTCTGGACGTCGAGGAGGTGCGAGCAGGAACGCCTCGTCCCCTGCGAACTCCAGGGCCCAAGTGGGCGGCGCCAGCCCGAGCAAGTGCTCGCGGATGGCCTCCTCGTGCCCGCTCTGCGACGGGATGTCGACGAGCTCGAGGGTCCGCGCGGCGAGACGTTCGGCGAGCGCGGTCACCGCCGCAGCGTACCGCGGCATAATCTCGCAGTGACCGCGCGCCAGCCCGATCCCGCTCCCGGGGCGGAACCGGAACGTGCGTTTCTCGTCGGCGTGTACCCGAAGGGCTCTGCCGAGCCGGACGAGCTCGACGAGCTCCGCGAGCTCGCGCGGACGTCGGGAGCAGCACCGGTCGGCGACCTCGTGCAGCATCGCCACCGACCTGACCCGCGCACATTCGTCGGCAAGGGGAAGCTCACCGAGCTGAAGGGCGCATACTCGGCCGCGTCGGCCGAGGTTCTCCTCGCCGACGACGAGCTCACGCCGACCCAGCAGCGGTCGCTCGAAGACGAGCTCGGGGCGCGCGTCGTGGATCGAACGCAGCTGATCCTCGACATCTTCGCCCAGCACGCTCGAAGCTCCGAGGGAAAGCTGCAGGTCGAACTGGCCCAACTCGAGTACAACCTCCCGCGTATGCGCGGCATGTGGAAGCACCTCGAGCGACTCGGGGGCGGCGTCGGAACCCGCGGTCCTGGTGAGAGCCAGCTCGAGACCGACCGACGGCTGGCGCGCACTCGTGTGTCTCTCCTCAAGCGGCGGCTTCGCGGGCTGGAGAGCCAGCGCGCGACGCGCCGCAAGGAACGCGTTCGAGCGACGAGTCCGACGATCGCGCTCGCTGGCTACACGAACGTCGGCAAGTCGACACTCCTGAACGCGCTCACGGGCGCCGAGGCGTCCGTCGACGACCGACTGTTCGAGACGCTCGACCCGACGACACGCGGGTTCGAGCACGATGGCAAGCGCTACCTCGTCACGGACACCGTCGGGTTCATACGGAGGCTGCCGACGCAACTGGTCGAAGGCTTCGCGGCAACACTCGAGGAGACACTCGTCGCCGACCTCGTTCTCCACGTCGCCGACGCGTCACTTTCAGAGGGACGCCTGCAGGAGACGATTGCCGCCGTCGAGAGCGTGCTCGTCGACATCGGGGCCGACGACATTCCCGTCGAGCTCGTCCTCAACAAGGCGGATGCTCTGAATCCGCTTACGCGGCGACGCGTGGAGCATCTGTTCCCGCGTGCTCTCGTCGTCTCGGCCCGAACGGGCGAGGGTCTCGACGCTCTCAGGGCGCGGATCGCCGACCTCTTCTCGGATCGCTTCGAGGACGTGCGGCTCCTCGTGCCGTACGCCGACGGGAGTGCGCTGGGAGCGCTCTACGACCTCGGTGCGCCGATCGCGGAGCGCCGCGATACTCCGGACGGTGTTCGTGTGAGAGCTCGTCTACCGCGCGCCGAGGCCGCCCGCTTCGCGCGTTACCTCGTCGCGGACGACGAGGAGCACGAGCTGGAGGCGGCCGGTCCGTGATCGACGTCGCAGTGCGGCGGCTTCGCCCCGACGCTCTGATTCCCGAGCCGGCGTATGCGGGGGATGCCGGTCTCGATCTCGTGGCATGCGAGGGAGTGCGACTCGGCCCCGGCGAACGAGCCGTCGTCGCGACGGGTATCGCGATCGAGATCCCGGACGGATACGCCGGGTTCGTGCAGCCTCGCTCCGGGCTCGCGGCCCGGCACGGTATCGGGATCGTCAACTCCCCCGGGTTGATCGACTCGGGCTACCGGGGCGAGATCTGCGTCGTCCTCCTGAACACGGACGCGCACGCCTCCTTCGATGTGGAACCGGGGATGCGCATCGCTCAACTGGTGGTCGCTCCGGTTGCGGCCGTCAGGTTGGTCGAGGTCGACGAGCTCGTCGCGAGCGAGCGCGGAGCAAAGGGATTCGGCTCGTCGGCGAGCTGAGACGCGCCTGATGGAACCGAGGATCCGCGTCTCCGCAATCCTGCGCTGGGAAGGCCGCATCCTCCTCCTCCGGCACGAGAAGGCCGACGCCGAGGTCTGGCTCCTCCCCGGAGGTGGTGTGCGGCTCGGCGAGAGTCTCGTCAGCGCTCTTCAGCGCGAGCTCTGGGAGGAGACGGGTCTCTTTCCGGGCGGCTCGGAGGTGCCGCTCGAGGGCCCCGTGGCCATCGTCGACTCGATCTCCCCCCAGACAGGGGCATACCGCAAGCACGTCGTCCATGTCATCTTCGCCGCGGACGTGACGGGGTCGCTCGAAGGCGTCGTTTCGCAGGACGACGCCGTGCGCGGCCACCGTGCGTTTCTCATGCGTGAGCTCGACTCGATCACCCTTCATCCTCCGATTCACCGCTTCCTCCAACGCTGGCAGCCCGGCGACCCGGCAACGTATCTCGGCGAGATGTGGCTCCCGTAGCTGGGGGAGCGATCGTGACCCTCTCAGCACGGTCCGATCACCTTCAGTCACGAGTTGCTCGCTATGCTCGCAGTGGGTGGTGGGCCGGGGTGCCCCACAGGAATATCGCTCTCAGCGACGCCCTCCGCGTTTCCGAGCGCGTTCTGCTGCCACACGGAACGCGTCCTCTTCGAGCGTGTCCGCGAGTGGCGTGAGCTCTTGTGCATCGCCGCCGGTCGCGTGGGCGAGCGCCTGCGACAGCAGCCAATCGGCCAGCCAAGGATTGCGTGGCAGAAGCGGCCCGTGGAGGTACGTGCCGATCACGCGGCCGAATCGACAGCCTTCGAAGCCCGAGGCGCCGTCGTTGCCGAAGCCGTGCACGACGCGACCGAGCGGCTCGGCGTCGGCGTCCAGGAGCGTGCGGCCGGCATGGTTCTCGAAGCCTGCGATCTGCCGGCGGCGGCCAGGCTCGAGTTCGCACTCGAGCAAGACATCGCCGATCATGCGCGTCTCGCCGGCGACCGTCTCGTGGCCGAAGAGCGCAGCGCCTGGCATGAACGACCCGTCGCGCCCCCGATAGCCGCGCCCGAGGAGCTGGTACCCGCCGCACACTGCGAGCACCGCCGCGCCTCGAGCCTGCGCGGCACGCAGCGCGTCGCCCTTGGACGCGAGGTCCGGTGCGATGAGCGCCTGCTCACGATCCTGCCCTCCTCCCACGTAGAGGAGGTCGTGGCTCCCGACGGCGAGCTCGTCGCCGATCCCGACCGCTGTGACCGTGAGCTCGTGACCGCGCAGCGCCGCGCGGCGCGTGAGCACCGCGATGTTCCCGCGATCGGCATAGATGTTCAGGTACTCGGGGTAGAGATGGCCGACGCGGATCCTCATCGAGGCTGTGCTTCCCAGTACGGACGAACCTCGCCACGGTTGGCGAAGATCGCCCGCAGCGCCAGCATCGCCGTGTAGGTGGGGAGGACGACGAGCTCGGTGCCGGCTTCGACGAGCCCGAACCCGTGGTCGAGCGCGCGCTCGAGAGACGGAAGGACCTCGAGCCGCTCGTCCGGGAGCCCGCCGTAGCGCATCCGCAAGCCGAGCTCCGCAGCCCGGTCGCCGGTTGCGATGACGAGCCCTACGTGCTCGAGCAGCGGCTCGAAGTCGACGTCCCAGATCCAGGAGACATCCTGCCCGTCTGCAATCGCGTCGTTGAGCGCGACGACGAGCACGGGCGGAACCCCGGTCTCGAGCGTCCGGATCACCTCATTCGCGCCGGCAGGGTTCTTGATGAGAAGGAGGACGACCGACTTTCCGCCTGCGCGGATCCGCTCGAAGCGCCCGAACGCCGCGCTGAAGCGAGACAGACCCGCCCGCACGTCCTCGAGTGACGCGCCCACGGCGAGACCGAGGGACGCCGCGGCGATCGCGTTGTAGACGTTGTAGAGCCCCGGAAGCGCAAGCTCGATCTCCGTCTCGCCCGCAGGGGTGACGAGCCGGAACCGCGAGGCGTGCAGCCCGCGCAGCTCGATGTCGCGTGCGGCGACGTCGAGCGGTGGTCGTTGGTGTCCGCACTCGCGGCAGAGGTAGTCGCCGAGGTGACCCACATACACGGCGGCGAACTCGTAAGGCGTGCCGCAGCGGACGCAGTACTTCGAGTCCGCAGCGTGCTGCAGGTCGGCACGCGCCTGCCGCGGATCGTCGAGCCCGAAGCGCACAGCTCCATCGCGCCCCCGTGCGAGATCCGCGACGACGGAGTCATCCGCGTTCACGACGAGCGTCGTGGACGCGGGCAGCGCCGCCACTGCCACGCGCCAGCGCTCGGCGATGATCTCGAGCTCTCCGTAGCGGTCGAGCTGGTCGCGGAAGAGGTTCGCGAGCGTCACGACGCGCGGCATCGTCCGCGTGAGAGCCTCGGGGAGCGCTCCCTCGTCCACCTCGAACAGCCCGAGCTCCGCGCGCCGACCCGCTACCAGCGCCGACGTGATCCCGGACATGAGGTTGGCGCCGGAGCGATTGCAGGCGAGTCGCCTTCCGTCGCCCAGAATCTCGGCCGCCATCGCAGTCGTCGTCGTCTTGCCGTTCGTGGCGGACATCACGGCGACTCCGCCGGGAATCCGCTGAGCGAGAGCGTCGACCGCTGCGGGATCGACCTTCCACAGCACCTTGCCGGGGAGCGTCGTGCCCCCGCCGCGGCCGACGGCTCGCGAGAGTGCGCCGAGCGTACGCGCGGCGGACGTCTCGAGCGACAGGCGCATGCCCATGCGGCGAGCGTACCGAGAGGGAGGAGGGACCTCCTGCTCTAGAGCACTTGCAGATTCCCCAGAACGCTCTAAGCTCCTTGCAGAGATGCCGCGTCCGCGCTCAGGCAAGCGTGCTTCGGTCCGCATCGACGAGGCCGAGCTCGCCGAATTTCGGGCGGGTCTTCGCCGCCGATACACCGACGACGAGATCCTCGACGAGCTGCGCGCGGCTGCCGAGCGGACGGGACGCTCGCCCACGATGCGCGAGTTCGCGAAGGATCCCGAGGCACGAGTCCATCCTCAGACCGTGATCGAGCACTTCGGCACCTGGAACGCTGCCAAGCGCGCAGCAGGTCTCTTTCCACGACGGTTCCTCACACGAGAGGAGCTCCTCGAGCAGCTGCGCGTTCTCGGAGCCGAGCTCGGCCGCACCCCCACGGCTCGCGACCTCGGAGCGCGCAGGCGCTCGTTCCCGTCGGCCTCGCTCTACGCGCACACGTTCGGCTCGCTCGGCAACGCGCTGCGCGAAGCGGGCTTCGAGGTGCTCCAGGGCGAGGAACGCCTCGAGCGTGCCGTCGAGCAGGGCGCTGTGCTGGCCGTGAGCCTCGGACGTCTGCCGAAGATGGCCGACTGGGCGGACGCCCGCCGGGCCGACGGGAGGCTCCTCTCCGAATGGCAGGTGTACCGCATGCTCGACGTCCCGCGAGGCGCATGGACGGCGTTCCAGTTCCTCGTTCGCGAGCGCCTGCGCACGGATGGAGTCGAGGTTCTCCCCGACGGCTCGCTACGCGGCGGCGCTGACTGAGGTTATGGCCGCGAGGCGTTCGAGGCAGGAGACAGCTTCGCGCGGGGCCCGCACCGGCGGCAGGTAGTCCTGCTCGCGATAGCGCCGATCGGAGCGGAAACGCCGCTCGCGCAGCACGCGGCCACGTACCACCTGGAGGAGCCGTCCCTCGCGGACTTCCCGTACGTCGAGCTGCGTTCGCAGGGCCGCTGCGACGATGGTGAGTGCACGGCGCGTGGACGCGAAGTACAGGCCTCCCGCGGCAGTGCCGAGCCAGAGCGGCCTGTGTCGTCCACGCGCGAGGAAGAGGGTGGCATCGTCGCGCTCGTCCAGCCACGCGGCAGCCATGGCTCCGCGCAACTCGGAGAGCGCGCGCGCATCGTGTCGCCGGAGCTCCATGAGGGCGAAGATCGCCTCGGAGTCGACCGTCATCTGGGGCTCGGCGCGCTCGATCCCGTACCGCGCGAGCAGCGCGTCGTCGTTCTCGACGATCCCGTTGTGGATCCCAATCACGACCCCGTGTCGGATCGGATGGTTGTTCGCCTCGATATCGGGATGGCCCTTCGTGAAGTCGCGAACGTGGATCAACGCCTGGCTCGCGTCGACCGGCACGGAGAGCTCGTCCAGCAGCGCACTCGCGCCGCCCCTGAGCTTCGTGACTCCGACAAGGCCGCCGACGCCGCGGTGGGCGTAGCCGACCGCGTCGGCGCCGCGCTCGGCGATCCCTGCGAGGAGAGCCTGCGCCGCGAGCGTCCGGTCGACGGACGACTCAGGTTCGATGCTGAATCCCGCTATGCCGCACATGACGCTCTATTCGACTCCGTGGATCGGACGACACCTGAACGTAGACGTTCGACACGATCGCCATGTTTGTGAGGAATCCGTTCAGATCATCGGCTTCTCGCTCGACCCGCCGATCCCTCGCGGGAGCTGTCATCCCTCAAGGGGGGCAACCGCTCGGCCGATACATGCGCCGTGGAAGGCCATGCAGCCGAGCATCTCTTCGACCCGACGGACGAGGAGCCTACCGTCGCTGCCGACGAGGCGGCGACACCCCGTGAACTCCCAGGACTCACCGGGCCGAGCGCGGACGATCCGCTCAAGCTCTACGTCCGGCAGATCGGGGACGGACGTCTCCTGACGCCGGGCGAAGAGCGCGAGCTCGCGCGGCTCAAGGATCTGGGCGACGAGACGGCGAAACGCAAGCTGATCGAGTCGAACCTTCGGCTCGTCATGTCGATCACGCGCAACTACACGCGTGCTGAGGTCCCGCTGCTCGACCTGATCCAGGAAGGGAACCTCGGGCTCATTCGCGCCGTCGAGAAGTTCGACTACCGCCTGGGCTTCAAGCTGTCGACCTATGCGACCTGGTGGATCAAGCAGGCGATCTCGCGCGCACTGGCAGAGCAGGGGAGGACGATCCGGCTACCCGTCCACGTGGCGGATCAGGTGCGGAAGGTCACGAAGACGCGACGCCTACTCGGTCAAAAGCTGAATCGGGACCCGTCGCTCGAGGAGATCGCAGCCGAGATCGACATGACGCCGGAACGCGTGCAGGAGCTCCTCGAGCTCGTGCTCGACCCGGTCAGCCTCGAGACGCCCATCGGCGACGGCGACTCGAGCGTGGCCGACCTCATCCCCGACCCCAACGCGCAACAGCCCGAGGTCGAGACCGCCGATCGCGCGCGCTCCAGCGAGCTCCTCGATGCCCTTGCCCAGCTTCAGCCCCGCCAGCGCAGGGTTGTCGTCGAGCGCTTCGGTCTCGACGGCGTGCGGCCTCGCACACTCGAGGAAGTGGGAGCGAACCTCGGGATCACCAGAGAGCGCGTCCGCCAGCTCGAGGCGCGCGCCCTTCGCGAGCTCCGCGCCATCGCGCCCGCGCTCGAGCTGTATCTGCGCTCGTAGTCGGCGCAAGGTCAGAAGCCCGCTAGCGCGGACTTCTGACCGCGCAAGATCCCTGAAGGCGTCCGCTTTCGCGGCCGCGTGCCGGTTTCGACTCGACCACTACGTCACGTCGACGGCCTGCATCTCGCGCAGAGATGCGAGGCGGCGAAGCGACTCGAGCTCGATCTGACGGACGCGCTCCCGCGTGAGACCCAGACGCTTGCCGATCTCCTCGAGCGTCTGTGGCTCCGCTCCTGTCAGGCCATAGCGCATCACCACGACCTCGCGCTCCCGCTGGGGGAGGGCTGCGAGTGCATGCCGCAGGGCCTCGCTGCGCAGGTTCACCTCGACGGTTTCCTCCGGGAGCGGCTCGTCGCCGGCTACGAAGTCGCCGAAGACCGCGTCCTCGCCGTCTCCGACCGGGGCGTCGAGGCTCGTCGATGCCCGCGCTGCCGCACGCACCTCGAGCACCTGCTGGACGGTGAGCGAGGCCTCGTCGGCGATCTCCTCGAGCGAGGGCTCGCGCCCGAGCTGCGTCCACAGCTGGCGATCGGCCCGGTTGATCTTCTGCAGGCGCTCGACGATGTGGACGGGCATGCGGATCGTCCGCGCCTTGTCGGCGAGGGCACGCGCGACGGCCTGGCGGATCCACCAGGTTGCGTAGGTCGAGAACTTGAAGCCGCGCCGCCAGTCGAACTTCTCGACGGCGCGAATGAGGCCGAGCGTCCCTTCCTGGATGAGGTCGAGGAACGGGAGGCCTTGATTGCGGTAATTCTTCGCGATCGACACGACGAGGCGGAGGTTGGACTGGATCATCCGCTCCTTCGCGTCCGGGTCACCGCGTTCGATCCGCTTGGCGAGCTCCACCTCCTGGGCAGCAGTGAGGAGCTGGTGGCGCCCGGCCTCGCGGAGGAAGAGCTGCAGCGCGTCGGTGGTCGTCTCCACGGGCGCGGTCAGCGCAACGACGGCCTCGGAGTGGGGGGCCTGCTCGACGATGTCGATCGAGCGCCGGTCGAGCTCTCGTAGAAGCGTGTCCTGCTCGAGCTCCGTGAGCTCGTACGTCTCGGCCATCTCGGCGAGATCGGACACGCTCACGCTTCCGATCTGCTCGGAGGCCTCGAGCAGTTGCCGGATCTCCTCTATGAGGAGGATGTGCTCGATGTCGAGTTGGGTCAAGGCGCGGCGGGGAACGAGCGCGGAAGAGTGCGGTAGCTGACAATCTCTCGCTTTCGCGGCCTCGTGTCTAGGGGTACAGCGAAGATTTCCCCCGACTGGGTCAGGCGGTCTTAGGCGGTCGCGACCAGGAAAACGACCGTTAGGACCGCGAGACCTGTCACGAGCAGAAGAAACACTCGAACGCTCCTGGCCAGCATGACCGACACCCCCTCAGGTAGACGAGCGCTGCCCGCAAACCTTAGCGCGTCGGGGAGGGGCGGTAAGTCTGTGCTTCTCCTCCAACTTGACATAACGCCGATTCTCGTGCGTTGAGCTAGAAGGTGGCGTCGCGCACGCCGCCGACGATCGCAAGCAGGACGAGAGTTGCGACGATCAGCCGGTACACGACGAAGATCCCGTACGTGCGGCGGCGGACGTAGTCGAGGAGCCACTGGATCGCCAGCAGGCCGCTTCCGAGTGCTGCGAGCGTGCCTACGAGGAACGGGCCCGTCCAGCCGTCGGGCAGCTCGCCGAGGACGACGTCCTGTGCCCCTTTCAGGAGCACCGCACCGAGAACGGTCGGAACGAGCAGGAGGAACGAGAAGCGCGCGGCGCTGTCACGGTCGAGCTTCAGGAACCGGCCCGCGGTGATCGTGATTCCCGAGCGCGAGACGCCCGGCGCGAGCGCGAGCGACTGCGCGACTCCCATGACGAGGGCGTTGCCCAAGCCCAGGTCGCCGATCGTGCGCGTCTGCGGCGAGCGGTCGGCCCACAGCAGCAGGAGCCCACCGGCGGCGAGCAGGATGAGTATCTGCCACGGCTCACCGAGGTTGTCCGCGATGGAGTCCGCGCCGAGGACCCCCACGACACCGGCCGGGATCGTCGCCACGAGCACGAACCAGGCGATCCTCTCGTCCGCGGACTCGATTCTTCTGTTTCCGACGGAGCCGAGCCACGCGCGCACGAGCCGCACGATGTCGCCCCAGAAGTACGCGACGACCGCAACGAGCGTGCCGAGGTGGAGCGCGACGTCGAATGTCTGGTTGAAGCGGGCGTTCTGCTCGAGGTACGTCCACTCCGCTGCCCACGGCACGAGGATCAGGTGGCCGGACGACGAGATCGGTAGAAGTTCGGTGAGGCCCTGGACGATGCCCAGGACGAGCGCCTGCCCGTTCGTGAGCGCGTCGGGATCGTCCCCCACTCCCACGAGCGTGAGGACGACGGCGAGGCCGAGCGCCGCACTCGCGACAGTGAACACGACGGAGCGGCGCACGGCGGGATCCTACGTTCCGGCCGCCGTCCCGCCCGGGAGAAGAAAACACGCGCAAATTGCGGCAAACCGGTGAACGAGCCGCTTGACCCCGGTAGCCATGTCCCATAGCTTCCCGAGTGCACCGAGCACGGAGCGCAACTAGGTTGAAGCTCAGCTCGCAGGCTCTACGCGGAAGCGGACGGTCAGCGGGTCGAGTGGACGAAAGCGCAACCGGCTCGGTGAATTCTTGGTCCGGTGTCGAATGTAGGATCCGGCGCGATGCATCTCCGCGTTCCGAGCATCGACCAGGGCGTTCAGGCCTTCGTCTGGTCTTTCGTGTTCTTCCTCTTCATGTGGCTCGGGGCGCTGGCCATCGACGTTCCCGGCGGGATCGCCTTCGTGCTCTCGCTCGTCGTCGCCGGCGCGATCTTCCTGTTCGTGCGCACGCGCGGCGGCGATGCGCCTCGAACCGGCTAGAGCGAGCTCAACGCCGAGTGTCGCCCGACTTGTCGCTCAGGGCGGCGACGAGCCGGTCGGCGAAGTCGCGGCCGATCGCCTGTTCGAGGCGGTCGAGCGCTGGTTGTTTCGGCATCCCCTCTTTCCCGACCAGAGCGCTGGCGTCAGCCAGGATCCGATGGGAGGCGGCAGGGGCGACCTTCATAAGAACGGCGGCACTCATGGAACCCGCATCGGCCGTGCATCCCGATCCGGGGATCCCTGGCGGGAGTGAACTTGGGTGGCGGGACATGCTCGCGTTGTAGTCCCAGCCCCGGACGGAGCACGTGCCCATTGCTCCACGCCGCGGTTCCGGTCTTGCGCGCTACGAGTAGCGAACCAGCGAGTGCACGTCGTAGCCCGCGAGCTTGTCGCGGCCGTGCAGGAAGTCGAGCTCGATGACGAACAGGACACCTGCGACGACACCACCGAGACTCTCGACCAACTCACATTTCGCCCTGGATGTACCACCCGTCGCGAGCACGTCGTCGACGACGACGACCCGCGCGCCGACCGAAACGGCATCGCGATGCACCTGGAGGATGTCGGTGCCGTACTCGAGCGCGTATGTCGCCTCGATGGTCTCGCGCGGGAGCTTGCCGGGCTTGCGCGCGGCAATGAACCCGGCGCCGAGCGCGTAGGCGAGCGCCGATCCGAAGATGAAGCCACGCGCCTCCGCTCCGACCACGAGCGCCGGCTCGCGCTGGTGCGCCCACTCCGCGAGCCGTCGGATCGTCTCCGCAAAATACGCGGGATCGGCGATGAGCGGCATGAGGTCCTTGAAGACGACACCTTCGGTCGGGAAGTCCGGGACGTCGCGGATCCGGTCTCGGAGGTCGAGGGTGGTCATGACGTCCTTTCGACGGTCGCGCGGAGCTCGCGGACGAGCAGGAGGTGCGACAGCTCCTGCGCGACACGAGAGAGGGCCTCGAGGTCGTCGAGGGCATCCTTGCGGCGCTGGGGATTGCGCGCACGCAATCCGGGCGCCACGAGCTGCTCGACGAGCGCTGCCTGGCGCCCCGCGCCCGTCAGGAACGTCCGGAGATGTCGCGCGTCGATACCGAACCGTGCGAGGCGTGCACAGGCGGCGGCGACGTCGGCCTCGCTCTCTTGGTAGAGGCGTTCGCCGCCCTCCGTGCGCGACTGAAGCAGACCGTACTCCTCGAGCTGGCGGACGAGATCGGGCGGCACCGACGCCCGTTCGCAGAGCTCGGCCTCGTCGATCTCGTCCTCGTTCCCGAGGACTCCGACGCTGCGCCGGCGCGTCCTGTCAGCCGAAGCGCCGGGACCGTCGAGCTCCTCGCGGATCACGCGCAGCGGCAGGAACTCGTCGCGTTGCAGCTTCAGGATCGTCGTGAGCCGCTCGATGTCATCCGGCGCGAACAGCCGATACCCGCCTCGCGTGCGCCGCGGCGAGATCAGGCCCTGATCCTCGAGGTAGCGGATCTTCGAGACGGAGATGTCCGGGAACTGCTCGCGGAGCTCCTCGCACACCGACCCGATCGTTCGCAGCCGCGGCTCCGCCCCGCCCCGCTCCCGTCGTGCTGCGACCGTGCTCATCGCTGCAGGAAGGTCAGCCGGTACTTGCCGATCTGCACCTCGTCGTCGTCCTCGAGGACGACGGACTCGATGCGCCGGCGATTCACATAGGTTCCGTTGAGGCTGCCGAGATCGCGGATCGAGAACGTGTCCCCGTCCCGCGCGAGCTCGGCATGCCGCCGGGAGACGGTCACGTCGTCGAGGAAGACCTGGCACTCGGGCGATCGTCCGATGAGCGTCCTCCCTTCGTCGGGCTGGAAGGACTGGCCGGCCATGCCGCCGCCCGACCGCACGACGAGAGCGGGCCCGCTGATCCCGAGGGCCTCGAGGAGGTCGACCTCGTCGCCGTCTTCTGCCATGTCGAAGCTCATCGTCGTCTCCGATCCGGTCTCCACGGCCAGCAGCGCACCGCAGCGTGAGCAGTAGCTCGACGCTTCCGGGTTCTGGAAGCCGCACTCCGGGCAGTACGTGTGGCTCACGTCTCGTCCGTCGGAGCGGCCTTCGCGGTGAGGATCTCGCTCAGGCGCCCGACGTCGGCGAGCTGGGCCTCCCCTGCGCTGACCTGCTCGCGCAGGCGCGCGACGAGCTCCGCGCGGAGGATGTCGATGCGACCGTGCAGGATGCGACGCCGAAACGACACCTCGTCCTCCTCGGTCTCGAGCTCGCGGATCATCCCGCGCAAGTCGTCGTCGGTCAGGGTCGAGAGATCAGGAAGTGCTTCCACCGGCCGCCTTTCCTCGAGGGTCTTCGTGAGTAAAGCAACAGTCGCGGAGAGGGGTCAACCTCAAGTTGAGACTTTAGACCCTCCTCAAGGTTCGCGCTCGAGTCGAGAGTCCCTCCCGCCGCGTGTCTCGCGCCAGGCGCGCAGCGCGTACTGGGCTCCTGCCGCGAGGGAGAGGGCGATGCCGATCCAGAGCAGCACGAGTGGCCACGTCGTGCCCTCGTCGGTCACGAGGACGAAGCCGAGGGACGCGTAGAGCACCCACGTCGCGGTCTTTCCCAAGAACGTGACCTCCAGGTCGTAGCCGCCTGGTGCGAGGAGTCGATAGCCGAGCACGAGGATCACGTCGCGTCCCAGGATGACAAGAGCCGCGAAAAGTGGGATCCTGCCGGTCGCGAGCATGAGGATCGCCGCGGTGCCGATCATGAGCCGGTCAGCGAGCGGATCCGCGACCTTCCCGAAACGCGACTCCACGTGCCAGCGCCGCGCGAGGTACCCGTCGAGCTGATCGGTGAGCGCGGCGGCCGCGAAGAAGATCCCGGCCGCCCACGCCGCTGCGTCGCCGGCTTCCAGGTAGAGCCAGACGAAAACCGGGATCGCAGCGAAGCGCGCGATCGTCAGCGCATTCGGGATCGAGCGGCGGATCGCCGTCCACGTCATAGGCACGAACCCTATGACGTTCTACCGCTCAGCCCGCAGGGCTGAGCGCTGCTAGCGTCGCGCGCGTGGCGGGCACGATGCGTCTCCCGGGCTTCGTGAACGCGCACAGCCATACGTTCCAGCGCGCGCTCCGCGGCCGCGCCGCCGGAGGGGACTTCTGGGCGTGGCGCGAGGTGATGCTCGCCGAGGCCGACCGACAGACACCCGACTACGTGCGCGCGGAGTACGAGCTGGGCTATCGCGAGATGCTCGCGGCCGGGTACACAGCTGTGGGCGAGTTCCACTACATCGGTCTGCCCGAGGCGCGCGCGGCCGTCGCTGCGGCGGAGGCGGCCGGGATCGAGCTCGTGCTTCTTCATGTGGCATACGCCCGCGGCGGGATCTCGCGCTTCCGTCAGGGGACGGTGCGCGAGTACCTCGAGCAGGTGGAACAGCTCCTCGAGGCCGGTGTGCGTGTCGGTGTCGCACCCCACTCCGTGCGTGCCTGCCCGGCCGACTGGCTCGAGGAGATCGCCCGGTACGCGAGCGAGCACGAGCTTCCCCTCCATGTGCACGCCGACGAGCAGCCGAAGGAGATCGAGGAGTGCCTCGTCGAGCACGGCTGCCGGCCGATCGAGCTCCTCGCGCGGACAGGCTGCCTCACCGAGCGCGCGACTGTCGTTCACGCGACCCACGCCGACGGTGCGGAGCTCGATCTCCTCGCATCGTCGGGCGCGATCGTGTGTGCGTGCCCTACGACCGAGGCCGATCTCGGCGACGGCTTCCTGCCCGCCGAGCGCATCCGCACGCGTGGGATTCCGCTCTGCATCGGCTCCGACTCGAACGTCCGGGTCGACCCGTTCGAGGAGGTCCGCGAGCTCGAGGGCATTGCACGGCGTCAGACCGGTCGGCGTGGTGTCTTCTCGACCGACGAGCTCTACGCATTCGGTGGAGAGGTCGGCGCGCGCTCACTCGGGCTCGAGGAGTGGTCTGACATCGCCGTCGACCTCGGGCATCGCTCTCTGCGCGGCGTCGACCAGCAGCACGTCCGGGGCGCCCTCGTCGCAGGGTGCGGGGCCGACGTCGTCGTCTCGGAGGGATGACGAGCGGCGCTCCGCTCGTTTCGAGGGACGTGGACGTCACCGAGACGACATTCGAGACCGACGTGATCGCGCGCTCGCGAGAAATCCCCGTCGTGGTCGACTTCTGGGCCGCCTGGTGTGGCCCGTGTCGGGCACTCACCCCCGTGTTGGAGGAGCAGATCGGGGCGCTGGAAGGCTCGGTCGTCCTGGCAAAGGTCGACGTCGATGCGAATCCAGGCCTCGCGGCGACGTTCCGGGTACAGGGCATCCCGGCCGTAAAAGCGTTCAAGGACGGTCACGTTGTCTCGGAGTTCGTCGGGGCACGCTCGCCGGCTGCGGTGGCGTCGTTCCTCGACGAGCTCCTCGCGCCGCCGCGTGTGAGCGGCGTGATCGAGGAGCTCCGAGCGAGTGGCGAGCTACCGGCGGTGCGCGAGGCTCTCGAGGCCGACGACCCGGAGCGGGCGCTCGACCTCGTGCTCGAGGAGATCGCCGATGCCTCACCCGAGCGCCGGGAGAGGCTCCGTGAGCTCGCCCTCGCCGTCTTCCACGATCTCGGGCACGACGACCCCGTGACGATCGCCTACCGTCGCCGGCTCGCGACGGCGCTCTACTGACGCGGCTGCGCGCGAAGGCGCGCTGTCCACACCGCCGTCGCCGTGAGGTAGGCGCGCTGCGCCGAGACCGCGCGCTTGCCCCAGTCGCCGTCGTAATCCGGTCTACCGACAGCGACGCGAGCCGGCTCGATCTGCGTGCCTTCCTGCCATTCGTTGTAGCTCGTGATCGTCACGAGGTCCGCGCCGGCGCGAAGTGCCGTCTTCCACATCCGGTCATACGTCTTCCCGTTGTTTCGCGGCCGCACGACCTGGTGTCGGGTGGCGAGCCTGGCGTCATACCCTGGCCCGACCGACGGTGCGCACAGGAGGCCGGCAGCATGTGCCTGATTGCACAGGCGCTTGAAGAGTGCGCCGTTCCAGGTGACGACGTCGTAGGTGTAGAGGCCGTCGAACCCGGACGCCTTCGCGCGCCCGACCAGCGCCGTGTGTCCGAAGATCCGGACGCCCGAGAGCGGCGACAGTGCGGCGTTCCAGTCGGCCGCGGCGTCACGGCTGGCGTCGTAGACATAGAAGTCCGTGAATCCACCTTCGCGGTTGAGTCGAGCGATGTCTTCCGCCGTGCGCGCTGGTGTCCGCGAACGATACGGCTCCAGATGGATCGCGACCTCTAGCCCGTAGCGCGTCGCCGCCTGCTCGACGAGCGCCAGTCGCTGGTGCTCAGGTGAGTCGAATCCCCACCACGAGACCACCACGGTGCCGACACCCGCGCTCGCGATCTCGCGCATCTGCGAAGCCACGAGCTTGGCGTTGGAGGACGAGTAGAGCCCGCGTGCGGGGTAGTACGGCGTCGACAGCACCGCGGCGCCGTCGTGCTCCACGTACCAGTGCGCCCACCGCCCGTCCCTGGTCGGAGTCGAGTACCACGGGTAGTAGAAGATCGCGGCGCGATCGGTGGTCGCCGGGCGCTCGGCGCCGGTCGCAGGAAGCGCGACGAGCGCCGCAGCGAGAGCCGCCGCGATGATGGCCGGTATTCGCAGTCCGGTCAACGCCGCGCGAGACTCTACAGCGTGCGTCTGACCGCGGCCGCTACGATCGACGGGGTGGGCGCGTACCGGTACTTGATCGTCGGCGGGGGGATGACAGGCGACTCCGCCTGTCGGGGGATCCGAGATCACGACGACGACGGTGCGATCGGGCTCTTCGGTGCCGAGTCGCACGAGCCGTACGTGCGGCCGCCGCTCTCGAAGGCGCTGTGGAGCGGGAAGGACGAGGCGTCGATCTTCCGGGGAACGCTCGATCTCGGTGTCGACGTCCACGCCGGTCGCCGCATCGTCGCGCTCGATCTCGACGCACGCAGTGCCACTGACAGCGCTGGGGAGACCTATTCGTACGAGAAGCTGCTCCTGGCGACCGGCGGCACCCCTCGGCGGCTGCCTGGCGGCGGGGACGAGGATGTCATCTACTTCCGCACGCTCGACGACTATCGGCGCCTGCGGGAGCTGGCGAGTGACGGAGTCCGTGTTGCCGTGGTCGGGGGAGGCTTCATCGGCTCCGAGCTCGCCGCCGCGCTCGCGACGAACGGATGCGTGGTCACGATGCTCTTTCCAGAGGCGGGCATCGGTGCGCGGCTCTTCCCCGCCGGCCTGTCCGCCTTCGTGAACGACTACTACCGGGAGAAGGGCGTCGTTGTGCTCGCGGAGGAGCTCGTGGAGAAGGTCGGCGACGGGTCGCTGACGACGAAGAGCGGGACGACCGTCGACGCGGACGCGATCGTCGCAGGGCTCGGCATCGTCCCTGCGACGGACCTCGCCGAGAGCGTGGGCCTCGACGTCGACGACGGCGTGATCGTGGATGAGTACGGACGGGCTGGCGGCCGTGACGACGTGTTCGCTGCCGGAGACGTTGCGCGCTTCCCTACGCCCGATCTCGGCGGCTCACGCCGCGTCGAGCACGAGGATCATGCGAACACCCACGGGCGGCTCGTCGGCGCGAACATGGCGGGAGCGACGCAGCCCTACGAGCATCTGCCGTTCTTCTACTCCGACCTCTTCGAGCTCGGCTACGAGGCCGTCGGCGACGTGGACTCTCGCCTCGACACCGTCGAGGAGTGGGCCGAGCCCAACCGCAAGGGCGTGGTTTCCTACGTCGACGGCGACGGCAGGGCGCGCGGGTTCCTGCTGTGGGACGTGTGGGGCAAGGTCGACTCCGCACGTGAGCTGGTTCGCGCAGGAGCGGTCGTCGACGCCGGCTCGCTCCGGCCTCTCCTCGACTGAAGCACCGCCGCGGCGAGGCCGAGCCGCGCCACGAGTGTCAGTGCGACGACGTCGAAGACGACGTAACCGCTGGCGACACCGCTCGGCGGGTTGCCCTGCGAGAGCCCGAGGCCCGGCACGCTCGGTTGCCAGGTCCACGTTCCGAGCGCGGTGCCGTAGAGCTCGAGCGCGACGACGACCATGAAGACGCCCGCGTACACGGGGCGACGCGCCCACACGAGCACTCCGATGAGGAACGCGCAACCGATCGTGCCGGAGACGTCAGGGGTAGGCAGCACCGTCACACCAGCGACGCCCCATGTGGCCGCCACGGCGCCGGCCGCGACGAGCAGCGCGGTTGATCTGGTCGTGAGCAGCGTCGCGAGCGAGAGTCCTGCGAGGTACACGAGCCCGTGCCCCGGTGCGACGAACGCCGGGAGGTTCTCGAGGCTGTAGGCGTAGAGACCCCAGACGAGCGAGCCGAGGATCTCGCCCAGCGTCGCGATCACGACCACGGCGAGCGTTTGGATGCGGACGGCCGCAGGATGAAGCGCAAGGAGGACTGCGAGCACGACGGCAGTGAGGATCCCGAGCACCAGCTGGCCCGTGTGCCCGACGTGCTGGTCGACGACGAGCCCACCCGCCGTCCAGGCCGCGGTGACCACGAAGGTCGCGAGCGGGAGGCGGCGTCGCACTCTCACATCATCGTTCCTGCCGCTGATTGCCGTCCGGTAGTAACGCGCGCCGAGATCGACTACCTTGCTGTCGAGGGTACAATGCTACAGGTGGACTCTTTAATGCTCCGATTCGGACGCGCCATGGCAGCACTCGTGCTACTGGCGGCGGTAATTACCACTGCCGCAGCCGCACAGGCTCCGGCGCACGGCACGTACATCGTCGTGCTCGATCCCGGCGTCGTGAACGTACGAGCGACAGCCGACGGCCTCGCTCGGGCTCACGGAGGCCAGGTCGGCTTCGTGTACGAGCACGCTCTGCGCGGCTTCTCGGTACGGATTCCCGCGCAGGGGGCGGCTGGCATCGCGCGCAACCCGCAGGTCGCGTACGTCGAGGCCGACCAGCTGTTCACGATCTCCGAACAGACCGTGCCGACGGGTATCGACCGGATCTTCGCCCCGGGGAACGGAAACCTCGACATCGACGGGACGGACGACGAGCGCATCGACGTCGACGTCGCGATCATCGACACGGGGATCGACCTGGATCACCCTGATCTGAACGTCGTGGGCAGTACGAACTGCGCCGGAGGAGGCCCGTTCACGAGCAGCTGCGGATCGGGCGGTGACGACGGCAACGGGCATGGCACGCACGTCGCTGGAACCGTCGCGGCGATCGACAACGCCACCGGTGTCGTCGGCGTGGCGCCGGGGGCGCGTCTCTGGGCCGTCCGCGTCCTCGACAACAACGGATCCGGGTGGACGTCCTGGATCGTGGCCGGGATGGACTGGGTGACCGCGCGCGCCGACATCATCGAGGTCGCGAACATGAGCCTCGGCGGAGGCGCGTCGGACGCGCTCGACAAGGCTGCTAACGACATGGCAGGTGCCGGGGTCGCCCTCGCCGTGGCAGCCGGCAACTCCAACGCCGACGCCAAGGACTACAGCCCGGCGCGAGCGGAGAAGGTGTTGACCGTGTCTGCGCTCGCGGACTTCGACGGGACTGACGGCGGCAACGGCACGTCGACATGCCGCACCGACCAGGACGACACGCTTGCGGACTTCTCGAACTGGGGCTCGACCATCGAGATCGCGGCACCGGGTGTCTGCATCCTCTCGACCTGGCTCGGTGGGGGCTACAACACGATCAGCGGGACGTCGATGGCCTCACCGCATGCGGCAGGCGGTCTGGCGCTGCTTGCGTCGGGCGCGACTCCAACGACCGACTGGACGGACGTCCAGAACCTCTACGAGGTCCTCACGAAAGCAGGGAACTTCAACTGGGTCGACGACGGTGGGCCGAACGACACCGGCGACGGCAAGCGCGAGCCGCTGCTCGACGTCAGGAACACATCCCTGTTCAACCCCGCGACCGTACCCGGATCCGGCGGGGGCGGCGGCGACACGACCCCGCCTGCTGCACCGTCGAGCCTGACCGCGACGGCCGGCAGCGGCTCCGTGAGCCTCGACTGGGCGGACAACACCGACGATTTCGTGGGCTACAACGTCTACCGCTCGACGGAGTCGGGGTTGGGGTACGAGAAGCTCAACACCAGCTCGCTCGTGGGCTCGTCTCACTACAACGACACGACCGTGACGAATGGGACGAAGTACTACTACGTCGTCAGCGCAGTCGACGCGTCGAACAACGAGTCCGGCAACTCGAACGAGGCGTCGGCGACGCCGACCAGCTCGAGCTCCGGTACGACGATCTCCCTGTCGAGCTCGAGCTCGAGCACCGGCTCCTCGTGGACTGCCAACGTCTCCGTCACCACGAACAACGGCGCTGCCGTCTCGTGGGCTTGGAGCAACGGCACGACGGGCTCGGGAACATGCGGCTCGACACCGTGCACGGTGACGAAGACCGGCATCCCGAAGCGAACGGGCTCCGTGACGCTCACGGCCAGCTCGGATGGCGCGACGACGAAGTCGATCACGGTCGCCAAGCCCTGATTTCACAAGGCGCGACACCGGGGCCGCTCTCCGCGGCCCCGGTGTCGTCCGTGCCGATGTAGGGGATCGCGGAGCTACGACGCCGGGCCTATGCCTGTCCCATGATCTGGCCAGCTGCGGCGCTGGCGGTCTTCCTGCCGAGCTTCGTGGTCGTCTACGGCTCCGTGCTGCAGGCACGAGCCGAGGGGTCGGCGTGATCCTGGCGTGGAGCTTCACGGCGGTGGCCATCCCGGACGACCGCGCGCCGCGCCGCGTGTGTCCCAGTCGGGGCGCCGAGATTGGAACTCGGGGCCTACTCCCGCAGCTGAGCTCGCGAATCTCTCGCTCCAGGACGCCCTCTCGCCGCCCGAGCGTCTCGGCCAGCGACGACTGCTGTCGCGCTAGCCGAGACGTACGCCTTCGCTCATGTCACTGTGTCCGGCTCGGTAGTCCCGGTTCCGAAGCTACCCGTGCGCTCCGTGAGCCACGGCCGAATCTTCGGAAATGCAAGAGCGGCTGCCACTACCCCTGCGAGCATCAGCACGAGATTGCGAATGCGATGGCTCTTCTTGTGCCGCACGCGATTACTGGCGGCGTCGAGGTCGTCGAGCATGGCTCGGAAGTTCTTTCGGAGCTTCCTGTCAGACGACAGCCTCGAGTAGATACCGCCGCCCGCCGCGATGTCCTTCTTGAGCCGGTCGCCGGCCTTCGACCCGTGTGCAAGGGCGGCGCCCACATCGGAGCGAAGCCGCTCGTCGTGGGCGACCTCCTGGACGTACTTCGCAACGTCACGCATTGTTCGCTTTGCCTTGTCCATCTGAGTGTCTCTAGAGCGGGTCAGCACGATCGTCCTCCTTCACTGTTCTTGACGCGACCACGGAGTTCTTGGGTCGTGGAACGGTTCTCGGGTCGTCGAACGCGTTGGCTCGGTCCGGCTATCGGCGTCCGTAGACGCCGCCGGTTAGCAGCAGGACCAACAACACGATGATGAGTACCCAAGCCCACACTGGCATGACACACCCCCTTCGTCGATGTTTGCGTTGAGGGGCTTTACCCGCTTAGCGACAGTTCTGAACCCTGGTAGTCACCGTGTCGGTGACGGGGCTCGTCACGCCGGCTCCTATGGACTTGGGGAGCCTGCACCCGCGGTAGGCCGCGTGACGCGCGTGGTGCATGCGCTTCGCCAGAGCACGCCTTACGGAGCGACGTTGGCGCAGACCACGTACACCTCCTGCGTCCAGGTCTGCGGAGGTGAGGCGACCATCACCACCGTCCAGCCCGTGCCCTGTGGGGTGGGTCTGCTCGTAATCAGAACGGCCCGTTCGCAGCATTGAAGCTCGTTGGGCCTCCGCCGCCTCCGACCGCTCGCTTGCCCGCCGAGCAGGTTGCGGAGTGGCCAGCCGGCACGTCCACGATTCGGCTGGCGGCTGTCAACCCGGGCAGGCTTTTCGAGCGGAGCAGCCGCCAGCACTAGTTCCTCAGACGGCAACTCGACTCGATCGCTAGGGCTCTTCACGTTCTCCGAACGTCACCTTCGCTGAGTCTTCGTCGTCGGCCGATCGCTGTGGGCTGAGAACACGACGCGCGGCTGAGAAGGCTCGTTCGAGGGATTGCACTGCCCCGCCAGGGGGATACCGTGCGATGGACACGCTGGGACACAAGGGGAGGAGAAGCCGTCTCGCTCACTGCGGGGCGCAACTGGGATGAATACGACGAAACTAATTGCTCAATGGACTATGAGCGGAGAGCGCGGCGAGTTCGACGGTCGTTTTCGATCGATCCGTGACATTGGCGCGGTGATCGCAGACAACCAGACGCCCGAGCCAACGGCGGCTGCAAGCTCGTTCTTGATCAAGGGAGCGGACGGGGACAGCTGGCAACCACTCGAGGAAGAGAAGAAGAACCACTGTGTATAGCGCGTGGAGGAGGCAGCACGACTTCGCGGAAGATTCGTGCCCCGAGTGCCAGGGATCCTGCTACGTCCCCGCCCCCATCCGCGGGGAGCGCATCGTGGACGAGTGCCCGGAGTGCGAGGGCACGGGCAAGGACGCAACGAAGAAAGCTGCGTGACGTTGCCGGTCGGCTGAGCGGCGGCACGCGAAGCCGCCGAACGTCATCACGACGTGGGGGCTCACCCGATGCCACGGCGGATGACCCTCGGTGAGCGCGAGCGGGGAAAGAAACGTCATGACTAGGGATCTCTGCGAGGAGTGCGGATGTGAGATCGAGTGGGACCCCTGGCGCGGCCGAGCGAGCCGGCGCTTCTGCTCGGACCGCTGCCGCTACCGAGCTCGCGACCGAAAGCGCTACGCCGCCGACCCGAGAAGCAGCGGGCGAAGTCGCGTGCCTGCTACGCGAAGAACCGCGAGCGCGTCATCGCGCGGGTGAAGACATCCCAACGTCGCGCTACGTCAGACGAGCCCGTGGTCGAGGCGCCAGACGTGCTCAGCGACGACGCCGGGGGTAGTGGGTGAGCTGGTTCGGGCCGGCCGTCGACCCGGCTTCAAGCTCGGACGCGTCGTCAGGTTCCGAGAGTCGGAGGTGCTCGACTGACTTGAGGAGCATCGCGTCGGGCCGCCGCGAGAATCGCAGCGGAGGCGCGCAATCTGCGTCTAGTGCTGCCTACGAAGTGCCCGAATCCTTGCCACTCCAGCCTTCGTGGAAGGCTTGATCTCGGCGATCTCCAGCGCGGCCGAGATCATTTGCGAAACGTCCTCCTCGCTCCACTCCAGCCTGCCCTGGACACCCGACCTTGGCTTTGCAATGCGACCGAGCTCCGAGAGCAAGGTGTGACGGCGGTGCGGCGCGAGCAACCAGCTGAGCGGCTGGCCCTTTTCGGGGTACGCCTCCTGATAGAGCTCAATCGCAGCAACGGCGAACATCCGATAGACGAGATCCTGCGCGCCCCTCGAGGTTCTGACCCGTCGGGCGTACGAGAACTCTGTGGCCTGGCGGAGAGCCGCCTCGGAGAACACACGGGGTCGACCCCGCGGCTTCTCCGACGGTGCGCTGGACGTTGCCACTCCATTGGAATCGGCTTCCGAAAAGCCGAACTTGAGCGCATACAGTCCGCGGGCGGGTCTTGCCTCCATCCTTTCCCTGACGTACGCCGGGGCGTGTGGATTAGGCCCGCACACCTTCCGAGCACGTTGCGAAAATGCGCGTCGCCCCCGGGCGCGCGGCCCGATCGCGTTGCTCGGGGGCCTCTGCGCTGAGAGGGGGCTGGCTCATGCCAGCTAGACGACGCGGCTCGACACCCGCCGTGGCAAGTCGTGGGGCGTCCGTTACTACGACGAGGCGGGCGCTCGGCGCTTCCAGGGTGGTTTCGCGACGCGCACGGGTGCTCGCGAATGGCTCGACGGAAAGGTGGATGAGGTCCTCGCGCTTCGGCGTGGGGACCTCCCCACCCTCAGGCGCCGGGACATGCCGACGCTGCAGGCTCGTCGACGAGTACCTCGCGCAGCACGTCGCCGCTTCGGGCGTGGCGGGCGACCCTGCCGACCGGATCGACCTGGCACATCGTCAGAGCACTTCGGCAGCTCCTCGGCTATGCGGTGGCCGTCGGCCTGGTCGACACGAACCCGGCGAAGGCAATTCCGAACCCGGAGCCGAAGCGGACGGAGATCGTCCCCTTTGCGACGCTCGCCGAGGTCGACTCCGTCTCGGCAGCTGCTCAACCACTACCGCGCGCTTCCGCTCGTGGGCTGCCTGACGGAGCTACGGCATCGGAGCTGCTCGCGCTTGAGCGCCGCGACGTCGACAAGGCGGCGAAGGTGCTCCACGTCCGCCGCGTGCTCGTTCGGCGGCGAGCTCCGCACGTACGGGAGGACCGAGCACTCGCGACGGGTCGTCCCGCTCGCTCAGCCGGCGCTGGAGGCCCTTGAAGCCCATCCCGCGAGGATCCGGGCACTGAGGGCGGATCAAGTCCGGACTCGTCGCTAGACGGAGTCCGCGATCGTGGTCGCCACGAGTATCCAGAACTCAATACAGAGCACAGTAAGAAGGAGCAAGCCCCAGTTGCGGGGCGCTTGATCCATGGCGTGGCGGCGGCGATCCAGCTGCGTCATGGGACGCGCCATACTTGCACAGCCGCACGACGGACATTGCGCGAGCGGCTACTTAGTCTTCCACGCGAACGCGATAAGGAGCGTCGCGAGGATTGCGCCTCCAACGATCAATATCCACATTGCGGGCCCAGCTCCCCGATTCCCCTGACCCTGCTAAGTCTTCCAGAACTAGACGCAGACCCGGGACGAATGTTGCGCGTTAGAAAGCCCGCCGCCGACGATCGCCGTCGCTGCCCTCGCCGCGGGCATGAGTACGAGGACTGGTACCGGCCTTCCGTGAAGCTTGACCTCGATGAGTTCGACGCGGACTAACCTGCGCGAGGCCACCACACAACATGTCCGAGTTCGCGGTTCGTCCACCTGCGACGACCTTCGGAGACCGCCTCGCCCGCATCGACGTGGATCTGAGAGCCGACGGCGAGAGCGGCTTTAGAGGGCGCCTGCGAGGTGCAATCCGACGATCATCATCCCCGCGATGGCGGTTCCGCCAATGGCGAAGGTACGGGCCGCCGCAGGAAGCAGTCCTCTAGCCCTCGCAACGTCGGCTCGCTCGACTCCGACAAGAGCCTCGCCCGCCCAATCCTCCCCATCCGTCCTCGCGCGCCTGCGACTTGTTGCGTGCAGGAGGTAGCGGTGCGTGCCGCCTTCTTGGTCCTTGATGAATACGAAGTACTTCTTGTGTCGTCTGAAGCTCATCGCAACCAACTCCATGATCGGAAAGGACGCCAGTGGAGTTGAGACTTGGAGCCAGGTGAGATGTTCGAGCGAAACGGCGTGTCATGCCCGCGGGGTACATCGGCCGACCGCCGAGCGCTACGTTCCCTGCGTTGCGGCTACCCGACCCGATGCTCTGGGAAGATCGCCCAGCTCGGGTATCGCCTCGGTCATGTTCCATCCGCGCCCAGCGACCATCGGACGTCCGTAATCGTCTTCTCGGCGAGACCCTCTGCCTGGCGATCGACGAACCACCTGCTCGCTTCCTGTAGCGTCAGGCCCGCATCTCGAGCTTGCGGCCGACGTAGAGGCCCGAGCTCACAGCCTCGACGAACGGCGCCATCGCTCGCTGGCGCTCCGTCTCGACCTGCGAGAGCCGGTAGCGCTCACGCGACTCGAGCGAGTCCCATACCGAAATGCCGACGACCTCGCTGCGATCTTCGGAGTAGCACTCGTACGCGCTGAGCATGCCTCCGGGGAATTCGCTCGGCCTCCATGCCTTCCGGAACTCGTCATACGTGCCAGGACGGATCCGGCGGGTCGTGATCCAGACGATGTCCTCGTCGAAGTCCACGGGCAGACGGTAGCCAACCGCTCCGCTCGGTGCGGCGGATCCGCCGGGTTCCGTCCAACGAGAGGATGGTAATGAGAGAGGAGTTACTACTCCTCACGCTGGGCGCGGCGGGAGCGGTGTCTACGCGATGACGGCGTTCGCCGACGAAGCACCGACCCAGCGCTAGCTCGATGCGATCTCGCGGATCTCAGTTCTTGCTTCGCGCAGCCGCGTCTGTACCCAGCCCTTCGTGATGCCGCGGGCGGAGATCGGGGCGTCCGGAATCTCCGGGCGCTCGTGGTCGAGGATGGCGGCGACCTCGGTGAAGCTGTAGCCCGCGGTCAGGCGCAGGCCGACCTCCCTGACGATCGCCAGCGACCGCGGGGACAGCGAGCCCCACGGGATGTTCGTGGGCGGCGGTGACGTTGGCTGCGGTGGCAACTCACCCGGGAGGATACGCCTCGGGCTGGACGTCCAAGACGGCGCGCGAGCAGACGTCCCTCTCCGGGCGCGCGATCGCCGAGCGGGTCGGGGTGTCGCAGAAGACGATCCGCAACTGGCTCGGCCCTGTGAGTACCGAGACTCACCGGGGCGGAAGGTCACCGACAAGCGCGCGCAATTCGGGGACACATCCGGGACACATGTTGCCATCGAGAAAACAAAAAGCCCCGATTTCCGGGGCTTTCTGAAGCGGATGATCGGGCTCGAACCGACGACCTTCTGCATGGCAACGCGACCGAAGATTCCGCGCAGTTCCACGTCCTACCGCGCGGACGCAGGAACAGGGCGGAATCAGCTTGCGCCGATCTCCGCCACGCGGAAGGCCGTGGCAGGCGCGTGGACGGTGTCTGCCTGCAGGTCTGCTTGCAGTTCGTAGCCTGCGGAGCGCAGGCCACGGCGAGACCGACGCCCGCACAGCAGGCGCGTAGGCGGAAGTCGTTAACGCTCGATAAGCGCAGAGATGCCGAAACGGTGGGCGAACCCGACCTGAGTGAGCAGCCCTGTCAGCCCGCAGATCGAGGGAGAGCCGGCACGCGGCTCTCCCTCGATCTGCCTCAAGGCGACTCAGCGTACTTTGAAGCCGTAGGTACGCGAGGTCGACGTTTCCGTATCACTGACCCTGCTGAGGGTGTGTGCTTGCTGGTGCGGATCCCGCGATAGGCTCCGAGCATGTCGGAGACGGCGCTCGTCGTCGACTTACATTCAGGCTCGATCCGCACGATCAGCGAGGCCTCGCTTCAGGAAGCTGGCTGCCGGAGCGACGAGATCTCCACGCTGGGTGACTGAGCACCCGGAGCTAGTCGAGCCAGACCTGCTCCTTGTCACGAGCGAGTTCGATCGGTGGGAGCTTCGCGATCAGCGGGTCGAGGATCGGCTTGACGTGCTCTTCCTCGATAGATCGGATGCGCTGCTGATCGCGGAGCTAAGCGCGACCGAGCGCCCGACACGACCGACCTCCAGGCGCTGAAGTACGCGGCATTCTGCTCGACGATGACGGTCGACGAAGTGGTCGAGGAGTACGAGCGCTTTCATGGGACGAGCGAAGAGGAGGCCCGCTCGCAGATCCTCTCGCATGCCCCGGGTGTCGATGAGGACGGAATCGCGCAGACGCGTATACGACTGGTGGCTGGGAGCTTCGGCCCCGGCGTCACGTCCGTCGTTCTGTGGCTCCGGCTCGGTGTCGACATTGGATGCATCCAGGTCACGGCACGCCTGCTTGACGGGGAGTCCGCGATCACATCGCGGCAGCTGCTCCCGCTCCCGGTCACGAGGACTACGTCGGGCGTCGGCGTCGTCGCGAGCAGGAGCAGGAGGTCAGGGCGCGGCGAAGTCGCGGAGCGAACTCAGTGCTGGTGCTGGCGGAGGCGGGGCTCATCGAAGAAGGGACAGTGCTTCGGCTGGGTCTCGACACACTGAATGGCCATTGGCGTCCTGACGTTGAGCGCCTGCTCCAGGAGAAGCCAGAGATGGGAATCGCAGAGTCGAATGGGGCTCTGACCCGCGCGGTCGATGAGGTGGCGTTTCGATGGTGAGATCTACTCGCTCACCGGCTTGACGAAGCGCGTGCTTCAGGAGGCAGGCGTTGATCCGCCTGACTCGATCCCGGGCCCGGACTTCTGGCTGCTACCGAATGGCACCGCGATGTATCCGGCTGCCGCGGCACTGCGTGAAGGAAGTGGCACGAGCGCGGAGGGCTAATCGGTGCTCCGCTGTGCCGAGTGCCATCCACCGCGAGGCCGACGAGGACGCCCGCGGGGCGGGCGCTACACGGACGCGAGCATCCGGAGGATGAGCCGGATACGGCCTCATAAGCACGTGTATCGCCCTCGCTCCCAGTCATCGTCCCTTCGTCGCCCGCTGCCGTAGGCGTATTCGAGGGAGCGACCGTCGTCGTGCTGACGGCGTATGACGTCGGCGGCTCCGTCGCGCTCTCGTACGCGTTCGTGCTCCATCTTCTGAATGTTCTGCCGTTGTTCCTCGTCGCAGCGGGCGTCGTGGTTGCGCGTCGACTCCGGCGGACGGGCCGAGTTCAGCCCGCGGTCGGCTGACCGGGCTTTCGCGCCTTCAGTAGAACGTTAACGAACGTCCTCTTTCCGGCTGCCCGCGGCCCGTCGTTGAGACGGTCCACGGCGCGAAAGAGCGACCGCGCAGCGTTGAAGGGGTTGAGCGGGGAACTGCTGTTCTCCATCCCGGAGAACCTGTCCGCGCTCGACCGCATGCCGCTGGGAAGCAGATCCTTCTCGATCAGCGGCTTGCCGATCCCGTAGACGAGGAAGTGGATGAACGGCACGCTGTAGTGCGTCGCCTTGCGGCTGTCCTCGACATAGAAACCTGCGCTTCGAACACGCGACTCGAGCTGCTCGGGCTCGTAAAGGCGCTCGTGGTTCGACCAGATCCCGGCGATCGGGCCACTCCGGATGGGCCGGCCGCCCAGTCCTATCCAGGTCGCATTGATGGGATCCCACCAGAACGGATATCGAGCGTGCGGCACGGAGATCGCGAGAACGCCGCCGGGACGGAGGACCCGGAGCGCTTCGCGCAAACCAGCGTCGTCGTCGCGAAGATGCTCGAGGACCTCGCTCATCAGGACGCTGTCGAACGACTCGTCCTCGAAAGGGAGAGCGCGCGCATCTCCCACGACTGCCCGTGCGCTCACGCCGAGATCCTCGAGAAACCGAAGGCGTTCGGCGTCGGGATCGACGCCCGTGAGCCGAGCACTCGGTCGGAGCTCCCTGATCGCCATCAGGTAGAAGCCCATGCCGCAGCCGCAGTCGAGCACGTCCACGTCGTCCGTGAGCTCGAGGTAATCGAGCAGGATCGGCACGCGACGCCTGAATGCCATGTCCGCCTCGTTCGTCAGAAGCCGCTCGAGCACCAGCCGATCGCCATCGGAGAGCGATCGCGTCCCTTCGGTCATCGGCGAGACGACGTCAAGCGCGTGAACAACTCCTCGTACGCGTCGATGCTCTTCACCGGATCGAAGTGAGTCCGGATCTCTTCTCGCGTACGCCGGTACTCGGACGGCTTCATCAACACGTCGCGGATTCCGGCCGCGAGGGCGCTGGGATCTCGCGGCTCGACGAGCACGCCCATTCGAGTGGTTCGGACGGGCACCCGCGCTCCCGGGATGTCTGCGGCGACCACGGGCGTTCCGCACAGCATCGCCTCGACCTGGACGGACGCGAAGCAGTCCGTACGGCTGGGGAGCGCGAAGACATCGCACATCGCATAGAAGTTCGCGAGCCGCCGGGGGTCCTGGATGAGACCGACGAAGGTGACGTGGTCGCGATTCGCTTCGAGGAAAGGCGCGCACTTCTCGAAGAACTTCTCGTAGACGACCTGGTGCTCACCCGCGTAGACGAGGTGGGCGCCGGGAACCGTTCGCACGAGCTCCGGAATCGCATGAAGCAGGAAGTCGAAGCCCTTCTCCTCGACGAAGCGACCGGCAAACCCGATCAGCTTGCGATCCTCGAGGCCGAGCTCGGATCTCCACCGCTCGACCTCGCTCTGATCCGGGATCGGTATCTCGACCGGGGGGAGGATCGGCACCAGCTTCCCGTCGAATCGCTGGAGGAATGTGGACGCGCTTGCGTAGTCCTTGTTCAGCGGGCTGACGACGCTCGACATGTGGCCGGCGAGGGTCAGGAGCCCTGTGCCCAGCCTTTCCATCGCCTGATTGGCAAACCCTGCCGGCATCACGAGATCGCCCTGATGCGTCATCACGATCGGCTTGCGGAGCACACGTCCGATACCCGCGACGACAGGTGCTTCGGGAAGCGGGGTGTGGAAGTGGATGACGTGGTGACGTCGGGCGAGGCGTTGCACACGCCATGGAAGCGATGGAGTCAGCCACCCTCGACTGAGGCGCGCAACGGGTGGCAGCCGAACCACGCTCACGCCGTTGACCGTCTCCTTCAGCGGAAGCTCGGGAGAGTGCTGCGCGGCGATGACGGTCACCTCGTGGCCGCGGGTGACGAGCCCTTCGGCGATCCGAGTCGCGTGTGCCGTCAGGCCGGTCCAATGCGGGTAGTAGAACGTGAGAACGGTCAGTACCCGGATAGGTCGCACGCCGGAATCTACCCTAGTCTACGACTGTGCCGCGGAGCCTTCTGGTGCGCCCCCAACAGGCGCGCGACACGTCCGCGACGGGGGCGATCAGCCGCGTGGATCGACGCTCTACGCTCGTCCTGGGACTCGTCGTGATCGCGTTCGTCGGGTTGACGCTGCGCCTCGTCGGAACGAACTGGGACGACGGCAAGCACCTCCACCCGGACGAGCGCTACCTGAGCGTCGTGGCGGACAACACGGAGCTACCGACCGGCCCACGCGAGTACTTCGACGTGGACCGTTCGCCGCTATCTCCCTACAACACGAGCGAGGGCACCAACTACCTCTACGGCATGCTCCCGCTCACCGCGACGAGCGTGGTCGCGACCGCCGTCGGTCAGGACGGCTACGGCGAGCTCAATCTCGTCGGCCGGCGTCTCGCAGCGCTCGTCGACGGGGTGACGATCTTCCTGGTCTTCGGGATCAGCTGGCTCCTGCTCGCGAACTACGAGAGGCGTCGACGAACGGTGGGAGCCCTCCTGGCTGCCGCGCTGTACGCGTTCACCGTCACCGCGATCCAGCACGCGCACTTCTTCACCACCGACATCTGGGTCGCAATGATGGGCACGCTGACGTTCTTCCTGGCGCTCCGCAGCCTCCGCTCCGGCGTGGAGGAAGGGTCGTCCGCACTATCCCTGCCGCTCCTGGCGACTGGCGCAGCGCTCGGTCTCACCGTGGCATGCAAGGCGAGCGGCGCTTTGATCGTTCTTCCCGTGGGGATCGCACTCCTCGGAAGGGCGACCATCGTCACACGGTGGGCGGGTGGGCGATCGGCAATCTTTCGACTGATGGCGGAGTCCGGCCTCGTCGTCGTGACGACCTACCTCGCATTCCGACTCGCTTCCCCGTACACGTTCCAGAGCTCGAACTGGCTCGACCTCTCACTGAATCCGCAGTTCCGCGACGCGCTCGAGCGCCAGGCGGATGCGATCGCGGGGCCGTCGAACTTCCCACCCGCATACCAGTGGCTCCTGTCGCAGCCGATCTGGACCCCACTCAGGAACCTCGCGCTGTGGCAGCTCGGGGTTCCGCTCGCGTTCGCGGGATTCGTCGGTCTCGCCGCGCTCGCCGTCTTCGTCGCACACACGGCTGTGGCGACCGTCCGCGCTCGCGCCTGGCCCGCCGCGGATGTGGTGGCACGGGTGATGGGGCAGCTCATGATCGTGAGCTTCGTCGCGCTCGTCTTCCTCCGCTTCGGTACGCCGTTCGTCCATACGGGCCGCTATCTGCTGCCGCTCGTGCCGCTCCTGCCCGTGTGCGCAGCTTTCGCCGTCGTCGTGCTCACCGGAGATCGTGCCCGTCTCCGCCTGACGCTGTCCGGCGTTCTCGTCGCCCTCACGGCGATCTACGCGCTCGCGTTCGTGCAGATCTACGACCGCCCCAACACGCGCATCGAGGCAACGCGGTGGATCCAGGCCAACGTCCCTCCGGGATCGACGATCGCGAACGAGCACTGGGACGACTCGCTTCCCGTCGGCGGGATCTGGGGCGAGACGGTCGCCGCAGCGAAGGCCGCCGGTGGGTACCGGGGGTTGCAGATTCCCGTGTTCGACCCGGACGACGAAGCGAAGCTCCGGAAGCTGTACGAGCCCCTGCGCGACGCCGACTACTACGTGCTCAGCTCACCCCGCGCGTGGCGCACCATCGGACGGCTGCCCGATCGCTTCCCGCTGATGACGCGTTTCTACGCGGACCTCTTCGCCGGGAAGCTCGGATACGCGGAGGTCGAGTCGTTCACCAGCGAGCCGGGTCTGCTCGGCGTGCAGCTCAACGATGTCTCGGCCGAAGAAGCCTTCTGGGTGTACGACCACCCGCCGGTCCGGATCTTCAAGCGCACCGACTCGCTGCGGCTCGTCGAGTTCAGGGATGTGCTGTGCCCGGCGGCTGCACCCCCCTACTGCTAACGCCGGCTCTCACGCGGCAGCACGGGTGCGTCGCGACCCGTGCCGCCGGAGGCCGCACCGTCGATCACCTCGTGGTACTCGTCTACGTTCATCGTCCACGCGTCGTGGCTCGCCCCGTCGCAGATGTTCTCCACCGTGAGCATGGCGGCGTACATCGAGTGGTCCTGGTTGTTGTAGCGGTGCATGCCGTTGCGCCCGACCGGATGCACATTGGCGGCGACCTCGTGCAGCCAGCGGCGGAGCACGTCGACGTTGCGCTGGTAGGCCTCATCGTAGACCGGGTAAGCGAGCGGCATCCGGATCACGTACCCGGCTTTCACTCGCCCGGGGCGCAGCAGCCCGAGCGTGATGAGTTCGCTCGTGCCGAACTCGATCAGCTCGTCGTCGGGGAGGTCCCAGAGATCGTCGCCTTCGAACACGAAGTACTCCAGCCCGAGGCACGTCCGGCCCGGCTTCACCATGTCTGGGGACCAGGAGCCGAAGTTCTGCACCCGGCCCAACCGGACTTCAGGAGCGTGCACGTAGATCCAGTTATCGGGGAAGGCGTCCTCGACCGGCACGACGAGCGCGACGGTGAGGAAGTCGCGATACCCGATCGCTTCGGCGGCGCGGCGAACATCGTCGGGTGGTGGCGGGTCCATGGCGAGGACGAGGTGAGGGAGCGGCATCGACGAGATGACGTGGTCCACCTGATGTGCTGCGGGCCCGCTGCCCGTGGTCGACTCCACGGCGAAGGCGCGCCCGTCGACGTGGCAGATGCGCACGACCCGGGCGCCGAGGGCCACGATGCCACCCGCAGCTGCCACGAGCTCGTGACAACGCTCCCACATCATCCCTGGGCCGAGGCGGGGGTAGAGAAACTGCTCGATGAGGCTGGTGATCTCGGTCCGGTTTCCGCCGCCGCGACGAAGACGGAGCGCGTTGAAGATGGCCGATCCGAGGGACAGGTTCTTGATCCGCTGGGCGGCCCAGTCGGCCTGGATCTCGGTCGCCGGGACGCCCCACACCTTCTCGGTGTAGGTCTTGAAGAACACTCGGTACAGCCGCCACCCGAAGCGCGCTGCGGTCCATCCCTCGAACGTCGACTGATCCCGTGGAGGTCGAAGCCAGGCTCCGACGTAGGACAGCACGCACCGCGCGGCCTCCACCAAGCCGAGGTTGCGCAGCGCGTTCCCGGCTTTCAGCGGGTAGTCGAAGAACTTGCCGCCATAGTAGATCCGGCTCATGCGTGGCCGCAGGAGGAGGTCGTCAGGGAGCAGTTCGTGCCAGAGGTCCTCGACCCGAGTGACCTTCGTGAAGAAGCGGTGACCGCCGATGTCGAACCGCCAGCCGTCACGTTCGACGGTCCGGGCGAGGCCCCCGACGACGACGTCCGCTTCGAGCACGGTGACGGTGACGTCGCGCTTCGTCAGCTCGTAGGCAGCCGTCAGGCCGGCCGGTCCGGCGCCGACCACGACGACATTGGCGACGGCTGCCGCGTCTGCTGGTTTGCTCGACGTCGACGTGTTCACGTTCATGTCGGTTGGAGTGGTAACCATTTTGTGGACACCCGAGCGCTTGGTCGGCAGTGTCCGACCTGGCCGGAAGGATCGGTGTCCATGTCCAGGATCCCATATCGCCGTCCATATCCCGAGCAGTTCGGCACTGAAGCGGTCGCGTTCGTTCGCTCGAGCGACCGGCCGGCCCGTGAGATCGCCCGCGAGGTCGGCGCGCGGCGGCGGCAACGGCGCGGACGGCGGTCTTCGACTACGTCGAGACCTTCTACAACCCGCCCAGGCTGCAACGCGAGCTCGGCGGGCCGCAAGCGACAGCCGGATTCTGGGGTTTCGGCATCGTGGTTCACGGTTGTCACCTTGGCCCCCTCATCTCATGACGGAACAACTCGCCTCACCTTTGCGTCGCATGCCGAGGGTTCCACAATCGTGAACGTTGTTTCTCCCGGCGTCGAAGCCGTCGCCCACCCGGGCAAGGCTCCCCGGTAGAAGGCGAGATAGAGCATCTGGCCCTGCCTCGATCGGACCTCGGCAACAGTGACGCCGGGGTACGCCTGGAGGACGGCGCATTGCTCGGCGGTACGCTCGCCAACAATCAGCAGAAGTGTGCCGGGCAGCAACGGCGGGACGCTGGCCGCATTGGGCATCGGCTCCAGGACGTCCGCAAGATTCGCGTTGGGCGCCTGGAAGCGCAAGTTAGCCCAGGAGCCGATAAACATGAATGGCGACCCCGCGAACAGCACCGGCGGCCCTTCCGCTTCGCCGGAGTCTCCGTTCGCAAGGCGCCAACCGATGTCCCAGGCAGCAAATGTCCGGGCATCGCCATAGGTAGTGATCTGGCGATCTTCCGAAGCTATCCAGGCAAGGTTGGTGAGCGCCAGAAGTGCGACCGCCGCGACCGTCGCAATGCGTGCGGCCGCGATCGGCGCCGGCCGGTATACGGCCGTGACCCAGCGCGCGATGGCGACCAGGCCCGAGCCGGCGGCGAGCGCCCAGAACGGCGTCAGTGCCATGAATCGCTGACTCTGGACTGGGTAGGTCGTGGCGACGCCAAGGGTGAGCACCACCCACGGCACGAAGAGCCAGGCTCCGTTCCGCCACCCGCCCTTCCGGAGTAGCGCGGCGGCAATCCAGACCGACACTCCGATCGCAACGAGCAATGCCATCGGCCAGCCCAGAAACGGAGCCGGGTTCCGGAAGAAGATTTGCTCGTTTCCGAAAAACGGGAAGAAGAGCGAATCCCGCAGGTTGGTGACATAGAGCTCGAGAACAGCGCCCGGATCATCTCTCCAGGCGCCGAGGCTGAACGGGGACGTGGCGGCAAGGCGGTTCTGGAACTCGCCGGGATTGCGCACCAACGACATCAGCAACGGCATCGTGGTCGCCACGAACCCCACCGCGGACCAGGCTCCCAGCCGGATCGCGCCGCGCAACCCCAACCGGCGATCCGTGGCGACTATCACCAGGATCAGGGCGACAATCACCGGGTAGACCCGGGCTCCCCAATAGCCGTACCAGCCGATGCCCACCATCACCCCGCACAGGAACGCGTCACCTCGCCGACCGTCGTGAACGCCGCGCCACAGGAAGAGCAGGGCGAAGATCAACGTCGTGGGGTCCATGATGTGAGCCAGTGCGGTCCGGCTGAAATGGAGGTGGAACGGCAACGTCGCCATCAGGCCGGCCCCCACAATCGCTGGCCAGGGGCCAACCACACGACGCCCGTAGCGCCAGGTTGCGATCACTCCGACAGTTCCGACCAGTGCGCCCAGTGCGCGATGCCCGACCAGGTCGGCTCCCGTCAAATGGGCCAGCCAGCCCCCCGCGGCGGGATAGAGGTTCGGGATGCCAAACCATCCGGTCGTGAAGGGATTGGTCATGTTCCCAGTGCGGGCGGCAACCGCCGCCAGCAGGTATTGACCTTCGTCGCCATCGATCATGGTGGGGAACCGATCCAGCCAGGCCAACCGGGGCAGCGCCGCGATCGGCAGGATCGCCGCCCACGGCATCCAGCGTCTCCCCGAAGGAGGCCGCCGTGCCGGTCGCGGACCGTCACCGACGGCATCGATCGACGCCCGAATCGTGGGCCACCAGGCGGCGGCGGCGAACAGCGCAATTCCGATCAACCACGGGACGCCGATGTCCCAACCGACGGGTTCCGACCGTCCGGCGCCCAAAGACCGGTCCGCGCCGATTGCGGTCGCCACGGTGGCGAGGACGAGAGGCAGCACGGGCGTCCAGGATTCCGTTGCCCGTGAACTGAGATCGGCGCCATTCTGGGGTTCGCACTCCCCGAGCGCCGGATCCCGGCGCGCGAGCACCCAGGCAAGCGCCACAATGCCGAGAGAAAGGAGCGCCGCGGCAAGCCACAGGTTGCTGGTCTCGCGGGTTAAGTAGAACAGCGAGGCAGTGACCCCAAGCACGCCGAGTCCAGTTCCGATTAGATCGTTGCGCCCTAGCACTCAGACCTCGGGCCTACACGGACGATTGAGCGTCCTGACCGTCAAACCGCCCAAACGCCCTCGCCCGAGTCGCCGACCCTGACCGCGAATACATAGCCGAGATCGTCGTCGTATCGGTCGATGCGAGTCCGAGGTCGAAAGCCGTACTGGCCCAGGAGGCCGGCTACGGCCCGGTCGGCGTCCGCGAGGAGGTGCCGATGGAACTCGACGACCACCTTCTCGACTCGATCGATGACTCCGGCCGCGCTTCTGAGCACGTCGACCTCGAGGCCCTCGCAGTCGATCTTCAGGAGCCGAATCGGCCCGCACGGCACGATCTCATCGAGCCGCCGACCCATGACGACGACTGCCTGAGCGTCGGCGGCGCCGACAGCCGAAGCGCGTGCACCACTCGCAGCGTTGCGAAGGACATACTGCGGTTCCGTTCCGATCGCGGCCGGGATGATCTTGACGTTCGTGTACCCGGAGGCCGCAGCGTTCAGCGTCAGGAGTGCGAACGCGGCCGGGTTCGGTTCGCAGGAGAGCACGGTCAGCTCAGGAAAGCGCCGAGCCGCGGCAAGTGTGAACTCACCGACCCCGGCACCCACATCCACGACGACCCCGTCAGCAGCCGCCGCGACCCCGCGCAATCCGTAGACGTCGTCGACGAGCGTCTCCTTGACAACGAGCACGTCGAGAACGGTCCCCAGTCGAAGCGAGCTCCCGTCGCGGAGATCGAGGCGCTTATCAGGCAGGAGGATGCAGCGCGCGACGCTTCGGGCGCGCGCGATCCGGGCCAGCTGGAACACCGACGCCACGTAGTACGGCAGCTTTCGCAGGAGCTTGGGCGTCCGCGGGTGCACCTGCGACCCTACTTCGGCGGGGTCTCGCTGGCTAGCTCGGCGACGTCCTCTCGCACGTAGAGCCACTCGTCCATCGTCGCGGTCGGGCTCCACACTCTCCGCGTGAGGGCCCAGCGCGCCCAGTCGGCCGGGGTCGCGGCGCCCCACTCCGGCACCCACCAGACCCGCAGCCTGAATCGTCGCGCGTCGTAGCCTTGGAGCTTCGGCGCCATCGCCGCGTGATTGGGATCGGTGACGAGCAAGACCGCCCCGGGGTCGACCTGATCCGGCACGCTCATGTCGTAGTACCCGACCGGGGCGTCCCGGAAGTACCAGCTCCACGGCCAGCCGGTGCCACCCCAGCTGTCGACCTGGACGACCGGAGGCTCGCCGGAGGTCTGCTCGGCGACCTCACGAAGGAGCAGGAGCTCGTCGCGGATCACCGGGACGTCGTCGGACGACTGCACCTGCACGAGAAGCTCGCGCGCGTCCGCCGACCGGAAGTAGACAAGCTGCACCGACGAGTACACCCACCCGACGGCGAGCACCGCAGTCGCCGCGACCGCGACCCGCGCCCAGCCACGGGAGCGCTCGTCCCAGAGCTTCTGCGCACCGATGCCGGCGAGCAGGATCAGCGGCAGCAGCGGGTGGACGACGAGCCAGGGCATCCGCTCTGACGCCCACGAGTAGATCGCGAGGCTGAACACGAACATCCAGACCAGGAGCGCGCCGGTGGTCGTCGGCCGTCTGACGATCACGCCGGTCCCGATCACGCCGAGCAAGACGACAGGCCACTCGTAAGCGGGGATGAGGACGAGGTAGTAGAACCACGGCTGCCCGCCACGGTTGACGTCCTGCTGAGAGAGCCAGTAGTCGATGCTCCCGACCAGGCCTTCCCGGAGCCCTTCCGGGCTGGTCAGAAACGTCGAGAAGAGCAGCGTGTACACGATCAAGAACGCGCTGGCGCCCCATGCCCAGGCTACGCCGAGTGAGCGGATGTCTCGGACGAGCTTCGTGTCGAGGACGCCGCGCGCGCCGCGTCCGAGCCCGATCGCCTCACTGACGACGAGCGCGGCGAAGAACAGCCCGAGGACGAAGACGGTGATGTACGTCGTCTCCTTGGTCGCGAACGCGACAGCGACGAGCGAGAGCAGCGCGATCGGATGCCAGCGCGACGGCTTGTCGAGGAAGCGTATGAGGACGACGAGACCGGCGAGGTTCACGGTCGTCACGTGGATGTCCTCGCGCAGGAACCGTGAGACGTAGAGGTAGCTCGGGCCGACGGCGAGCGCGACCGAGGCGGTCAGCGCGGCCACGGTCCCGAGCTGGCGACGAACGAAGAACGGGAGGAAGACCGCGATCGACCCCACGAGCGCCACGGGGAGGCGCGTGACGTAGTCCCCGGCACCCAGGACGAAGTCCGCGAGCGCGATGAGATAGAACTGCACGGGCCCGTGGAAGACGGGGTCGTAGCTGTACCCCTCACCGGTTTCCAGGCGCCAGCCGAACCACGCGTGCTGGGCCTCGTCGTGGTGCATCGCCTTGTCGTCGAGCCCGATCAGACGCAGGACAAGTGCGACGGCGGCCATGCTCGCGAACGGAACCGCCTCGCGACCCCACGAGGCGACCCATGCCCGGGTGCGTGCCAGCCATTCGTCGCGTCGAATGGAGAACGTCACGTGCGACGGGACGCTCGTGCTCACGACGCCTCCCGTGCCGGCAGCCGTCGCAGCCGCACGCGGAACGCGAGCAGCTGGCCGAGCGCCCGGAGGCTGAAGCGCACCAGACGGAGCGCGCGCAGGCTGCCCGTTCCGGTGACCCGCGGCCGATGCGTCGCGGGCAGCTCGACGACGCGCCAGCCCCGGACTCGGGCTCCGACCGCGACGAAGATATTGGGAGCGAGCGTCGAGGAGCCAATGAGCGGGCGGAGATCCTCCCAGACCGATCGGCGCACGAGACGAAACGGCGTGTTGACGTCTCGCATGCGCGCGCCCACGAGCAGCGACGTCGCCAACCTCACGGAGCGCGAGAGGAGCAGCCGATGGCGCGGGTCGCGCCGGTTCTGGCGGACTCCGAGCACGAGGTCGCCGTTAGCGCGGCGCTCCCAGAGCCGCGGGAACTCGGCAACGACGAACTGGCCGTCGGAGTCGATCTGGAAGATCCACTCGGCGCGCGCGAGCTCGAGGCCCCGCACGACCGAAGGTCCGTGCCCGGCGTTCGACGACGCGCGCACGACGTCGAGCCACGGGCGCTCGTGTGCGAGCCGCTCGAGGATCGCCGGCGTCTCATCGGTCGACGCGTCGTCGACGACGATCACCTGTAGCTCGTCGAAGAGAGGCGTGAGCACGCTCCCGAGGTCGTCCACGAGCGTCTCGATCGCACCCTCCTCGTTGTAGACCGGGACGACGACGGAGAGCTCGGTCATCGGAGGTTTCTAGGCGATCGTGGCCGGAGGGACTGCGGGCGCCCGAAAGGCGCCCGCGTCGAGAGTCGTGTGTCGGCGCCTCGTCAGTTCAACGGGCAGCCGTAGTTGTTGTACGTGTCGAGCCACTGGGCGAGCGCCGTGATGGCCATCTTGTTCAAGCTCGCGAGCGCGTCGTTCACGCCGTCGTCGATCGCGTCGACGGTCAAGGGGTAGTCGACGTCGGGATGAGCCGCGTTGAGGATCGCCGCGATTGCCGCGCGGAGCAAGATCTCCGCTTTGCCCGACGTGCTGTTTCCGCCCCGGAAATTCAGGCCCTGGAGCAGCGTGTAGTCGCCCAGCCACTTGCCTTTGAGAGTCAAGGAGGCAGGAACCGTGAACACCGCCGAGATCTTCTGGCCGGGCGTGTAGCCGGTCCAACTATCGAGGTGCTGCTCCTGCTTCCAATAGCCGGGCGTGCAGCCGTCGAACGGATTGGGCGTCGCCGTCGGCGTCGCAGTGTTCGTCGGCGTCCTTGTCGGCGTGTTCGTCGGCGGAACCACCGTGTTCGTGGGAGTGTTCGTCGGCGTATTCGTCGGCGGAACCACCGTGTTCGTCGGAGTGTTCGTCGGAGTGTTCGTCGTGGTGGTCGTCGTGGTGGTCGTCGACGCGGGATCGGCGGCGACTCCCGTGGCGGACACGGCGAGGCCAACGCTAAGCAATGCGCCCAGGAGCCCGATGAGTATTAGATTGCGCCGCATGCCTCTACCCCCAGAAGAACAGAATCGTACTCTCCCGGATCGCAGCCCCGTCTGTCAAGCAAAAAAGCAGGGATCGACCCCGCGTGCTTCCGCCCTAATATCCGACGGCGATGCCGAGCTCACAGGCCCCGCACGTGGCGATCGTCGGCGCAGGCCCCTGTGGGCTTGCGTGCGGACGCGAGCTCGCCCTGCTCGGACACGAGGACTGGGCGATCTACGAGCGTTCGTCAGTCGCGGGCGGGCACGCCGGATCCGTCGTCGATCCCGCCGGCTTCACCTGGGATCAGGGCGGCCACGTCGTCTTCAGCCACTACGGCGAGTTCGACCGCCTGCTCGACGAGGTGCTCGGTGACGACGTTCACGAGCTCGAGCGCTCGTCGTACGTGCTGCTTGGCAACGCCTGGGTGCCGTATCCATTTCAGAACAACCTCCGGTACCTGCCTCCCGACGATGCATACGACTGTCTCCTCGGTCTCATCGACGCCCCCGGCGCGGACGGAGCAAGCGACTTTGCGACCTGGATGCAGCGCACGTTCGGCGACGGGATCACCCAAAGGTTCATGCGCCCTTACAACACGAAGGTCTGGGCGGTTCATCCAGAGGAGATGTCCGCCTCATGGATTGCAGAGCGCATCAGTGTGGTCGACTACCGACGCGCGCTGCGAAACGTACTGCTCGAGCTCGACGACGCCGGCTGGGGACCGAACAACACGTTCCGGTTCCCGCGTACCGGTGGCACGGGGGAGATCTACCGGCGCCTCGCCACGACGCTGACGCCGCGGGTCCGCTACGACGCCGAGCTCGTCGGCGTCGACGCCGAGGCGCGGGTGCTGCGCTTTGCCGACGGGGGCACCGAGGGATACGACGTCCTGGTCTCCACCATGCCGATCGACGTGCTCGTCGCCGCGATGGTCGAATGCCCGGCGGACGTCCGCGCGGCTGCGGCGACGCTCGTGCACAACGGCGTGTGGGTGGTCGGGGTCGGCTTCGAGCTCCCGCTGCGAGACGACCGCTCGTGGCTCTACTTCGCCGATCCGGAAGTGCCGTTCTATCGGGCGACCAACTTCGCGAAGTACGCCGCCGCGAACGTCCCCGGAGCCGACACGGAGCGCTACTCGTCGTACATGACCGAGACGTCGTACTCGACCCACCTGCCCCGCGAGCGCGAGGGACACGAGGACGCCGTCGTGTCCGCCCTCGTCGCGACCGGGCTCGTCCCCGACGAACCCCCTATCGCGTCCGTGCACACGATCGACGTGGAGTACGCCTATCCCATACCGACGCGCGACCGGGACCGTGCGCTCGAGGTCGTGCAGCCCTGGCTGATGCAGCACGAGATCTACTCGCGCGGGCGCTTCGGCTCCTGGCGCTACGAGATCGGGAACATGGATCACGCGGCCAAGATGGGCATCGACGTCGCTCGTCAAGTGCTCGAAGACAGGCCCGAAGAGGTCTGGGCCTCCTGACGGCCCGCCAAGGCTCCCTGCGGTGATCGACGCGCTCTCCGTCTGGCTGCTGGTCGCCGTGCTCGGCCTGGTCGCGCTGCCGTTCGCCGAGCTTCTATTCCCTCGCCTGCCCGGCCGCGGGGTCACGCTCGCGATCCCGCTCGGCCTCCTCCTCGCGGCGTACCCCGCGTGGCTTCTCGCGAGCCTGCACGTCGTCCCGTACGGGCGGGCGAGCGCTCTTGCGGCGGTCGCCCTCGTTGCAGCCGGCGCCGTGGCTCTCGGTCGCCGGTACGGGCTCGGACGGCTCGACCGCGCCGACGGCACGCATACCGCCTGGCTCGCAAGCCAGGCGCTGTTCACGGGCCTCTTTGCCGCGTGGGCGCTCATGCGCAGCTACGCCCCGGACGTCTGGCAAACGGAGAAGCCGATGGACATGGCCTTCGTCAACGCGACGAACGCGTCGGAATCGTTCCCGCCGCACGACCCGTGGCAGTCCGGCGAGGATCTCAACTACTACTACTACGGGCACTATCTCGTGGCGTTCGTCGTGCGGCTCACGGGCGTGGATCCGGCCGTCGGGTTCAACCTCGGCATCGCGCTCTTCTTCGCGCTCGTCGGAGTCGCAGTCTTCGGCGTGACGAGTACGCTGTATGCGGCTGCCCGTATGCGAGGCGATGCGCCGCCTCGTTCGCCGATCGTCGTCGGTCTGGTGGGGACGGCGTTCGCCCTGCTTCTCGGCAACCTCGAAGGCGGGGTCCAGTTCCTCCAGGATCCCGGTCGCTTCGCCACCTACGACTGGTGGGCCCCCTCCCGCGTGATCGACGGGACGGCGAACGAGTTCCCGTACTTCAGCTTCCTGCTCGCCGACCTTCACGCACACGTGCTGGTGACTCCGTTCACCCTCGTCTGCATCGCCTACGCGATCCAGCTCGCGCTGCACGGACCTCCCGCGTCGGTCGGCGACCGACCGTCGCGTCGTGGGCTCGCCGAGCTCGGTGTCGCCGCACTCGTCCTCGGAGTCCTCTACCCGACGAACAGCTTCGACTTCCCAACAGCTGTGGCGATCGCCGCCGGGGCACTCGTGCTCTGGTCGCTCGAAGCCGACGGCCGTTGGCAGAGCGCCGCCGCTTGGGGTGGTGCCCTGCTCGTTGCGGCGGTCGTGCTCTACTTTCCCTTCTGGTTGGCGTTCTCGCCACCGGCCGACGGCGTCGGCGTCGTGCGTGATCGCGTTCGGTTCACGGAGTTCGCGCGGGACTACGCCTCCATCTACGGACTGTCGCTGTGGGTGCTCCTCGCGCTTTTCGTGGGTCGGCTGCGCCGAGTACCGGTGCGATACGTGGTCTGGGCGGCCTCGGCGTCTTTCTTCCTGCTCGTTCTGCTGGCGCCGCCCAATCTGTCCGGATTGACCCTCGCGCTGGTTGTCGCCGCGGCGGCGGTGTACATGACGTTCGCGAGCGGTTCAGCAGGCCAGCCGGAGCGCGTTCTCTGGCTGCTCTCCGCGGTCGCCCTCCTTCTGGTGGTCTCGGGCGAGATCGTCTACGTGCGCGACGTGTTCGACGGATCGCCGAGCTTCCGCTTCAACACCGTCTTCAAGACCGGCTACCAGGCGTGGTTCCTGCTCGCGATCGTCGGGGCCGTCGGCGTCTTCTGGAGCGCGCGCTGGCTCGGGCGACGCCTGCGGGTCGTCTGGCTGGCCGGACTCGGCGTCCTCCTCGCGCTCGCGCTCGTGTACCCCGTCGCCGGGTCGTACTCGCGGTCGGGGACGTTCGCGGCCGATCCCACGCTCGACGGCATCGCCTGGCTGCGCCGCGCGGCGGCCGACGACGTCGCCGCGATCGAGTGGCTGCGCGAGAACGCTCCCGGCCATGCAGTCGTTCTCGAGACCGTCGGTAACGACTTCGACGCGGAGGGCCGCGCGCGTGTCTCGACGTTCACGGGCCTCGCAACCGTGCTGGGCTGGTCGGGGCACGAGGTGCAATGGGGCCACGAGCCCGGGTCGCGCGCCGCGGACATCCAGACGATCTACCGGACCGCGAACGCCGACGAGGCGCGCACGCTCCTGGACGGATACGGCGTTCGCTACGTCTTCATCGGGTCGCTCGAGCGAGCGGATCACGCCGCCGAGGGCGGCCTCGCGAAGTTCTCCCAGATCGGCACCGAGGTCTTTCGATCCGGCGACACGGTGATCTACGAACTGTCCGGTTCGGCTGGGAGCACGCGGTAGATCCGCACGCCCGGGTTCGAGTACGCGAGCGTCCAGTACCTCCCCTCGCCGCTCGCCCACTTCCCCGCGCCCCGCGGGAAGTAGGTTCGCTCCAGCGGACCATCGACGACGTAGCTGGCTCCGTACGTGGTGAGGATGCCGTACGCCACCGCAGCGCTCGGCGTCCGGTACATGCGCTGGACGTCCGCCACCCGCTCTTGCACCGCCGGGGCCATCGGCGGACGCTGCTGACGCTGGTGGAAGTCCCAGCCCACGATGCTCGGGTTGCCGGTGAACATCGCGTAGCGCAATTCCCATCCGTAGAGCGTCGGCGCGGTGTTGATCTCCGCGACAACCGGCGATCCTTCGACATTCTCGAGTATCCAGCGGATGCCGTCGCGGTCGTGCACCAGACGCATGTCGACGCCCTTGTCGTTGAAGATCGCCTTCTCCATGAACGCGCTGCCGTCGAGCGTCCGGCCGACCGAGCGGTCGAATCTGTCGTCGATCTTCGCGCGCGCGGCGAGGACGGGGTAGAGGGCCGCAACTGCGACGAGCGCGAGGAACGCGACTCGCCACGTGTTCGCGACCCCTCGTCGGAGGTGTCGGAGGCGGGCGAACACCATCCCGGCCGAAACCGCCGCGGCCACCGCGAACAGCACCCACACCTGCATGTAGGTCTTGAAGACGGTGTTCACGCGGCCGATATCGATGTTCCGTAGCACGTAGTACTCGACGCCGAGCGTCAGCCCGAGTCCCACCAGAACCAGGACTGCGAGTAGCCGTCGAATCGCCCTGTCGCGCACGCTCACGCCCGACCTCACCCGGACCGGCCATGCCAGAACCGCGAGTGACGCGACAGGCAAGGCGACCGCGGCCGGCCACTGCGCGGTGAGAGCGCATGCGGCCGTCACGACGGCGATCGCGAGAACGGCGACGAGCGTTACGAGGAGGGTGTGCGAACCTGCGACGAACGCATGGTGGCGCTCGAGCGTCTCCCTTACACGACGCGGGCGGCGGGCGAAGACCCTCACCGTGCGAGCGCTCGCGCCGAGGTCGGCCGCGCGAGCCACCTGGAGGACGAGCGCGGAGACGATCGCGAAGAGGAAGAGTCCGTGGATCGTGAGGTAGTCGAAGAGGCGGGTCTGTCGCCCCTCCCAGCGCTGGACGCCGTCGAAAACGGACCAGTAGTGGAGACGGAACGGCAGGAAGGCAAGGTACGCGGCGAGCGCGAGGGCCATCGAGGCTCCCAGGAACACGGAGACGCGCCGTCTAGAAAGACCCTCGCCGAGGATCGCGATCGCGAGACCGAGGCATGCCAGGAGCCCGTAGGTCGGCAAGTCCCACGTGTTCGTCACCGAAAGCGCTCCCAGCGTGAGCGCGAGCACGGCGAGAGCGGGAGCCAACGGGCGGACGCTCGTCGCGCCGCCGCGGACGATGCTGACGACGAGCGCGAGAGCGAGCGCTGCGATCGGCAGCGCCATCGCGTGCGCATGGAGGTCGCCGAAGATGAACGTGAATGCGGGGAACTCGGAGATCGGCCCAGGCTCGCCTTCGCCGGGATGAATGACCCGCGTCGGATTCCACAACCACCACTCCGGCGACACCCAGCCCGTCAGCTCGGTTCGAATGACATGGATCTCACCGAGGTTGCCGAGCACTGTCACGAAGAGGGCAGCGCCCGACGCCACGAGCAGCGGGCGTCGCGGCGCGAGCGATCGGGTCGCGGCCAGCCCCAGCCCGGCGGAGAACGCGGCCGAGCCGAGCAGGGCGGCCAGCGTGGCGATCGCGAGGTTGTACGCGATCGCCGGCGGTATCGCCGTGATCTTCGCCAGGGCGGCGACCTGGACGAACCCGTAGTAGTAGTAGTTCATCTGGCCGCCCGCGAACCACGGGTCGAACGGCGGGAACGACGTGGACTTGACGACGGCATTCAGGTACGCGAAGTCCATCGGCTTCTCGCCTCCGCGGGCCGGGTGCCAGAGATCCGGGTTCGACCAGCGCACGAAGAGCGCAGCGAGGAAGAGCGTCCAGAAGACGGCCTCGGCGGCGACGAGCACGCGACGGTGCGCTCGGAACCACTCGCGCATCTCGTGGCGGTTCCGCACGGTGATGACCGCGGCGCCGATCCCCACGAGCGCGAACGCCACGAGGATCGCCCCTCGGCCGAAAGGCAGCAGCCGGAGGCTGCAGATCCACCACACGACCCAGGTGACGAGCATCAGGCCGATCACGCGCGAGAGCGCGTACCCGCGGTCCGGCAGCCAGCGGGCACACAGCCAGGCGTAGGGAAGGCCGACGGCCCCGGCCGCGGCCAGCGCCAGGACCCAGAACGGCAGCGGAATGGTCGCGCTGACGCCGTCGAGGTCGAACATCCGACGCCACGTCCCGTGGCTCGCCTGTTCGCGTAAGACGTCTGCCGCGGGCTCGAGCTTCTCGTCGCCGACCCGGAGCGTGACGAGAGCCACGGCAAGCGGTAGGAGCACCGCTCCCAGGACGTAGCGGGCCTGTATCCGCAGCGCCGAGCGAGGCTCCGGAGCGGTGGGAAAGGCTTCCTCGCTCATGTCGTGGGGCCGCGGGGGTTCACGGCGATCTCCATCCGGGGTACGCTCCTGCGCCTCGCGATGGCTCGCGCTCGATGACACCGCGTTCTCTCTGCATCGTCGTTCCCGTCTACAACGAGGAACGCCGACTGCCGGTGCTGCTGAGGTCGCTTCATCAGGATGCGGACGACGTCGCAGGGCGGGCAGGCCTGGTTCTCGCCGAGGTGATCGTCGTTGACGACGGATCGACCGACGGGACCGCCGACCTGCTAGCGGCGGCCGACGACCTCGGCGGCAGGTTCTCGTTCGAGCGCTTTCCGGAGAACCGCGGGAAGGGCGCAGCGGTGCGCGCTGGGATGCTCCGCGCCACGAGCGACGTCGCGCTCATGACGGATGTCGACCTCTCGACTCCCCTCGAAGAGCTGGTCGGGCTGGCCGCGGAAGTCGAAAGAGGAGTGGACGTGTGCATCGCATCGCGCGCACTGCGCGGTTCGGAGATCGTCGTTCGCCAGCCGCTGCACCGCGAGCTCATGGGGAAGGCGTTCAACGTGATCGTCAGGACACTCACGCGGATCCCGTGGAAGGACACGCAATGCGGATTCAAGCTCTTCCGCCTCTCGTCGAGTCGTCGCCTCTTCGAGCTGCAACGCGTCGACGGGTTCGCGTTCGATATGGAACTGCTCGTCCTGGCCAGGCGGCTAGACCTGCGGGTCGCCGAGGTGCCAGTCCGCTGGATCGATAATCCGGACACTCGCGTCGGGCTTGTCACGTCGTCCGCGATGATGGCGTTCGACGCGCTCAGGATCGCGGTCGGCGCGCGGCGTCCGCTCTCTGTGGTCGACACCCTGTCTCCCGACGTCAATCGAGAGCGAGAACCGCCACGCACGTGACGGCCCACGCGCAGACCGCCGCGAGGATCGGCCCATCCGTGACGAGTACATGCTCCGGTTCTTCGCCGACGCGACGACCGTGGAGGAGCAGCATGTACCGGAAGACGCCGAATACGACGTAGGGGATCGTGATCATGAGGCTGCTCGAAACGGAAGCGGTGAACGTGTAGAGGGCGTAGGCGACAATCGTGCCGGCGGCGGTGATGGCGATGAACTGGTCGATGGCTGCGACCGTGTACCCGTCGAGCACGCGTCTTCCAGGCGTCTCCTGCTGCTCGACCAACACGAGCTCGCCGCGACGCTTGCCGAGTGCGAGGAAGAGCGCAAGAAGGCCGGTACAGAGAAGGAGCCACGGAGAGATGAGAACACTCACCGCCTCGGCGCCGGCTGCGGCCCGTATGACAAAGAGGCCGGCGATGACGAGGACGTCGACGAGGACAACGTGCTTCAGCCTGAGTGTGTACGCCGTCTGTAGCGCTAGGAATAGCGCGAGGAGGCCGGTCGACTCGATGCCGAGCGGCGCGATGGTCGCGAGCGCCACAGCGAGCATCCCGACAGCCATCCACGAGGCCGTGCGAACCGAGAGTTCACCGCTCGCGATCGGACGCCTGCGCTTCACAGGATGGGCCCGATCGGCATCCCGGTCGCGGATGTCGTTGAAGAGATAGGCGGCACTGGAGGCTGCGCAGTACGCGAGGAAACAGGCGGTCGCCTGCAGCCATGCGACCGGATCGTCGAGCTGGACAGCGAAGACGATTCCGGCGAAGACGAGAAGGTTCTTCGTCCACTGGTGGGGTCGAAGAGCTACGAGCGCGGCGACGAGAGCGTGCCGTCGGACGGGCACGCTGATGAAGTCCGCTGCCCCAGCCTCCACCCCCATCCCCCGGATCGTAGAGCGCTTCGTCCTGGTTGCACAGAGGGCGACCGAATCCCGCCACCCCACCGCTCTAAACTGCGACCCAGCGGATGCCCCGGTTTGTGCTCTCAATCGCAATCGCGCTGGCCCTTGTGCCCGTAGTCGCCGCCTGCGGGGGGGACGAAAGAGACAGCACCGCCGTGGGGGCGGCAAAGGCACACGAAGCCGCGCTGGACCTCGACGGCCGCGCGACGCAAGGAAGCAGGGTCTGGACAAAGGCGGGATGCGGTGCGTGCCACACGCTTTCCGCATCGCGGTCGACGGGAACATCCGCTCCGAATCTCGACGAGGTACGTCCCTCCGCGACGCTCGTCGTCGATCGGGTCGCGCTCGGGTTCAAAGCCATGCCGACCTACCAGGGGCTGCTGACGCCGCAACAGATCGCGGACGTAGGGGCTTACGTGGCCGACGCAACTCGAAAGTAGCCCCGGCATGCCGCGGCCGCTACCAACAGGCGGACGGAAGGCGACCCCGGGGCTGCCTGCGCAGTCCTCTCGGGACACATCGGGGACACATGTTGCCGTCGAGGAAACAAAAACCGTAAGCGTTCACCCCCTTTGCAGGGACCCAGTCGCTTGCCGCGAATTCCTGCGGTGTGGAGCGGCACGAGGCGGAGGCGATCCTCGATGGCAACCGGAAGACGGCGGTCGCGCTGTTGCTGAGAGTCGGCGAGCTGATCGAGGCGAACCGGCGGCTCGAGGCCCGAGTCGGGGAGCTCGAGCGGCGGCTGAACCGCAGCTCTCGTAACTCCTCATTTCCGCCCTCGCAGGATCCACCGTCAGCGCCGCCGCGACCGCGCCGTCCGAGTTCTGGCCGGACGCGCGGCGGCCAGCCCGGGCACGAAGGCAGGCACCGACCGCTGCTTGCGCCCGAGCGGGTGGACGCGGTCGTCGAGCACTGGCCCGTGCAGTGCCGGTCGTGCGCGCACGTGTTCGATCGACAGGAGCTGGTCGACGCCGCGGATCCGTGGCGGCACCAGGTCGCCGAGCTGCCGCCGATCGCAGTCCGGGTGGCCGAGCACCGGCTGCACGCTGTGCGCTGCCCTGGATGCACCAGCCGGACCCGCGCCGAGCTTCCCCGCGAGCTGCCGCGGTCGGCGTTCGGCCCGAGGTTGCAAGCCGCGGTCGTGACGCTTGCAGTGCGCAACCGCGTCTCGCGCCGCGACACGACCGAGCTCGCGCGGGAGCTGTTCGGGGTCGAGCTGGCGACCGGGTCGGTCGACGCGATCGTGCACCGGGCCGGGGAGGCGCTCGCCGCGCCGCACACGCGGCTCGAGCAGCAGCTCAAGAAGGCGCCGGTCGTCAACATCGACGAGACCGGCTGGAAGACCGCCGGCGGCAGCCGGACGCTCTGGGGCGCCCTGAGCGCCCGGACCGCGGTCTTCCGGATCGCGGCCGGCCGCCACGGCTTCGAGGCGAGGACGCTGCTCGGGGAGCGCTTCGCCGGGATCGTCTGCTCGGACCGCTGGCGCGGCTACGACTACCTCGACCCCAGCCAGCGACAGCTCTGCTGGGCGCACCTGCTCAGAGACTTCACCGCCCACAGCGAAGGCATGGGCGAACAGAAGACGTTCGGCGACGACGGCCTCCGGATCGCCCGCGGCATCTTCACCGCCTGGCGCGCCTACCAACAAGACGGCGACCGCGCTCGTCTCCAGGCCCAGATCGCGCCGCTGCAGGCGAAGCTGCGAGTGCTGCTCGAGCACGCCGCTCGCAAGAGCACCAGGACGAAGTACCACCGCTTGTTCGCCAAGAGCCTGCTCAAGCGCTGGCCGGCGCTGTGGACCTTCGCCCACCTCGACGGCGTCGAACCGACCAACAACCACGCCGAGCGCGGACTGCGCGGGGCCGTCATCTACCGCAAGCTCTCCCACGGCAGCCAATCCGAGCAGGGCGAGCGCACGATCGAACGGCTCCTCTCCGCCTCGATCACCTGCCGCCTGCAACGACGCTCGCTCTTCGCGTACCTCGCCGAGGTCCTCACCGCCAACATTCGCGGCGACCCCATCCCCGCGCTCGCCTGATCAAGCGGGGGGGCTGAACGCTTACCTTTTCAGTTCTCTAGATCGTGATCGTCAAGGCAGACTCTTGCCCAACTTTTGCCTTTACGTGGGTGTCCACGGAGTCCGGCCGCAGCCCGCTACGACCTGCCGGTCGCGAGCTCGTCGGCCAGCGCTTCGAGCTCTCGCAGCCGGGCGTCGACGTCTGCGCCTGGTGCGCAGGGCCCTGGCATGACGAACACGGGTCGGCCGCCGAGCTTCAGTCCGGGGATGCGGCCGCTCCCGGCGAACTTGCCGAACAGCACCTCGGCAGTCTTCTTGAACGTGAAGACGACAAGCTGTGGCTGAGACGTCTCGATCTTTCTTCGGAGCAGCTCGCGTCCGTGCTCGAACTCCTTTGCTCCCACCTCCGAGAGAGGCGCGAAACCTCTGCCGAATTCCCGTACGGGCTCTTGCCTGCCCCGCGCTTGAGCATGCGCAAGACTGTCAGATATGGACGCCCCGGAGGTCCAGTACGCCAGAAGCGGCGACGTCAACGTCGCCTATACGGTTGTCGGCGAGGGGCCGTTCGATCTCGTGCTTGTAGGCGGCTGGATCGTCTCAAATTTGGACGTGGCATGGGAGGGGCCGCCCGCAGAGTTCTTCACGCGTCTGGCACGGTTCTCACGTCTGATCCTGTTCGACAAGCGGGGCACCGGACTCTCGGACCGCATGGTCGGGGTCGCCGACCTCGAGACGCGGATGGACGACGTGCGGGCGGTGATGGATGCCGTCGGCTCGGAGCGGGCGGCGGTCATGGGTGTCTCGGAGGGCGGCCCCATGACCATTCTCTTCGCCGCTACGTATCCCGAGCGTGTCGCGGCGGCAATCCTCTACGCCTCGCGTATGTGTTACCGCCGGGCGGACGACTACCCGTGGGCGATGACGCACGAGGAGGGCGCAGCGGCGAGCGCGCGGGCCGAACGGCGCTGGCGCACGGGAGAAGCGCTTGATGCGACATTCGAGGAGCTTGCGCCCAGTCTTGCTCCCGATGCGGCCACTCGCCATTGGTGGCGCCGCTGGCTGCGCACGAGCATCACGCCCGGGGCGCTCGCGCACTACTACAGCATGGCTCCAGCCATCGACGTTCGCCACGTGCTGGCTTCCGTCCGTGTACCGACGCTCGTCCTCCATCGGCGAGACGACCAGTCGATCCTCTTCGACGAGGGTCGCTACGCCGCCGCGCGCATCCCAGGGGCCGAGTTCGTCGAGTTACCGGGCCGGGATCACGTCTGGTTCGTCGATCCGGAGCAGATCGCCGTCCCGGTCGAGCGCTTCCTGACTGGCCTCTGGGAGCATGGAGAGTGGGACGCCGTCGAGACCGAACGGGTGCTCGCGACGGTGCTCTTCACCGACATCGTCGGCTCAACCACGCGTGCCTCGGAGCTCGGCGACCGGCAGTGGCGGCAGCAGCTCGAGCGACACCACGCGCTCGCCCGGCGTCAGCTCGTCCGCTACGGGGGACGGGAGCTCGACACCGCCGGTGACGGCATCTTCGCGAGCTT
>DATKBJ010000045.1:0-24549 GCA_035514135.1 Gaiellaceae bacterium | reverse complement strand
GTGAAGAGGGCAGCGCGTCGATCACCGTGCGCGTTCCCGTCGACCGTGTCCAGGACGCGATCACCGGCCTCTCCGGGCTCGGACGAATCGTCACGCAGCAGGTCACCGTGGACGACCTGCAGCAGACGCTGGATCAGCTCGCGCAGCGCGAGGCGAGCGTGCGCGGCCAGATCGCCCGCATCCAGGCACGGCTGCGGACCGAATCGCTCGACGCGCCGACCGAAGCCGTGCTCCGTGCTCGGCTGCAGACGTTCCGCGCCGAGCTGACCGCGCTACGCGCCGGAATCTCCTCCACCGAAGCCGAGGCGAGCATGTCGACGATCCAGCTCACGGTCGTGACGCCGGGCGCCTTCGGAGCGGTCGCGCCACCTTCACGCATCGACCGTGCGGTGGACGAGGCCCTGAACATCCTCGCCTGGGAGGCCGTCATCGCACTCGGCATCCTCATCGTGCTCGCGCCGTTCGCGCTCGTCGGCTTCGCGGCGTGGCTCGGCCGCCGGCTGTACCGACGTCACGGGGAGGAGCGGCTGCTGGCTGCGCAGTAGAACGCGACGCAGGACCTTCTCGCGCCAACCGTCACAATGCACCGCGGATGGCGGCCGAGCGAAAGATCGCGACGATGCTCTTCGCCGATCTCGTCGGGTCGACGGAGATGGCGTCGTCCTCGGACCCCGAGCACACCCGACTTCTGCTCGACCGCTTCTACGACGCGATGGCCGAGGAGATCGAGGCCACGGGAGGCACGATCGAGAAGTTCGCGGGAGATGCCGTGCTGGCGGTCTACGGCGTCCCGGCCGCCCATGAGGATCATGCCGAGCGAGCTCTCCACACGGCGATCGCCATGCGAGCGCGCCTTCGCGACCTGTTCGGCGACGCGCTTCAGCTCCGGATCGGCGTCAACACGGGCGAAGTCGTTGTCGGAAAGCCGCGCCGGGGAAGCTCATTCGTCTCCGGCGATCCCGTGAACGTCGCCGCCCGCCTCGAGCAGGGCGCAGCCCCCGGGCAGATCCTCGTCGGAGAGCGAACCGCCGCGGCAGCGGGCGGCGCATTCGAGTTCTCGGATCCCGAGACGGTCGCCGCGAAAGGGAAGCGCGACGGAGTCGTGGCCCGCCGGCTGCTCACTGCGCTCGCGGTCGCACGACCCCGGGGGCGACTCGGCGGGACGTTTGTCGGCCGGGCCGGCGAGCTCGAGGAGCTCGAGGCGACATACAGGAGCGTCGTCGAGCGGAGCGCGCCAGAGCTCGTCCTCGTCGTCGGCGACGCCGGTGTCGGCAAGAGCGCGCTCCTGAGCCAGCTTGTAGCTCGTCTCTCGAACGTGGCGACGCCTCCCCGCGTGCGCACAGCACGATGCCCGTCGTACGGACGCGGTCTTACCTACCGCCCCCTCGCGGACGTACTGCGGCAGGAACTGGGGCTACACGAGTCGGATCCGCCAGAGAGGGCGCTGGAGCGCCTCGGAAACCGCCCGCTACTCGGTCTCGCACTCGGTCTCCGGGTGGCGGAGGGCCTTCACCCGGTCGTCGTTCGCGAGCGCTTCCACGCGGCGTGGACTGCGCTCCTCGAGGAATGGACTGCGGAGCAACCTCTCGTCCTCGTGATCGAGGACCTCCACTGGGCCGAGAACCCTTTGCTCGAGCTGCTCCGGGATGTCCGGCGGCGAGGCACTGGCCCGCTCCTGCTCGTCGGGACGGCACGCCCCGAGGCGGCCGAGGCAGTGAGCGCGGACGTCCGTATCGACCTGGCGCCGCTTTCACCGCAGGACGCTTCAGAGGTCGTGACACGACTGCTCGGCGGTGAGCTGCCCGCGGCGGTGAGCGAGCTCGTCGTCGCCCGCGCGGAGGGCAACCCGTTCTTTCTGGAGGAGCTGCTCGCGACGCTCGTCGACCGAGGAACGATCAGGCGTCGGGACGGGACATGGGCAATCGAGGGGAGCCTCGCGGAGCTCGACCTTCCCGACACCGTGCACGCAGTGCTCGCGTCGCGCATCGACCTTCTGCCCGAGTCCGAGAAGCGGGCGCTCCAGACCGCGTCCGTCATCGGTCGTGTCTTCTGGGAGGAACCGGTTCGCGAGCTCATGGGCGACGTCGACATCGACCTCGGCGTACTCGTCGACCGCGAGTTCGTTCTTGCACAGACCCAGTCGTCCCTCGCCGGCGAGACCGAGTACCTGTTCAGGCATCAGCTCACGCGCGAGGTCGCGTACGCGAGCCTCCCGAAGGCGGAGCGAGGACGCCTGCACGCCGCCGTTGCGAACCGCCTCGAGCGCGGCAGGGACGAGAAGCTCGCCGGCCTTCTCGCCCACCACTACGAGCAGGCGGTCAAGGAGGACTATGCGGCGCTCGCCTGGTCGGAGGATCCGGAGGAGCTGGCCCGCCTCACCGAGAGGGCGCTCCACTGGCTCCGCATGGCTGCCGAGCGCGCGACCTCGCGCTACGAGGCGGAGGCGGCTGTCGCGATGCTCGAGCGCGCGCTCGAGCTCGCTCGCGACGACGCCACGAGGTTCGAGCTCTGGCGCGCGCTCGCCGACGTCCAGTCGCTGCGCTACCACACGCGTGGGTTCGTGTCGGCAACGGAGCACGCGATCGACCTGGCTCCGGACGACGAGACGATCACAGCGCTGTTCGCAGAGCTTGCGCTTCGCAGTAGCACCGCCTGGCTGGCGTGGAACCCACCGCTCGACCGAGGCGTGGTCGGCACGTGGATCGATGAGGCCCTCGCGAGGGCGGCACCGGCGAGCCGCGAGCGAGCGATGGCGCTGGTGGCGCAGGCCTGGCACGCCTACCGTGCGGAGGAGACCGCCAGCGAAGCGCTCGCCCTCGCAGAGCGCGTCGGTGATCCGGAGCTCATCGGCTGGGCACTCCGCGTTCATGTGATCGCATGCATGCAGTCCGGCCGGTACGACGCCGCGGCGGAGGGCGCCGCGCGCATCCTCACGCTCCTCGACCAGGTCGCGGATCCAGGCAACCGCGAGACGCTCATCGAGAACACGGCGCTACGCGTTGCAGCGGCGACTGGACGATTCGACGAGGCGCGGCGGTTCAGCGAACTCGTCTCGGACATCGTGCAGGACCTCACCCCGCACAACCGGCTCCACGCAGCCGCGTACTCGGTCGAGATCGAAGAGCTGACAGCCAACTGGGATCGGATCCGCGAGCTCGAGGCTCGGGTCGAACGAGCCGTCCAGGACAACCTCGACACGCCCTGTGTCCGAAACGCGCGCTCGCTGCTCGTGTGTGCCCTGGCCGAGACGGCGCAGGGTGATCACGCCCGGGCGCAACGCTTCGTCGAGCTCGCGTCCTCGGCCGGGATGGAGGGCCACGACCGGGAGCTGACGGCGCCTCGGCTGCGCATGGCACTCCTGCGAGGCGACGTGACGGAAGCACGCCGCCTCGTGGACGAATACGAACGTCCGACGCTCCGGTTCATGTTCGACATGGCAGGAGCAACGGCGTGGTTCGACGCCGCCGCCGCGCTCGGGCTTCGTGACGCCGTCGAGAGCGCGGCTCCGGACTTCGCGCAGCCCGGAACGTGTTTCGAGCCGTTCGCCCTTCGCGCGCTCGCAATCGTGAGGAACGATGCCGAGCTTGCCGGCCGAGCCGACGCCTCTTTCGCCATGCTCGGCTTGCGCTGGCACGCGGAGCACGCTCCGCAGCGCCTCTCCTAGGAATCGAGGGTCGCGATGAGCGCCTCTGCGACGACCTTCAGCGGGCGTCCGGAGATCTGGCTCGCCTTGCGGAGCCGCGCGAAGGCCTCCTCCTCCGAGAGGCCTTCGCGCTGCATGAGAATCCCCTTCGCACGCTCGATCGCCTTGCGGGCCGCAAGCGCTTCGGCAAGGGAGTCGGCCTCCTCGCGGAGCGCGCGCAGCTCCTCGTGACGAGCGGTCGCCGTCGCAATCGCCGGGAGCAGGTCGGACTCGCGAAACGGCTTCACGAGATAGCCGAACACGCCGGCCTCGACCGCGCGCGACACCAGCTCGCGCTCGCCGTAGGCGGTTACCATGACAATCGGGATCGGCCGCTCGTCGAGGATGCGCCGAGCCGCTTCGATCCCGTCGAGACGCGGCATCTTCACGTCGAGCAGCGCGACGTCGGGCTCGGTCTCGCGTGCGAGCGCGACAGCCTCCTCGCCGTCGCGCGCCTCGGCGCACACCTCGTATCCCGCTGCCTCGAGAAGCCCCTTGAGGTCGAGGCGGATGAGCGTCTCGTCCTCGGCAACGAGCACTCGTGTCACGCCGGGAACACCACCTCGGCCCGCAGCCCTGGGCTGCTCTCGAGCGAGAGCTCGCCGCGGAGCTCGTCCCGAACGAGCGCGCGGACGATCGAGAGCCCGGTTCCCGAGCCCTCGCCGAGGATTCCGGCTCCGTCGTCGGCGATCGTCAGCACGACCTCGCCGTTGCGCTGCGCGAGTGCGATGGAAACTTGGTCGCCACCATGCTCGAGCGCGTTTCCGAAGAGCTCGGTGAACACCAGGGCGAGCGCCGTGGCCTGCTGACCGGCGAGCGACACCGACTCGAGCGTTGCCGACACGTCTTTCCCTGCCCCGAGCCCCTGCACGAGCATCGCGCGGAGCCGGTCGACAAGCTCGCCGAGATCGACGTCGTCCTCGCGATGCTCGGTGAGAACCTCGTGGACGGCGGCGATAGCGAGAATCCGGTTCACGGAGTCGTTCAGCGACTTCCGCGCATCGACGTTGTCCGCGCGGGCTTGGAGGCGGAGCAGCGACGCGACCGACTGGAGATTGTTCTTCACGCGATGGTGGATCTCCTGAGCGAGCACGCCACGCATGACCGCGCGCCCATGCTCGAGCGCGACAGCTGCATGGTGCGCGATCGCCTCGAGCAGCGCCTCGTCGTCCGCCGAGAACGGCGCGTCGCGGTCACACACGAGCTCGCCGATCTGTCGACGTTTCCAGCGCAGCGGCATACGGACTGCGTATTCGCCTGGCCGACCCTCGGGCCACGCGATCTTCCCGTCCTCGAGGACGAGTGCCGCCCCCGTCGCGTGCAGCGACTCCATCGTCGTGGAGACGATCGCCTCGAGCGACTCCTCGAGGTAGAGCGACTCCGAGACCGCCTCCGAGATACGCGCGAGCGCCTCGAGCTCTGCAACGCGGCGCTGCGCGCGCTCGTAGAGCTTCGCGTGCTCGATCGTCTGCGCAACCTGGGCGGCGATCGCGACCAGGAGCTCGATCTCGGCATCGGTGAACGTGCGCGGGTTGCGCGTTCGGACGTTGAGCGCCCCTTCGAGCTCGTCGGTGCGCGTCACGATGGGCACCGCGAGGATCGACTCGTACTCGTCCTCCGGGAGATTCGGGAAGCCCTTGAAGCGTGGGTCGAGGTGGGCCTGCTCCGCGATCATCACAGGCGCGCGCTCGGCCGCCGCGACACCGGTGATGCCCTCGCCAGGACGCATCCGCGGCGTGCGCGTGAGCTCCTCCACGCGAGTCCCGTGGGTGGCCCGCAGCACGAGCTCGTCGGCGCGCTCGTCGTAGAGGTAGACGAAGCACGCATCCGTCCCCAGCGCGTCCGCGACCTTGCTCGCGACGAGCTCGAGCACCTCCTGGAGATCGAGCGACGAGTTCACCGCTGCGATGGTCTCGGTGAGCAGGCGCAGATGACGAGCCGTTGCCTCCACGAAGCGCATTGTCCTACGATCTCCGCGCCGTGAGCCTCGACGACTGGGTCCTGGCGCTGCACGTGCTGAGCGCGTTCGCAATGGTCGCAGGTGCCGTCCTGTACTCCGTACTGCTCGTGACCATCCGGCGGACGGACACGCCCAGCGGCGTCACCCAGTTGAAGCCGGTCGTCAAGGTCGGTGACGTTGCGACCGGGATCGGCGCGGGTGGCACGATCGTCTTCGGGCTCTGGCTCGCGTTCTCGGTCGGCGGGTACGACGTCTGGGACGGATGGATCCTCGCGGCCCTGATCCTCTGGGCGGTGTACATGGAGGTCGGTCGCCGAACCGGCGCCGTCTTCGTCTCTGCGATGCAGATGGCCGACGACCTCGAGGCGGCGGGACACGACGGGCCGAGCGCCGACCTGCTCGAAGTCAACAGGGCGCGACCCCTCGTCGTCGGACACGCGCTCGCATCGCTGCTCGTCGTCCTCATCCTGGTCGACATGATCTGGAAGCCAGGCGCATGAACGTCCTCGCGGCCCTCCGCCCGAACGAGTGGGATCTCCCGCTCTTCGTGCACGTCTTCGGTGCGATGATCCTCGTGGGCGGCGTGCTCGCGAGCGCGAGCGTCGTCGCGGCCGCACGGGGCAACATGGCGATGCTGCGCACGGGGTACTTCACGCTGCTCGCGGTGGCGCTCCCCGGCTGGCTCCTCATGCGAGTCGGAGCGCAGTGGATCTACGACGAACAGGGCTGGAAGGCCGGCTCGGAGCCGGCGTGGCTGTGGATCGGCTGGCTTGCGGCAGATCCCGGCGGCGCGCTCCTCCTCGTCGCGCTCGTCCTCGGCGGCGTCGGCGTCCGCCGCCTCGGCGACGGCAGAGGCGCGGGCTTGCTGAAAGCGACCATGTGGATCTCGCTGATACTCCTGGCGGCCTACGTGGTCGCGATCTGGGCGATGTCCGGCAAGCCCGGCTGAGAACGGTCGAAGGATAGGAGCGCCTTCGCGGCCGGAGGCCGGCTCCGCCGGCCGGGAGGCCAGTTGTGGCCAATTGGCCGCTGCGTAAAGGGAAGGGGGGCCGGCGGGGGGAAACCGCAGGTTTCCACCCGCCACAGAACGACCACGGGCTCCACACCAGGGAGCCCGCGATCGGCCGTCAGATACAGGGTTCACCGCTCGCCTTGCGGCGTTCCCTGCAGCGCGAATCATCCGACTTTCGTCGGCTGGATGCAAGTGGCATCACAGCGCAGCGAGGTACTTCTCCTTCTCCCACTCCGTCACCTGGACGCGGTACTCGTCCCACTCGCGCCGCTTGAGCTCGATGTAGCGCGGGAAGATGTGCTCGCCGAGCGCTCGCTTCATGAGCTCGGAGCCTGCGAACTCCTCGATTGCCTCGCCGAGCGACTCGGGGAGCGCGACGATCCCCTGCTCGCGACGATCGGTCGCGGAGAGTCGGTACAGGTTCCGCTCCATCGGATCGGGGAGCTCGTAGCCTGCCTCGATCCCCTCGAGACCCGCGTGCAGCAGTGCCGCGAACGTGAGGTACGGGTTGCAGGCCGGGTCCGGGCAGCGGATCTCCGCCCTGGTCGCCTGCTCCGAGCCCGGCTTGTAGAGCGGGATCCGGATGAGAGCCGAGCGGTTTCGCTGCGACCACGCCACGTACACCGGTGCCTCGTACCCCGGGACGAGCCGCTTGTACGAGTTCACCCACTGCGCAAAGACGGCCGACATCTCGCGCGCGTGGACGAGCTGACCCGCGATGAAGCTCTTCGCGACCTTCGACAGGTGATACTCGTCGCGGCGGTCGAAGAACTGGTTCCGGCCGCCCTTGAAGAGCGACATGTGCGTGTGCATCCCCGAGCCGTTCTCGCCGAACAGCGGCTTCGGCATGAAGGTCGCGTAGTAGCCGTGCCAGGCGGCGACCTCCTTCACGATGAGCCGGTACGTGATCGTGTAGTCGGCCATGGCGAGGGCGTCCGCGTAGCGCATGTCGATCTCGTGCTGTGACGGGCCGACCTCGTGGTGGTGGTACTCGATCGGGATGCCGACGGCCTCGAGCGCGTGGATCGTGTCGTTTCGAACCTCGGTCGCCGCGTCCTGCGCGGTCATCGCGAAGTAGCCGCCCTCGTCGATCGTCTCGGTGCCCTTGTCGTCCTCGAAGAGGAAGTACTCGAGCTCCGGGCCGACGTTGAACGCGTCGAAGCCCATGCCCTTCATCCGCTCGAGCGCCTTGCGAAGGACGAAGCGCGGGTCGCCCTCGTACGGCTTTCCGTCCGGGGTCACGATGTCACAGATCATGCGCGCGACTTTCGCGCCCAGCGGGTGGCCGGGCTCGTCCTCGGGGCGCGGCAGGAGCTGGAAGCTCGCCGGATCCGGGATCGCGACCATGTCCGATTCCTCGATCGCGTTGAAGCCCGTAATCGACGAGCCGTCGAAGCCCATGCCGTCGTTCAGCGCCTCGCCCATCTCGGACGGCGTCACTGCGAACGACTTGAGGTGTCCCTCGAGGTCCGTGAACCAGAAGAGGATGTGCTCGACGCCCTCGTCCTTGATCCGCTTGAGCACGGCGCGACGTGCGGCCACGCTCGACGTCGCACGGTCCTTGCTCTTCACCATCGAGCTCCGCGCCCTGGTCGGCGCCTGCGTCCTGGGTCGTGCCATGAAACCTCCCTTGAAATGGAAAAAGCCCCGGACAGGGCTTCCCGTCCGAGGCTACGTCGCCTCACACAGACCGCGCGACTCTAGCAGGCTCGGCGGATCACGAGGGCTTCCGCGCGACGAAGACGACGAAGTCGTCGTCGCCCGTCGGTGGCCGATCCTCGTACCCCGCGCGTAGCTCCACGTCGACGAACCCGGCACGCTCGAGCATGAGCTCGATCTCATGAGTGAAGTAGAGCGTCATCGCGATGGCGTGCTCCTCTTCGGCGACGAGCTCGTCGCCGCGCCAGAGAAGCGCGCGAATGTCCATCGACACTCGCTGAGCGTGGGGATCGACGTCGACGAGCCTCGAGCGGAGCTCGAGCTCGGAGCCATCGGACGCGACTCGGCGATCACCCTTCTTCCGCCAAGGGCGTGGGAGCTCCTGCCGGCCGTCCTTCGACCAGAAGCGCCAGTCGACGGCAGCGTACGGCACCTCGTTGTCGAGGACGAGCGTCCCGCCCGGCTCGAGGTGCTCGTAGATCCGCCGCAGGCCTTCGACGTCGTGCTCACGCTGCCCGCCGAGCCCGAAACCGCCACACACGAGGATCGTGTGGTAGCGGCGCGGGAGATCGAGCTCGTGCATCGCCTGCGCGTAGAGGTTCGGCGCGTCGAGTCCCTCGCGCAGCGAGCGCTCGCGGACCCGCTCGAGCATGTCTGGCGAGATGTCGGCGCCGTCGATGTCGATCCCTGTCCGGAGATAGGGCACGAGCAGCCGTCCGGCGCCGCACGCAGCCTCGAGCGCGGGCTGACCCTCCTCCACGAACGGACGGAAGAACTCGATCTCCGGGCCGTCGAGATTGAACTCGGCCCACCAGCGCGCCACCAGGCCGTAGTGCCAGGTCTGTGCAGTGTCGCCGGTCACGCGGTGTCGCCCTTCACGCGGAGGCGCCGGTGTAGTGCCGCAGGCCGAAGCGCCAGAACCAGCGGCTGAACACGAAGGCGGCAACAGTGAACAGCGCCGCGAACAGGAGCGTCTGCCACTCGAGCCGCGAGGTCACAGCCTCCGCGGGCACCGTGATCGCGAAGGCGATCGGCACGAGAAACGTGATCCCGAAGCGCAGCCAGTCGGGGTAGATGCCGACCGGAAAACGCCCCGTCTGGAAGATGCCCTCGAAGAGCTCCGGGAGGAACCACATGCGCACGACCCAGAACGACCCCGTCGCGAGGACGAGCCAGAAGCAGTAGAGGAGCACGGCTCCGAATGCGAGCGCAGCAGCAAAGGCAAGCGCGTCGAGCACGCCGACGTTGCCACCGAGCCGCGCGAGCGCGAAGCCGATGATCACCGCGCCGATCGGGATGTCGACCGCCTGCCAGAGCTGCACCTGCCGAACGCTGATCAGCATCTGGGCGTCGACGGGTTTCGTCAACGCGTGGTCGAGCTTTCCGTCCTGCACCTCTTCGGAGAGCCGCATCATGTTGGGTTGGATCACCGCATGAACCACGCCCGCCATCACGGCCTGGACTCCGAGGATCGCGAGGAGCTCCGAGTGCGTCCAGCCGTTCAGGTCGGTCGTGTGCGAGAAGACGAGCTGGAAGACGATGAGCCCGACGCCCACCGCGAGAATCGACTGGAGCACCTGCAATGCGAAGTTCACCCGGTACTGCAGGTCGTTCATGACCCCGACGCGGAGGTGCAGAAGCGCGACTCGCAGCGTCGTCATCTCAGTTTCCGACCGCCGTGTAGCGCCTGATCGCGAAACGCCAGACCAGCGAGAAGAGGCCGATGCCTACGAGCGTCCAGAACAGCTGCATCCCGAGCCCGGCCAGGAGCTCCGCGTTCGTCAGGTCGCCGACGAGCGTCTCGATCGGGAAGTAGAACGTCCAGCGGAACGGCAGGAACCACGCGACCGTCTGCACCCAGTCGGGCATGAGCGTCAGCGGCACGAGTCGGCCGGAGAGAAGCAGCTCGAGGACGATGTACAGCGAGAACAGTGCTCCGACGCGGGTCGTCCAGAAGCAGACCAGCCCGAGCGCCGTCTGGTTGAACGTGCGGATGAGGTACGCGCCCCAGATCGCGACCGCGAACACGACGATCTCGGCGGGCCGGACGTCGAACGTCGGCTCGAAGACGAGCGTCAGGACGACGGCGATCGGCAGGTAGTAGAAGAGCCACGGGATCTTCCCCCCGGCGAACTGGGCGACGTCGTAGTGGATCGGGTGGAGAGGCCGCAGAAGCTGCCCCGAGAGCTCGCCGTTGCGGATCCGCCACTCCCAGCCGTACGGCGTGAAGACGATGTTCATCGTCCGTACGAGCGTCCAGACGATGTAGTACGCGGCGAAGTCCCCGGCGGTGAGCCCGTTCACCTCGCCGCCGGCGGAATCCGCGATCGTCGACCAGACGACGAGGTAGATGACTGGCTCGGCCACCATCCCGAGGAGGTACATGTACGTCGCCGCGCGGTACTGGAACTGGGTCTGGATCTCCGTCCGCATGGTCGTGACGTAGAAGTCGGCGAGCGACCGGAGTCGACCGACCTGCCCGAGGGCCGGAGCGCTGGGCATCCCGCTCACTGAGTCGCCTGCTGCGCGAACACGAGCTCGATGACGTCTTCGATCGGCGGGTCCTCGACGTTGAGGTCGAGCACCTCCTGCTCGGCAAGGAGGCGTGCGGTGACACGCGCCGTCTCGGCCTTGGCCACGCGCAGCGTGACGAGGTCGCCGTCTCGATGGATCACCTCCCCGTATGAGGAGAGATCGCCCGCTCCGTTCTGGAGCACGACCGCGATGGTCTTCCAGGCCGCGACCGTGTCGGCGAGCGCGGCCAGGTCACCGTCGAACAGGATCTTTCCGTGGTGGATGACGATGACGCGCTCGCAGAGCGCCTCGACGTCGGCCATGTAGTGGCTCGTGAGCATCACGGTCGCATCGTGGCGGCGCCTGTACGCGGCGATGAACTCGCGGATGCGTTTCTGCATCGTGACGTCGAGACCGATCGTGGGCTCGTCGAGGAAGAGCACCTGCGGTCGATGCAGGAGCGAGCCGACGATCTCCACCTTCATCCGCTCGCCGAGCGACAGCTGCCGAACCGGCTTGCGCACGAGGTCGCCGACCTCGAGCAGCTCGATCAGCTCGTCGCGCAGCGCGAGGAAGTCCGCGCGGGGAATCTGGTAGATCGAGCGATTGAGCTCGAAGGAGTCGAGGGCGGGGAGGTCCCACTGGAGCTGGTTCCGGTTCCCCATGACGAGTGAGATCCGGCGCAGGAAGGCGCGCTCGCGCCTGGACGGAACGTGCCCGAGCACGCGCGCCTCGCCCCCGCTCACGTACAGCAGCCCGGACAGCATCTTCAGCGTCGTCGTCTTGCCCGCGCCGTTCGGTCCGAGGAAGCCGACGATCTCGCCCGGAGCGATCTCGAACGAAATGCCGTCGACAGCACGCACCTCGCGGGTCTTACGCCGGACAAGGCTCTTCGTCGCCGCACGCAGCCCCTCGTCCCGCTCCGGGACGTCGAAGACCTTCTCGAGCCGGTCGACCCAGACGACGGGGTCAGGCCCCACGGGTCTGCCCCTCATCCGGATCGCTTCAGCTTTCCGTGGCGCTTCGCGTACAGCTCACCGCGCGAGAACACCCACAGCCCGAGCGGGATCGAGACCGCACCGATGATGAGGAGCGGCCAGATCTCGTCCCACATCTCAGCCAGCGGCGCACCGTCCATGATCGCCTCCCGCGCGCCTTCGAGCGCATACGTCGCGGGCGAGATCTTGGCGATCGCCTGCATCCAGCCCGGGAGCACCTCGACCGGGTAGTAGACACCCGAGACGACGAGCAGCGTCCCCTGCGCCACGAACCCGAGCTGCGTCCCCTTCTCCGGCGAGATGAGCGGTAGAACCGACGTCATCACGCCGATGCCGATGAACGAGATCGAAGCGACCGCGAGCACGATGAACGCCGCGAGGAAGTTCGCGTCCGGCATCGACAGGTCGAAGAAGAGGGCACAGACGGTGAAGAGGAACACCGCACGCAGGAGCCCGTACGAGATCGCGAACACGCCCTGACCGGCCAAATGCATCGCACGCGACAGCGGCGCCATGAACGTGTACTCGATCGTCCCCTCCCAGCGCTCCCAGGCGACCGTCTCCATGAGGAACTCGAAGAGCACGCCGAGGTACGCCCAGACGACTGCGCCGATGAGCAGGCTGGTGGCGACGGAGTTGACGTCGATCTGGCCGCCCGTCAACTCGATGCCCTGGGCGATGAAGACGATCGTGAGCGTGTTCGCGACGGTCCAGAAGAACCACGCGAGGTCCCACCAGATGTACCGCTTGGTGAGATAGAAGTTGCGCTCGACGACACCGCCGGCGCCGACGAGCTCCGCTCGCATCGTCGTGGCGAGGGTCCTCATGCGAACACGTCCCGATCGTCGTCGTCCTCGTCGCCCTCGGCCTCGAACTCCCGGCCCGTCGCCGCGAAGAACGCCTGCTCGAGCGTCTCGGCGCTGTAGCGGTGCCTGAGCTCGTCGGCCGGCTCGAGCGCGAGCAGCCGCCCGCGGTCGAGGATGCCGACGCGCTCGGCGAGGTTCTCCGCCTCGTTCAGGTCATGCGTGCAGAGCAGAATGGTCGAGTCGTGCGTCTCGCGGATCTCGCGTACGAACTCCTGCACCTCGAGCTTCGAGCGCGGGTCGAGCCCCGTCGTCGGCTCGTCGAGCAGGAGCACGACCGGCGAGGTGAGCAGAGCGCGCGCGAGCGCGACCTTCTGCTGCATGCCGCGTGAAAGTGCCTCCATCGGCTCGTCACGCCGGTCCGGCGGGAACCCGACACGCTCGAGGATCTCCGGGATCCTGTCGCGCGTGTCCTTCGACGTCATCCCGTAGTAGCGCGCCGCGTAGCCGAGGTTTTCGGCGGCCGACATCTTCTTGAAAAACGACGCCTCGACCGAGACGCGGTTCACGAGCCGTCGTACTGCGCGCGGCTCGGAGACGACGTCGTGGCCGAGGACGAACGCCTGCCCGCCGTCGGGCAGGAGGAGCGTCGATAGCAGGCGGACGAGCGTCGACTTCCCCGAGCCGTTCTGGCCGAGGATGGCGACAGTCTCGCCCTTCTCCATCGTGAACGAGACACCGTCGAGGGCAACGCGCGTGCGGCGCTCGCCGCGCTTCTCTCCGCGCTTGCGGGAGTCCTTCCGACGGAACTCCTTCCGCAGTTCGCGCACCTCGACGGCAGCGCCCTTTCGAACGGGCACGACCTCCATGACTGCTTGGTGTACGTCGATCATGTGATGCTCCTTCGGTCTGGTGCGTAGCGAGAAACGTGCAAGCCAGTGCCCGGCCCTATCGGTGGGCCCCGGCAACCGGTATCTCAGATACGCGCGAGGAGCTTCACAGCTCGAGCACGATAGCGCCCGAGCGCGACGAGGTCAACCTGCGCGGCGTGCGCCGCTCCTCTTGCTGCCAACTGATTCGCTCGATCGTGGGACGGGACGGCTCCGAGTGCCTTTTTACGCGCGCTGTCACGGCGTGGATCCACGCGCCTCGACGATGAGCGCGCCGACGACGATCAGCGTCAGCATCGCGAGCTGAGCTGCCGCAGACCACTGGGTGCCGACCGGGATCGTGGCGAGCGCGAGTGCCGCTGCCACGAGTCGGACGCTCCGATCGCCGATGCCGAGCGTCGCGGCGAAACCGGCCGTGCAGGCGACGAAGAGAGCGACCCCGAAGGCCAGCTCACCCCCGATCCAGGTGCCGAGCGGGTCGTACGGATCTCCGATCGCCTTCTTCAACCCCGCGGCGACGCCGACGACGCCGAGCACGAGGCCGTAGTGCCAGTACCCGAAGCCGACGAGCGCGAGTCTCGCACGCCGCGACGGCGTCGCTTCGACCATCGCATGCTCGATCGCTCGCTCGTCGCGGAAGTACAACCACCACAGTGACGCGCTGAGCGCGAGTGCGAGGAGCGCCACGACTGCGAGGTCGAGATCGACCGGATCTCCGACCGCGCCCGCGCCGATCACCACGATCGACTCGCCGAGCGCGACGATGATCACGAGTCCGTGGCGTTCGACGAAGTGCCGTGCCTCGATGACGAAGCCTTCCGTGTTTGCGAACCACGGGGTGATCCACAGGAGCAGGGCCGCGAGCAGCCAGAGCGCGTCCTGCGCCCGCCCGCCCGCGACACCGCCGCCGAGTACGAGCAGGGCCGCCGTGAGGTTGTACGGGACGATGCGGAGAATCGCGGCGACCTCCGACACGGAGGTTCCCTTCGCATACATCCCCGCGTGGAGTGCGACCACCACGAGATACGCGAGCGCGAAGTCCAGGCCTTCGCCCTCGTACGCGTGCGGGATCGTCAGGGCGATGACGAGGAAGCCACCCATGCCCCCGAGCAGCAGCAGCCGGAACCGCAGGAGATCGGTCGCGATGGCATTGGTCAGCCAGGCGTAGCCGTCGTACATCCACCAGATCACCGCGAGCATGACCGCGACCTGGAGCGCCGACGCCGCGCTCGCGCCGTCGACGAGCACGCCGGTCAGCTGCGTGAGCGTGAAGACGAAGACGAGGTCGAAGAAGAGCTCGAGCGTCGAGACCTTTGGGCTCCGGTCGATGGTCTCGGTCACGCCGCAATCTTCACCGAGCGACATGTCGACGGGGCGCTGCCGGCCAGACGGCAGCGCCCCGTGCGACACCTCAGCGAAGGGAGTAGGTGACGCTGACCGTCGCGGACGTCTCCTGCTCGCCCGGGACGATCGCGGCGGAGTCGGCGGCCTGCGCCTCGGCGCGGAAGAACGGCTCGGGAGCCGAGGCTCCGCCCTCGACCATCGCGGTGATCGGCCCGAGCGAGCGGCCGGCGGCTCTTGCGAGTGCCTCGGCGCGCAGCCGCGCGTCGTCGACAGCCTTCGCGAGCGCCTGGCGGAAGAGCGCCTCGGCGTTCGACGAGCTGAGGCCCGGCCCGGAGATCTGGTTCGCACCGACCTCGGCGGCAGCGTCGATGAGCGCAGCGGCATCGGCGACGTCGCTCACGGCCGACACGCTGTTCGAGGCTGCGTACTCCGAGACCTGGCCAATCTCGTCGGTGACCGGATAGACGCTGACCCACTGGGTCTGCAGCTCCCTGCCGCCCGCCTGGCGCAGCGCGTTGAGGATCCTGCGCATCACATCGCCGTTCGCTGCAACCGCGGCCTGCGCGGTCGGTCGACGCGTCTCCGCGCCGAAGGACATCTTGGCCTCGTTCGGCACCGCATCGACGGAGCCGACGCCCGAAACCGTGACCGAGTCCGGAGTGGACGAGGCGTCCTGTGCGCCGGCGAGGTCGGGAAGCCCGACGGCGCCGGCCAGCGCGACGACAGTGAGCCCCGCGGCAGTGAGGAGCAGCAAGCGTTTCATGGCAAACCTCCGCTGAGTTGGTGACGAAGCGAATACGCCGCCGAAGCAGCGCGCGGTCACAAAGACAGGCATTCGCTGGCCCGTCGCGGCGACGCGGCGCGAAGCGGCCGCCTTCAGGGATCGTTGCGCGGCTGGACGTCCGCGCTCGCGGATGTCCCGCCTTGCGCCCAACCAAGATACGGTGCTGCGCCTCGCGTGAAGACCCCGCGGGAGATGATCGAGCGCTGGATCTCGCTCGTGCCCTCCCAGATCCGGTCGACGCGCAGCTCGCGATAGAAGCGCGCGGCGGGGTTCTCGAGCATGTACCCACGGCCGCCGAGCGCCTGCACCGCGCGATCCACGACGCGGCCGGCCATCTCGGAGGCGTAAAGCTTCGCCATCGAGACCTTTCCGTGCACGACCTTGCGGTCCTCGAGCGCGTCGAACGCGTGCGCTGCGTGGTACGTGAGGAGCCGCGCCGCATGGAGCTCGGTCAGCGAGTCGGCGAGCGGGAACGAGATGCCCTGGTACTCGGCGATCGGTGAGCCGAACGCCTCGCGCTCCTGCGCCCAGGTCGCAGTGAGATCGACGAGGCGGAGCGCGGCGCCGCAGCAGCGCGCCGCGATGAAGAGCCGCTCGATGAGAATCCACTCTCTCGCACCCGCGTCACCACTCGCCGGCACGCGGTTCGCGTCCGGGACGCGACAGTCGGCGAAGACGATCTCCGGGTGATGGTCGATGTACGGGTCGTGGAGGAAGGACGGCGTGCGGCGGATCCCCATTCCGGGTGTTCCGGGATCGACGAGGAAGAGCGTCTGCTCGCCCTCGGCGACCGCGAGCACGATGTAGACACCCGGCTCGCCCTCGCTCGTGACGAACCACTTCTCACCGTTGAGCACCCATTCGTCGCCGTCGCGCTCGGCGGTCGCAGCCAGCCCGGAGAGATCTGAGCCGGCGCCCGGCTCTGTGAGTGCCCACGCCTCGCGGTACTCGCCGTCGGCAATCGGCTTCACGTAGCGATCGATCTGCTCCGGCGTCGCGATCTCGTAGAGCTCGCGCGGACCGCGGTCGACAACAGCGAATCCGAGCCCGTTGGTCGCCTTGCCGGACTCCTCCTCGAGCGCGACCTGGCCGAGCATCGAGAGGTCCCGCCCACCGAGCTCGGCGGGCATGTTGAGCATCGCGAAGCCTGCGCCGCGCGCTTTCGCGCGAAGCGAGGCAAGCTCGCCGTGGTCGATCGCGCCGGCGGCGGCGATCCTGTCCTCGAACGGATAGACCTCGGCCTCGACGAAGCGACCGACCGCGTCCTTGAGGGCGCGAATGTCCTCGGGCAGCTCGGGGACGATCATCGCGCGGGGAGCCTACAGAGCGCGCTCGAACGCCTCGCGCTCTGCCTCCGACAGCGGTCTGGACCGACCGAGGTCGCGATCGCGCGCGACGAGAACGGCTTCCGCTTCGGCGGCCAGCTCGCCGTCGCGCGTGCGAATCTGCTCGCGCAGCGTGACGCTCGAGTTGCCGATGCGCACGAGCGCGCAGGAGACGACGACCTCCTCGTCCTCGAGCCGAAGCTCGCGGCGGAAGTCGATCGCGACGCGGGCAAGCACGTAGTCCCAGGCGTCGCCCGCTTCGCCGACCGCGGCATCGACCCACTCGTCGCGGCACTCCTCTAGATACGTCGCGTAGACGGCGTTGTTGACGTGCATGTACGCGTCGACGTCGCTCCACCGGATCTCCACGCGCTTCTCATGGGTCATGGGCCGCGATCCTAATCGCGAGAATGCGCGCGATGACCGACCTTCGTCCGCTCCTCTTCCCGCGCGCGATCGCCGTCGTGGGCGCATCGCCACGCAACGTCGCTGCGGTCGAGACTGTCGTCGCGAGCGGCGTGCGCGCCTGGGGCGTGAACCCGAACCGCGACGAGGTCGCCGGATTGCCCTGCTATCCGAGCGTCGCCGAGCTGCCGGAGGCTCCCGAGTGCGCATTTCTCATGGTCAACCACGAGCGTGTCGAAGCAGCGTTCGAGGAGGCGGCAAGGGCTGGTGTGCGCGCGTTCGTGGTTCCGGGCGTCGGCGCCGAGGCAGGCGCAGCGGCGAAGCCGACGACGGAGCGCCTCGCCGCGCGTGCGCGTGAGCTCGGCGCGGCGATGCTCGGCCCGAACTGCATGGGCTTCTACGTACCGGGCGGTCCAGCCGCCTGGAACGGACGCCCGCAGGACACGACGGCACCCGGGCACGTCGCCGTCCTCTGCCAGTCGGGCTCCATCGCCGACGCCTTTCTCTCACTCGGCGGGCGGATCGGACTGCGCTGCGTGGTCTCGTCTGGCGCGGAGGCGGTCACCGACGCGGCCGACTTCCTCGCGTTCTTCGCCCAGGACGCCGGCACGCGCGCGATCGGGCTCTTCCTCGAGACCGTCCGTCGACCCGATGCGTTCGTCGACGCGCTGCGAGGCTGCGCCGAGGCCGGCAAGCCCGTCGTCTGCCTCAAGGTCGGCCGCTCCGAGGCGGCAGCCCGGGCCGCGTTGTCGCACACGGGAGCGCTCGTCGGCTCCGACCGCGCCTTCTCCGCCGTTCTCCGCCGCTACTCCGCGATCGAGGTGAGCGACTTCCACGAGCTCGTCGAGACGCTGGAGATTCTCGGGCGCGACCGCCACCCACATGGAACGCGCATCGCGGGTATCTCCGAATCCGGCGGGGAGTGCGCGCTGCTTGCCGACCACGCCGAAGCCGCCGGGATCCCGTTCGAACCGCTCTCACCGGAGCTCGTAGACGCCCTGACTGCTGCCTTCCCGAACTACCTCGCTCCCGGGAACCCGGTCGACGCCTGGGGCATCGCCGACGAGGCCCACGTGTACCCGCGCTCCCTCGAGCTTCTCGCGACTTCCGGAGAGTTCGACGTCCTCGTCGCCCAGGCCGACCTCTCCCAATTTCGCGACCGGACGAACGACAAGTGGTGCGAGCTGACGCTCCGGACGCTCGCGCAATTGCGAGACGCGCACGACGACCTCTTCTGCGCGATGACGACGGTGCACAGCGCCGACCCTCCCCAGCGCTTCCAGGAGCTCGCGCGCGCGCTCGACATTGCGCTGCTGCGCGGCCCGCGCGACTCGATGCGCGCGCTCGCCGGTGTGGCCGGCATACGAGCGTTCGAACCGGTCTTCGTGCGCGCCGAGAGCACAGACGTCTCCGACCTCCTCGTCGGCTCGGGCGCCCTCCCCGAGCACGAGTCGTCGCTGATCCTCGAGCGGCTCGGCGTGCCGTTCGCCGCGCGACGGCGAGCCGCCACACCCGAGGAGGCGGCAGCTGCGTTCGGCGAGATCGGAGGACCGGTCGTCGTCAAGCTCGACGGGCCCGCACACAAAGCCCGCGTGGGCGGCGTCGTCATGGGTGTGATGTCGGCGGGCGAGGCAGCGGACGCCGCGCGTCGTCTCGGCAGCTCGGTCCTCGTCGCCCGGCAAGTCGAGCCCGGCCGCGAGGTCCTGTGCGGGATGACCCGCGATCCCGACTTCGGACCCATCCTTGCTGTCGGTCCCGGCGGCGTCGCAGTCGAGGAGCAGGACCGTGTCGTCCTCGCGAGCGCGCCGCTCGATCCGGCGAGCGCCGCCCGGCTCGTGGCCGAAGCGGGTATCGACGACACGCGGGGACAGATCACGGCAACTCTCGTCGCGATCAGCGATCTCGCGCTGGCGAACCCCCGGGTCGAGTCCGTGGAGGTCAACCCGCTGATTGTCAGCGTGTCAGCCACGACCGCCGTCGACGCGCTTGTCATCGTGTCAAATTGACCTCGACCCGCGGCTCTGATTCACTCGTCGCGGGGGCCACAACCGAGAGGGCGGAATGACGCTTCATCCACGTGAGTCGAGGTACGGGCGACGGGAGCTCCTCCAGCGCGGCGCCGCCGGAGCCTTCCTCCTCTCGAGCATGGGAACGCTGCTCGCAGCGTGTGGAGGAGGTGACGGCGGCTCGACGGCCGAGCTCCAGATCGCGACGCCGGAGAGCCCCGCGACGTGGCCGATCTTCGACGACAACCCGATGATCGCCTCCGGTCTCGAGCCCGAGTCGGGGACGCTCCGCATCTACAACTGGAACGGCTACCTCTGGCCGAAGATCAAGAAGGACTTCGCGAAGGAGTACGGCGTCAAGGTCGAGGAGACCTTCTTCTCCACGACCGACGAAGCCGTCGCGAAGATCTCGTCCGGCGCCGTCGAGTTCGACGTCTTCTTCCCGACCACCGACCGCATCGGACGACTCGTTCTCGGCAAGTCGCTGCAGCCGCTCAACCGCGACTACCTCCCGAACCTCGCGAACGTGTGGCCTTCCGTGCAGGACCCGTGGTACGACAAGGGCTCGCAATACACCGTCCCGTACACGACGTGGACGACGGGCATCGGATACAGGACGGACAAGATCTCGACCTCCCCGGCCGACCTCTCGAACCCGTACGAGATCTACTGGGATCCCGCCGCCAAGGGGAAGATGTTCCTCCTCGACGACAGCCGCGACGCGCCCGCGCACATGCTCCTCAAGAACGGGATCATGAACGTCAACACCGAGAACCCCGATGACATCGTGCTGGCGAAGGACGAGCTCAAGTCGCTGATCGGCGCCGCGAGCGTGAAGCTCTCCACCGACGACTACACGAATCTCCCGGAAGGGAAGGCGTGGGTGCACCAGATGTGGTCGGGCAGCGCGATCTCCGCGCAGTGGTACCTGCCCGAGGGTACCGGGGCCGAGGCTCTCGGCTACTGGTTCCCGGAGGACGGTCGAGGCGTCATCGGAAACGACATGCTTGCCATCCCGAGCAACGCGAAGAACCCCGTCCTCGCGCACCTCTTCCTCAACTACCTCCTCGACAAGAAGCACGGGTACGACAACTTCTCGAATTACACGGGCTACCAGCCGCCGCTGACGGCGCTCGACCCCGACAAGCTGATCGCAGACGGCGTCGTTCCGGCGAACCTTCGGACCGCCATCGTGCGGGAGAGCGACTTCGACTCCGCGCTCCCCCTCACCGAACTGACCCCGACGGGGCAGACCGAGTGGCAGAACGCCTGGGCCGAGTTCAAGGCGGGTGTCTGACACCACCGAGCCGGTAAGCGCGGCACAGACGGGGCGTCGTTTCTGGGCCGGCCTTGCGTTGCCCGGCATCGCCTGGCTCGCGGTCTTCTTCGTCCTCCCCTTCTACGTCATCCTCTGCGTCGCGTTCGGCACGGTCGATCCGATCTTCCAGACCCCGGCGCCGGAGTGGAGTCCACTGCGCTGGAACACCTCGGCGTTCGAGTTCGTCTTCGAGGGTCTCTTCACGAGCGGTGCGGCCTTCCAGACGGTCTTCCTGCGTACGCTCGCGTACGTCACGATCGCCACGGTCATCTCTCTGCTGATCGCGTATCCGGTCGCCTACTACGTGGCGCGATACGGCGGGCGGTGGAAGGGGCTCCTCCTCGCGGGACTCATTGCGCCGTTCTTCATCTCGTACCTCATGCGCATGCTCGCCTGGATCAACCTGCTCCAGGACGACGGCTGGGTCAACGACGTGCTGATCTGGGTCGGGATCCTCGACGCGCCGCGCAACTGGCTCGACGGGCGCGCGTCGTCGGTGATCCTCGGCCTCGTCTACGGCTATGTGCCGTTCATGATCCTTCCGCTCTACGCGTTCCTCGACCGCATCGACACGAGCCTCCTCGAAGCGGCGCGTGACCTCGGCGCGAGCCCCTTCCAGGCGTTCAGCATGGTCACGCTCCCGCTGTCGATGCCGGCGATCCTCGCCGGGGTCGTGATCATCGCGTTGCCGATGTTCGGCGACTACTACACGCCCGACCTCCTCTCCGGAGCGCCGCAGACGAGCCTGATCGGCAACCAGGTCAACCTGTACATCCGTGGCGGCCAGCAGATCCCGGTCGGAGCCGCACTCGTCGTCGTGCTGATGCTCTTCCTCACCGTCCTCATGGGGTACTACCTCTACGCGACCGCGCGGGCGCAGCGGAGGCTCGGCGGATGAGGCGCTTCCGTGAGTGGTTCGCAAACCCGTGGGGCAGGCCGCGGTTCCTCGTTGCGTTCACGGCGCTCTACCTCGCCTGGTCGATCGTCCCGATCCTCGTCGCCATCCGGTTCTCGTTCAACGAGGGCCGCTCCCGCTCGACGTCGCAGGGTTGGTCGCTCCGCTGGTACACGGGCGATCCGGACCTCTCCGTCCTCAGCGACCCCACGATGTACACGGCGCTCCTGCAGAGCCTCCGGCTCGCCGCGATCGCAGTGCTCGTCACGGTGCCGCTCGGCGTCGCGCTCGCGATCGGGCTCACCCGGTGGCGCGGTCGCGGCTCGGGAACCGCGCGCGGCGTGTCGCTCGCCACGCTCGTCACTCCGGAGATCGTGATGGGGACGGCGCTCCTGCTCGTCTTCGTCAACCTGCTGACCTTCATCCAGCTCGGGACGATCGCGCAGGCGATCGGGCACATCACCTTCTCGCTCGTGTTCGTCGTGATCATCGTGCGCGGGAGGCTGCTCGCGATCGGGCCGCAGTACGAGGAGGCGGCACGCGACCTCGGTGCGTCACAGCTCCAGGCAGTTCGGCTCGCCTTGTTGCCAATGCTCGTGCCCGCGATCGTCGCGAGCGGGATCATCGTCTTCGCGATCTCGATGGACGACTTCGTGATCAGCAACTTCCTCTCGTCGGGAACCTCCACCGACACCGTCCCCGTGCGGATCTACGCGACCGGACGGACAGCGCCCACGCCCGCACTGAACGCACTCGCGACCGTGACTCTCGCGTTCACGATCGTGATCGCACTCGTCGGCTTCCTCCTGTGGCGCGTCGTGCGCGCGACCCGAGGCCAGACCGGTTCGACCGCTCGAGAGTTCGCAGCACTCGACGCCGAGACGATTCGCTGAGCCAGCTGTGGACAGATCGGCGCTAACTCAGCGCGTGCTCTGAACGTGCGGTGTCAGACACGTTGTTAGCGTCTACAAGGCGAGGACGTCAGCCGCCGCGGCTTCTCCGGATCGCGCTGCGCCCTCCATGTGCATGTGCCCGAAGCCGGCGATGTCGGAGCATGCCCAGTGGATCGGGCCGACCGGGCGCCGCAGGTCGGGGCCGAACCGCGTCAAGCCGCCGATCCCAAACGTCGACGCGTAGGCACCGCGCGTCCACTCCTCCGCCGACCAGTCGGTTTCGATCAGATCGGTCGCGCGGAGTGCCTCCGGGCCAACGAAGGCGGCCAAGCCTTCGAGGATCGCCGCGCGCCGGGCGCCCGGGCTCATCCGGGCGACGACGTCGGCCTGCTCGCCGGGGAGGAACGTGCACAGCACACCTACGGATGCCGAGGGCGGCGTGTTGTCGTACAGCTCGCGCACGAGCCCGAACGGCGCAAACCCTTCCCCCGAGAGTCCGTCCTCGCGCCAGAACGGGTGGTCGTAGACGGCGAGAAACTTGGTCACGCTTCCCTGCGAGCTTCCCTGCTGGAGCCGCATGCGCCACGCGGGGAGCGCGGGCTCGAAGCGGATCGTCGCCGTCAGGTTCGGAGCGACAGCGACGACCGCCGCGCGTGCGGAAACCGCGACGTGCCCGGCGTCGACCTCGACGCCGCCGTCGTGCCAGCGGATCGCATGCACCGGTGCGCCGAGCTCGACGCGCGCGCCGAGCTCCTCGGCCATCCGAATGGGTATGAGCTGCGAGCCGCCGACGACCCGATACGCGAGGCACTGCTCTGGCGCGAACAGCTCGTACGTGCCGCCGGCGCCGGCGACAACCCACAAACCGTGAAGCAGCGAGAACGCGTGCGCCGGCTTGGTCATGAAGCCGTCGGCGAGGTACGAGCGCAGGTTCTCGCGCGCAGTCTCGCTCGCAACCTCGGTGCGCAGCCACTCATCGAAGGTGATCGTGTCGAGCTCGCGGGCACGCGGATGCTCCCACGGCGCCTCCGGATCGACCGCCTTCGCGAGCGCGTCGAGCTTGGCGTCCGCCTCCTCGAACGCGCGCTCGTCGGCGGCGCTCAGTCCGTGCTCCTCGCCGGAGTGGCAGTGCGCCTTCCCCTGCTCGTCGACGTACACGTCGTCGCCGTCTCGGTAGGCGGGGAACAGGTCGATCCCGAGCTCGGCGAGCAGCGCGTGCATGTGCGACTGGTACGGCGCGATCCACTCGCCGCCGAGCTCGTTGGCCTCGCCGCCGATCTCCGTGTTCCAGAGGCGGCCACCGACGCGGTCGCGTGCCTCCAGCACCACGACCTCGCGACCCTCCGCCACGAGTCGCCGTGCGGCCGCGAGGCCGGCGACGCCGGCCCCGACGACGGCGACGTCGGTCTCGATCAGGCGGGCGCCCATGCCTCACTTCGCAGCGCCGCTGCGGCGGCCGCGCGTCCGGTGCGAACGGCGCCTTCCATGTAGCCCGCCGCCCACTGATCGGAGCCGCAGACGTAGAACGGCGGGTCGTGCGTTCCGTGGAGCGGCCCCACCCGCAGGACGTCGCCCGGCCACCAGTGCGTCGTGTATCCACGCGTGAACGGATCGAGCGCCCACATGCGCAAGAACGAGTGCGCAGGCCGGGCCGCATCGGGCCCGTACATGCGCTCGAGCTCGACGTAGAGGGCGGAAAGCCGCTGCTCTTCCGCGGTGGCGGCGAGCCACTGCACGCGCTCGGGCGGGACGAGCCCGGAAAGCACCCCGTCGCGCTGCGGCCACGTCGACGCGAGTAGCAACTCACCCTCCGAAAGGCCGTTCGCGCCGAGATCCGCCCACACCGAGCGCTCGTACACGGTCACCACCTTCGCCGCTGGCGCCTGGCGCTGGGCACGGAGCGAGGCCAGACGGTCGGGGGCGACGCCCTCGACCTCGAGCTCGTGGAGCACGGTGACGGGGAGCGCGCAGACGATCCCCTCGGCGCGGAGCTCCTCGCCCGAGTCGAGGGTGACCCGGCAGCCGGTGGACGAGACAGCAAGGCGCGTGACCACCGCGCCC
>DATKBJ010000044.1:0-11102 GCA_035514135.1 Gaiellaceae bacterium | reverse complement strand
ACGGGACCGCGCGTCCGCTGCGTGGGGCGCACCGACGACATGCTCATCGTCCGGGGCGTCAACCTCTTCCCGACGGCCGTCCGTGAGGTCGTCGGCGGGTTCGAGCCGCGCGTGAGCGGGGACATCCGCGTGCGGCCGCAGTCACCGGGGGTGAAGCAGGAGCCTCCGCTGCTCGTCGCCGTTGAGCTCGCCCGCGACACGGAGCCCGACCCCTATCTCGCGGACGCGATCCGTGCGAGACTTCGGGCGGTGCTCATGGTGCAGACGCGGGTGGAGCTCGTGCCGTACGGGACCTTCGAGCGATCCGAGTACAAAGGACGACTCGTCGAAAGAGGCGCGTGAGGAAGATCCAGACCCAGGGCGTCCACCACATCACGATCAACGGTGCGAACCGCCAGACCTCCATCGACTTCTGGGAAGGCGTGCTCGGGATGCCGTTCGTGTTCGAGCAGCCGAACCTCGACAACGCCGGAGAGAGCCATCTGTACTTCGATCCCGGCGACGGGCGCCTCATCACGATCTTCACGAACGAGGAGCGCTCACCGGAACGGACGCCGGCGCCGCGGGAGCCCGGGATCGTGCACCACGTGGCGTTCTCGCTCTCGCAGGCAACGTTCGCGCAGACGGTCGAGCGCCTCGACGAGCGCGGCATCGAGCACTCGGGAGTCAAGGACAGGGGCTTCATGGACTCGATCTACTTCGAGGACCCGCTCGGCCTGCTGATCGAGCTCGCGTCGTATCGCTTCGAGCCCCCGGTCGGCCACACGCACACGGACGTCCTGCTCGAGGCCCACAAGCTGCGCGTCGAGCGCGAGGACGCCAACATCGACCGTGTGCACCTCGCCGACGCGATCGAGCGGCTCGTCACGCGCTCTCAGGCGTCATTGTCCGACGATCGTTCACCGAAGAACCCGTACTGAGAAGGAGGAGGAGATGGCAACCACCACGCTGAGCATCCTCAAGCCGAGCGTCAACAACCTCACGACGCGGATCTTCGTCCGTGCGGCCGGGCTCGACTTCGCCGAAGAGGACGTCTGGGGCAAGAAGTCGACTCCCGAGTTCCTGTCGAAGGACCCGGCCGACCTAACACCCCTTCTCGAGGAGTCGGGCCTCCCCAAAGGCGCGCTCTGGGAGAGCTGCGCGATCATGCAGTACCTCTGCAACAAGCATGGGCTCGATCGCTTCTACCCGACCGATCCCGGGGAGCGGGCGATGGTCGACAGCGCGATGTTCTATCTGATCGGGACGCTGTACCCACTCGTCGCGCGGGCGACCTATCCGAAGCTCGGCTTCGGCCAGTATCCGGGCGAGGTCGCGACGGCGGACGTCTCCGACGAGCTGAAGGAGCAGGCTCGGAAGGACGCCGAAGCCGCGGTCGCCGGGCCGCTCGACGTCTATCGCGCGTGGTTCCTCGACGGCAAGACGTTCATCGGCGGCGACACGCCCTCGATCGCCGACATGCGCTTCGCGGCGACGCTCGAGTTCCTGCGTGCCATCGACTACTCGTTCCCTGCGTGGGCCGAGGAGTACATGGCCGCGATCGAGTCGGCGCTCGGCGACGCGTACTCGGAGCCGGCGGCGGACGTTCGCGGGTACATCGACTACGTGCGCACGCAGAGCGCGTAGCTTCGGCGCGAAGCGTACGGCTACCGTCGCGGCGTGGACGGGGCCGGCTGGAACCTCTCGTTGTGGGTGCGGGTGGCGCTCGTCGCGTTCGTGCTCGCCTGGATCCTCGGGCCGAGCGAGCTGCGCCATGCCGTCCCCATCGTCGTCGTCTTTCTGGTCGCGCTGGGGCTCGAGGTCGCGTTCGTCGTGGGCGCTCTTCGCGGCGGGCCGTCTCGTGCGCCGGACCGAAGCCCGCAGCAGGTCGACCGCGACCGCTACGGGTTCCAGGCCGACCATGAGGACGAGGAGGCCGAGGTCGACGAGTGGTACGAGCCCGCCGTCTCCGCGTCGCCCGTACGCGGCTTCGCCGCCGGGCTCGGCGTCATCGCCGCCCTCATTGCGGCGGTCTTGCTCCTCGGCGGCTCGAGCGGCTGGAGCTCGCTGTCTGGCGAGCGGCGCGCCGAGGCGGTCGAGCGCTTCTCGGACGAGGCGTCCGAGATCGCCGGCAAACCGGTCTCGATCCGCTGCGACGAGGCTCGCGACTACGTCGGAGCCGTGCAGCACGCCGACGGCGTCGCGGTTCTCGGCGGCGAGCTCGCGATTCTCACGCCGGAGATCTGCCACGACCTCTACCGACTCGCCTTCGAGGGCGAGGTGACGGGCGCGCGCACGGGCCGTGCGATCGCGGTGCTCGCGCACGAGGCCTGGCACCTCCGTGGCGAGAGTGACGAGGGGACGACCGAGTGCTACGCGTTGCAGAGCGGGGTGGAGCTCGGCGTCCGGCTCGGTCTCGACGAGGGCGAGGCGCGCAGGCTGATGCGCCAGCAGCTCACCGAGAACCAGCTGCGCGGCCTCGAGACACTGGAGTACCGCGTTGGGCCGGAGTGTCGTGACGGCGGCAGGCTCGATCTCGACCCGGCGAGCGGCGAGTTCCCGTAGCCCTCAGCCGGAACGGCTCACGCCCAGATCCTGGAGCAGCCCATCGTGCAGGTCGTAGACGACGCCGTGCACCGTGAGCTCCTGACCGCGTCGCCACGCGTCTTCGACGATCGTCGTGGAGCAGACGTTCGTGACCTGCTCGACGACGTTGAGCTCGCACATGCGGGCGAGCCGGCGGTCCTCCGGCAGAGCGGCGATCTCCTCCGTGTAGCGCTCGCCGACGTCGGTCACATGGCGCAGCCAGTTGTCGATGAGACCGTGGCGCTGCCCCTCGAGCGCGGCCTTCACGCCGCCGCAGCCGTAGTGGCCGCACACGATGACGTGCCGCACTGCGAGCACGTCGACCGCGTACTGCAGCACCGACAGGCAGTTGAGATCGGTGTGGACGACGACGTTCGCGACGTTGCGGTGGACGAAGACGTCTCCCGGCTGGAGCCCGACGATCTGGATCGCCGGCACGCGGCTGTCGGAGCAGCCGATCCACAGGTACTCGGGAGCCTGGCGCTCTACGAGACCGGTGAAGAAGTCGGGATCGCTCGCGGTCATGGCCGCGGCCCAGCGCCGGTTGTTCTCGAAGAGCTCCGAGATGTCGGCCACGGCCCGAGGCTACTCGGCCGGCCGGCGGAAACGGACGTGCATGTGGTCCTCGTGGTTGGGATAGGGCACCACGACGGCCCCAGGCCCACGTAGATCTGTGGCGTAGCCCACGAAGATCTTCTCCACGCCGACAGCCAGGAACGCGTCGAGGAGCGCCTGCGTCAGCTCGCGATCGACCTGGCCGGTGGTCGTCGGCGCTCGCAGCGTTCCGTCGCGACGCGGGTAGTAGACGTCGACGTCCAGACCGCTCTGGTGCGAGCGATGGAGCTCCATCGGCCCGCCCCCGCGAAAGCTGATGTCGCCGACGACGACCCGCGGGGCGCCGGGGCTCGCCTGACGGTATGCCGTCATGACCCGCAGCAGCTTGCGGATCACCTCGTCGTTGCCGAAGAGGCGGTGCGGTCGGTTCGGAACGCGATCCGTGACCGGGTTCCAGGTCACCCAATCCTGCCCCTCGACGGGGATCTGCGTGCCGCCGCTGAGGGAGCCGGCATACGGAAGTCCATGCGAGGTTCCGGGCTTCCAGCGGACAGGCGGGAACGACGTCTCGGGCTCGCGGGTCTCGGGGCGGTGCGCCACGGCCGGAGGCACGCGCGCGGCGTCGACCTGGCTCGGAGGATCTTGCGCGAGAGGCTCCGCGGCACGCGAGGCGCCGAGCCTGGGAGCGGCCAGCGTCAGCGCGACCGCCGGCCCGACGACGAGCGCCGCCGCCCGGGTCTTCCTCACGGCGCGCCTGCGACCGAGCTCCGCCCGCCTGCGGCGAGACTGCGCGAGACCGTTCGGGATCGCGGCGGTCAGCGCCTCGAGGCCGAGCCCGGAGAACGACGGCGCGTGCAGCTCCAGCGACCCCGAGCCACCGTCCGCCTCCCGGAACCAGAGCGTGTCGACGTCGAACCAGATCTCACCCTGCCGCCAACCCATGGGCGGACTTCCTTCGGCGCGGACGGCCCCATGTCCTGCGGCCGCGCCCGCCGTGAGCGTCGACGCAGGGCTTACGCGCCAGCCCGGCTGGCGTCGCGCCGCCCGAGGGTCAGCGCCTCGAGCTCCGACTGGAGTCGGTCCGCTCCGATGCGCCGCGTCTCCGGGTAGTGGATCTGGAATGCAGCGTGTGCCTCCTCCGGATGCCCGCAGTCGTAGAGCGCCTCGGTCAGCCGGAAGCCGGCGTACAGCCGGAAGTAGGCGGAGTCGACGATTTCGAGAGTGCGTTGCCAGAGCGCCGGATCAGGACCCGTCACCCGGGAGAGCTCCGCCTCGGCGAGCGCGAGGTACGTGACCGGCGTCTCCCACTGGAGCGAGCCTCCGATCGAAGGCGGGAAGCGCTCGAGGAGCGATCGCGCTGTCTTCACGGCTGCCTGAGCGCGCTCCACGTGCTCGGCGCGAGTCTCATCCTCACGCACTGTCAGAGCCTCGTCGATCTCGGCGCGGACGAGTGAGCAGAGCGTGCCCAGCTTCTTCGCCTCTTCGCGCGAGTGAACCTCGAGAGACAGACACGCGGTCGCGACCTCTCGCACGGTGGTCAGCCTGCCTCGATCGGCTGCGAGATCTGCGAGCAGCGGGAAGTAGGTGTGAAACCACTGAACGTCGATCTCGAGCGGCTCGAGCTCGTCGAGATCGAACTGGGCCTCGTCGAGTCGTCCCTGCATCCAGCGCAGGGAGGCGTGGGAGAGGAGGTAGCCGATCTGATCCCATCCCTCCAGGTGCCGTGCTCCCAGCCGGTCGATCGCCTCCTCGGCGCGCTCCCACTCTCCGCTGGAGAGGAAGACCGTCGGGAGCCAGTCTGCGGGTGTGTACCTTCCCCAGCGCTTCTCCTCCGGTGGGAAGCGTTCGAGCATCTCCTCCGCGATCCGCTTCGGCTCCGTCCGCCTCGCCTCCGGGTGCAGGTAGAGAAGAACGAAGTACGACTCGTACGTCTCCAGGGTCATCGCGCGGTCGCCCGTCGAGAGCGCCAGGTCGAGCGCGTCCTGGTAGTGCTCGATGCCCGCGTCGTGCTCACCGCTCCAGGCGAGCGTGCGACCGAGGGATCTCCGCGCGTAGATGACGGCAAACGGGTCGTCACTCGCCTCGGCCATGTCGAGGGCGCGAAGGCCCAACGGGATGGCTTCTCGCGGATCGTGATCCAGGTGGAGCACGTGGAGACGGGCATGGGTCGTCAGGATCGCGACGTTGCGCGCCGAGGGCTCCAGCTCGGACGCGAGCTCGCTGGCGCGACGCGATTCGACGAGCGCGTCGTCCTCGCGTCCCGCGAGGAACAGCGAGGTGCCGAGCAGCGCACGGGTCGCCGCTTCCGACTGGGCGCCGGTCGCGCGCTCGAGCGAGGTCCCGAGATGGGTGATGCAGCGCGTGAGTTGCCCGTGATCGAGCGCGTGCCAGGCAAGGGCGTGCGCCAGCGCGTCGGCCTCGGCGTCGCTGCCCTCCGCGAGGGCGGCTGCGAGCGCCGCCTCGAGATTGTCGCTCTCGGCGTCCAGCCGCTCGAAGAGCTCCCAGCGCCCGGCGCCGTGGACCCCGGTCGCCACTCCGGTCGCGAACGTCGTGAACCACTCGATGTGCTTTCGGGAGACCCCAGCGGCCTCGGTGCCTTCGAGGCGTGCTCGCGCGTACTCGCGCATCGTCTCGATGAGTCGGTACCGCCGGGACGTCCCGACCTCCACTGATGACAGGAGCGACTTGTCGACGAGCGCCGCCAACAGCGATACGACGTCGCCCGCCTCCACGACGCCTCCCGCGCAGACGGCTTCTGCCGTGTCGAGCGCGAAGCTCCCGGCGAAGACACCCAGGCGGGCGAAGAGCGCCTGCTCTCGCTCGTCGAGGAGCTCATAACTCCAGTCGAAGGCGGCCTCGAGTGTCCTATGACGCTCGGGGCCGGTGGACGAGCCACCTTTCAGGATGCGAAACCGGTGGTCGAGGCGCTCGGCGATCGTCTCCGGGCTCATCGAGCCGACCTTGGCTGCTGCGAGCTCGATCGCGAGCGGGATGCCGTCCAGCTGGCGGCAGATGCGGCCGACGGCCGCAGAGCTCGCGCCGTCGATCACGAACGACGGCCGCACGCGGGACGCCCGCTCGTCGAACAGGCGGACGGCGTCGAAGTCCATCAGCTGACCGTCGTCCGTGGCCGGGAACGGCAGCGGCGGCACGTCGAAGACGAACTCGCCCGGCACCTTCAGGGGCTCTCTGCTCGTGGCGAGGACCTTGACGTGCGGGCATGCCTCGAGGAGCGCCCGTACGACGGCCGCTGCGCCTGGGAGCACGTGCTCACAGTTGTCCAGCACGATCAGAGCCTCGTCCCGCCGGATCGCGGCCGTGACGCTCGAGAGGACGTCTTCCTCGTGAGCGCGAAGGCCGATCGCACCGGCGACCTCGAGCGGGACGAGCTCGTCTTCGCGAACCGGCGCCAGCTCGACGAGCCAGCACCCGTCTCGAAACACGTCGAGCGTCTGGAGTGCGACGCGGAGAGCGAGCCGTGTCTTCCCTGCGCCGCCGACCCCGGTGAGCGTGACGAGACGCCCTTCGTCGAGGAGTCGGCGGACTAGGGTGCTCTCGCTCTCCCGGCCGACGAATTGCGTGAGCTCGACGGGGAGGTTGTTCGGTACCTGCGCTGTCGAGTTCCCGCCGTGGAGCAGAATCTCTCGCTCCAGGCGACGCAGACTGCCACTCGGCTCGAGGCCGATCTCGGCGAATGCAGCCCATGCCTGGCGGTAGGCGCCCAGCGCTTCGGCGTTGCGTCCGAGCCGGTAGCGGGCGCGCATGAGCTGCTCCCACAGGCGGCCCCGTAGCGGATGTGCCACGACGAGCTGTTCGAGGTCGGGTAACGCCTCGGCGGCGCGCCCGAGCTCGAGGAGAGCTTCCGTTCTCAGCTCGACGAGCGAAAAGCAGAGCTCCTCGAGTCGCTTGATCTCGGCCTGGGCGAACTCGTCGTCGACGAGGTCCGGATAGGGGTCGCCCCGCCACATGGAGAGAGCCGATTCGGCCGTCGCGAGAGTTGGCTCCCACTCCATTCGGCGTGCGGCGCGGTGGGATTCAGTGGCGAGCCATTGGAAGTCCGCGGCGTCGAGACCGTGCTCATCCAGGTCGAGTCGGTACCCCGTGGTCTCCGTCACGATGGTGCCGGCAGGGAGGAGCTTGCGGAGCGCCGAGACGTGCATCTGCAGGCTCGCCCTGGCGGTCTTCGGAGGCTCACCGTCCCAGAGTCGGTCGATCAGGACGGCGGTCGCGAGCGACCGATTCGCGTCGAGCACGAGGATCGACAACAGACGCCGGTGCGACGACCGCACGAGCTCGATCTCCCCTGGCCCGGTGACGCGCAGCGGGCCGAGCACCTCGATCCGCAAGTCCATCTCCTTCGCCCCGACCGTGCACATCATGGCACGGCCGGGTTTGGTGCCCGTTTGGCGACACCCATTACGCTCGCCGGAGGGAGTGCGCATCCGTCGAATCTCGATCCGTTCAGTCCTGTTGGTCGCGTGCGCGCTGCTTGCGATCGCCCTCGCCGGCTGTGGCGGTGGTGACGACGCGGCATCCGAGGACGTAGCCGAGATCGAGACCGCGGAGACCCAGCCGGAGACCGCCGAGACCACCGACGAGGCAGAGGCGGACTCAGCCGGCGGCGCCGCGGCCGATGGTCCCGCACACGCACCGGGTCAGGGAACGCTCGTGCTCGACGACGGCCGCTCGTTCGCGATCACGGTCACCGAATGCGAGGGGGAGCCCGCCGGCACTTTCTCGGCCTCGGGGACGAGCGTCGAGGGCTCCGAGTTCGAGATCGGCAACTTCTACCTCGGCGAGAACTGGTCGCAGTCGCAGGCCTCGCTCCAGTTCCCGAACGGCGACCAGATCTACGTGATCGTGAGCCGCGTGGCGGAAGGAGCCGACCCGGCGACGGTCGACGGCTCGACGCTCACCTGGACGCAGACCTTCCGCGAACTCGACGAGTCGGCGAACCAGCATGTCTACACCGGCGAGGGGGTCGTGCGTCTCACGTGCCCGTAGCGGGAGCCCGGCAATCCAACGATAGGAGAGGTCAATGACACGTCGTTCCATCGCAGTCGCGGCGACCCTCGGGCTCGTCGTCATCGGATCGGTCGTTCTGGCGGCGGCTGGTCCGGGCGCCGCCGAGCAGCAGGCAATACCGGCCGGCAATCTCGTGAAGAACCCCGGCGGGGAAGCGAACCTCGGCGGCGACTTCCATACGCGCAACATCGCCCCGAACGGCTGGACGAAGGGGGAGGGAGCGAAGCCGTACGGAAATCCGATCCAGGTCATTCGCTACGGCCCTGACAGTCGTTACCCGGACGTGGCGGTCGCGAGGGCGATCGGGGGCGGCAGGAGCTTCTTCGGAGGCGGCTACCCGAGCACGCTCTCGACCTCGTTCCAGACGATCGCCGTGAGCGGGGCGGCGTCCGAGATCGACGGCGGCGGGGTGAAGGCGTGCCTCTCGGCGTACCTCGGGGGGTACAGAGACCAGCCCGGCAGGGCACGCGTCACGGTCGAGTTCCTGGGCGAGGACGAGGCGCGTCTCGGCCAGGTGCAGGCAGGGCCGGTGGTGCAGAGCCACCGGAAGGCCGTGACGACGTTGCTCCGGCGCGCGGTGCAGTCTGCCGTGCCCCGCAACACGCGCCAGTTGCGCGTCACGATCACGGCCGAAAGCGGTGGCAGCTCGAGCAACTACGGCTATGCGGACAACATCTCCGTCGCACTCACGCGTGGTGCCTGCGAGCCGGTGCTCGCGGTTCGCTGCACGGGGGGAGCGCTCGTGGCCACGGTGACGCCTTCCGACATCGCGAGGACGCAACGTGTGCGCTTCCAAGTCAGGGGCCCGAAGGGCAGCAGGGTCGTCAACGACGCCCGCGCGCCGTACAGCGCTCGCGTCCCGATGACGGGGCTCACCGGCCGGCTCACCGTGGCAGCAACCGTGACGCAGGCAGGAAGCGGGCCCATCGTGCTGACGAAGAAGTCGCGCCGCTGCTGATCTGGTCGGACGAGTCAGCGGCTCCGGGCTGGGGATGAGACGCCGGCTCGGGGCGGGTCTTCCCTGAAGTGAGAGGGCTCCGAGGAGCCCTCTCACCTTCAGCCTCGTCCGCGATCCGGCGGGTACCCTGATCCGCGTTCGGAACGGAGGTGCTTCGCAATGGCTGAGAAGAGACCGGGAAAGAAGGAGCCGTCCGCGACGCGCGCCAGCGCCAAGGCGTCCGACGGATTCACCGACGAGGAACGCGCCGCGATGAAGGAGCGCGCTCAGGAGCCGAAGGCGGGTTCCGCGCGCCGCCGCGGGCGAGCGGGCAAGGCCGATGGGAACGCGACGTGCTCGCCAAGATCGCCGAGATGCCCGAACCGGACCGTGTCATGGCCGAGCGGCTCCACGCGCTCGTCAAGGCCACCGCGCCGGACCTCTCGCCGAGAACCTGGTACGGGATGCCCGCGTACGCGAAGGACGGCGCTGTCATCTGCTTCTTCCAGAGCGCGCACAAGTTCAAGGCGAGGTACGCGACGCTCGGCTTCAGCGACAAGGCCAATCTCGACCAAGGCGCCATGTGGCCGACCGCGTTCGCGCTGAAGGAGTTGACCGCCGCTGACGAGGCCAGGATCAGCAAGCTCGTGAAGAAAGCGATGAGCTGAGCAGCAGCAGCAGCCGTAGAGCCAAGCCCTCTGGCGGACTCGAACCGTCGACCCCCTCCGACGTTCGAGTGGCGAGGTGCCGTCGGCTTGCGGTTGCACTCCGTTGGCCCAATCGGCGTTGTTGAGGTACCTAAGGCGGTAGAAAGGCAACGGATCGCCACCCGTCTGAACGGGCTGTGTCCACATTTCGGTCACATGTCCAGGCGGCTGAGGACGACTACAGATTGAACGCTGGAGCAGGCGGTAGCGGGAGCTAGGCAAGACCGCGCTCACGGCTAGGCTCCTGGGCTGCGAGTCAGAGTTCGGGACGTCCCAGCGCTCGGCCGCCTTCAACGGGGAGAAGGACTCGCGTGCGGTGAACCGTTCAGCGCTCGCCGCCGCCAGCCGGTGGGCTGCCCCCAGTCCGGGGCGTCAGGGCGCGCGGTCATCGAGATCTTCACCACGATCTATCGGTGCAGGAAGACCCCGCTTTGATCCCCCGATCGCGTCGAGGGCCCTGGGCGCGAAAACCCGGCGGAAGGATTGTCTTGCTCTTGCTTGCGACAGTCGCGGAGCCGGGCCTCTGCTCCGTCCGCGCTACGCCGCGTCCGGCTGCGGCACCGACGGCACGAGCAGGAGGTGACTGTCGACGATCGCGGCGGCGACATCGGCGAGTTTGCGGTCGTTGTGCTGGGAGTGCTCGCGCAGCATCGCGAACGCACTGTCGGCGTCGATCACGTGGCGAGCCATGAGGATCCCCTTTGCCTGCTCGATCGCCGCCCGGCGCCCGAACGCTCCCTGCAGGTTGTGGTACTCGGTGAAGCGCTGCAGGGTGACGTCGATCGCGCCCTGCAGCTCCTCGGGGGTGGTGTCAACGAGGTAGGCGAAGACGCCGCGTTTGGCCGCTTCGCGGACGTAGGCAGGGTCCTCGGCGGAGAGCAGCGCGATCACGGGGCAGCTGGATTCGTGGACGATCTGCTCGATCAGCTCGAGCGCGTGCTGCGAGGAGAGCCCGAGCCCGACCAGGGCGACATCGGGCCGTTCCCGCGCGGTCACGGCGCCGACTGCTCTGACGTCGACCTCGCGGGCGATCACCTCGTGCCCGAGCGCGACGATGACCTGCGCCAGCAGTTCGAGCCGGTCCCGCCGCTCGTTCGCGATCAGGATGCGCAGATGCTGGGTTTCGCCTTCGACCATTCGCGCGTCAGAGTCAAGATAGCGAGCTTTCTCGAGCACGATCGTACCCGCCCAGCCGTACGTCGCCTCTTGCGCGGGGCGACATGGCGGGGCGTGCGAGCGGCGCTCTCGCGTTCGCGCGCGTTCGGTTCTGGTCGCGCCTCGCGCCCGGCGATGAAGCCGATGCTCCCGTCGGC
>DATKBJ010000043.1:0-9740 GCA_035514135.1 Gaiellaceae bacterium | reverse complement strand
CCCAGGAAGGTCACGCGCCAGCCATGGTCGCGCAGAACGAGCGCGAGCACGACCAGGCCGAGGTCATGCTGCTCACCCGCTGGCGCAGCGAGCAACGCGTGACGCCCCGAACCACGCCCCCACCCTCGGCCCAACGCCATCAGGCGGCCGCGAATCAGGTAGCTCGCGAAGTGCTCCTGCGCGATCGTGATCTCGCCGCGCTCCCACCCCTCGCCGATCTCCCGCAACAGGGGCAGGACGACATCGCGGAGAAACGTCTCGAGACTGAGCGACGCGATGAGCCGATCGAGCGCGCCGTGCGCGCCGACCTCGTCGAACTCGACCAAGGCGGCCCGTAGCGCACGAATGGGCTCCTCGAGCACAGGAGCCGGCGCCTCCTGCGTCGAGCGCATCGGCGACGAGGCGAGAACCCGTCGAGCCGCCTCTGCTGCGGCCAGACCACCGGCGATCTGAGCTCGCATGGCTTCGACGCGACTCACATCAGCGTCGGAGTAGAGTCGGAATCGGCCCGGCGAACGATCCGGCTCGAACAGCCCGTACCGTCTCTCCCACGCTCGCAAGAGCTCAGGACTGATGCCCGTGCGCCTACTCAGCTCGCCGATGCGGATATAGCCAGAAGTCACCTGGCAAGTGTACAAAGCTTGTTGCGAGTACGACTCGAATCTGTACGACGCTAGGCGGCGCGGAGCACAACCTCGATCGCCGTCCCACGACCGAGGCCGGAGCGGAGCGTGAGCTGGCCCTCGATCGCCGTCGCACGCAAGCGCATGTTCGCGATCCCTTGGCCGGTCGGGCTCGCCGCCTCGTCGAAGCCGACACCGTCGTCCGAGACGAGGACGACCCGCCGTCCCGTGCGCTGCGAGATCGAGACTTCGACGCGCTGCGCTTCCGCGTGCCGGCGGGCGTTTCCAAGCCCTTCCTGGACGATCCTGAACACCTCGATCTGCTCGTCGGGCGCCAGTCGAACGTGGGGGTCGACGTCGACGTCGACCTCGAGCTCGCCATCTGCGGTCAGAACGTCGACGTAGCGCCTGAGCGCCGAGTCGAACCGCTCCGAGCCTCCCGCTGACGACAGAGCGAGCACTGCGAACCTGGCCTCCTGCTGCGCACAGGTCGCGGCGCGTTTCAGCCGAGGGAGCACCTCGTCGAGCGGCGCGCCCGACTCGAGCATGCTGACCTGAGTCGAGATAGCGAAGAGGTACTGCGCGAGCCCGTCGTGGATGTCGCGGGCAACACGCGCCCGCTCGTCGGCCACGGCACGGCCGAACTCGGCGTGGCTGATCGCCCTCCACACACCGACACCGAGGATCCCGTACGCGAGAACCCGAAGGAAGTCACCCTGCAGGACGAAGTCGTTCGAGACCACAGGCGTCAGCACGAGGTGGAGGTCGGCGAACACGGCGAGCGTCGCAGCGAGGCACATCCAGCTGTCGAGGTCCCTTCCGTGGCGCCGGTAGCGCAGTCCGAATCCGACGAGCGCGACGAGCCACAGCAGCACGAGAAGCGACGCAGCAACGCGAACGTACGAACCCGCCACGAGCTCGCCGGTGATCTGAATCGCCCCTCCCGGAACCTGCATGCCGATCGTTCCGAGCGCAAGGAGCCCAGCAACTCCCGCACCCACCGCGACGAGACCGCGCCGACGCGCAGCCAGGCGTCCGTCCGTGTACGGCGCGACCGCGATGAGTCCGGCACCCAGGAGCCGCGCTCCGATGTACTGCCAGGCGGCGTTCGACGTGAGCGAGCCCCCAGCGAGGACCGGCACCAGCCCGAAGGCGACCGTCCCGAGCGCGATGCTCCAGAAGCCGCCTGCGAGCAGCAGGTCGAGCGTCCGGCCCTCGACGAGGAACCGGATGCTCGTCAGCACGCAGACGAAGACGGCAACGACCGCAACCGCAGTGTCGAACACGAGCCGCACGTCTTGCAGTTCGTAGACGGGACTCAGCGAGTCGCTTGCAGCGAACAGCGCCGTTCCCGCGGCAAGCAAGCACACGAGGAGGCACTCGCCGAAGAGCCATGAGCGGTAGCTCTGAGCGCGTGCTCCATCCACGGTTCACTTGTCGGCACCGCGCGCCGTGCCGATAAGAGGGCCATGAAGGAGCGCGTGCTCATCGTCGACGACCACCCGCTCACCCGCGACGCGCTCGCGGCGCTCCTCGCACAACAGGGTTTCGACGTCGTCGGCGAGGCCGAGGAGGGGTCCGATGCGATCGCCAAGGCGGGGTTGCTGAAGCCCGACATCGTGCTCCTCGATCTCACGATGCCCGGAATGGACGGGCTGACGGCGCTTCCGCAGATCCGCGAGATCGCACCCGAGTCCGAGGTCGTCGTGCTCACGGCGTCGGACTCCGAGGAGAACCTGCTCGCCGCGATTCGGTCCGGAGCATCCGGCTATCTGCTGAAGACGGAGCCGCCGGAGCAGATCGCAGCTTTCCTGCGCGGAGTCGCGCGGGGGGACGCCGCGCTTTCGGGCGGAGTCGCCCGCCGACTGCTCGACCGCGTCCGCGACGGCGGCCGTGTCAGCGGCGTGCCGGAGGAGATTACGCGCGTGCTCTCGGCACGCGAGGTCGAAGTGCTCCTCCTCCTCGACGAGCATCTCGGCACGGACGAGATCGCACAGCGTCTCTTCATCTCCGAGCACACCGTCCGCTCGCATGTCAAGAGCCTCCTCAAGAAGCTCGGCGTGTCGTCGCGGCGCGAGGCGCTCGGGCGGCTCGCCGGCGCGCGCGGCGTAGCGCCGGGCGCGCCAGACGCCTACGAGCTCTCGAACCCTTCGAGCGCGGCCTCGACGAGATCCGGGAGCGTCTCGAGGTTGTAACCGCCCTCGAGCACTGCGGCCGTCCGCAGAGCCAACGCGGCGCAGCGCGCAGCCATCTCGCGAAACCCGTCGGCTGTGACAGCCATCTCGGCGAGTGGGTCGTCGAGGTGAGCGTCGAAGCCAGCCGCGACGATCACGAGGTCTGGGGCGAACGCCGTCACGGAAGGTTCGACGACTTCCACGAACGCCTGCATGTACTCGCGGTCGCCTGAGCCCGCCGCGAGCGGGACGTTGACGATGCCCTCCGCATTCGCGTCCGGCCCCCCGGTGCCGGGCCAGAACGGCCACTGGTGGAGCGACACGGTCATGACCGACGGGTCTGCGCGGAAGAGCGCCTCGGTGCCATTCCCGTGGTGGACGTCGAAGTCGACGACGGCAACCCGATCGAGACCCAGCTCACGCTGAGCGTGCCGAGCGGCGATCGCTACGTTCGCGAAGATGCAGAACCCCATCGCCTGCGACCGCAGCGCATGATGACCGGGTGGGCGTACGAGCGCGAATCCACCGACCTCCACGGCACGTATCGCGCATCCCGCGGCGAGGCACGCTGCCTCCCACGTCGTGCTCGCCGCGTACGTGTCCGGATCGAGCCAGACCTGGTCGGTGATCGCCTCGATCGCGTCGACGTACTCGGGAGCGTGGACAAGGTCGATCTGCGCCCGGGTTGCGACTTCGCCCATGGTGAACTGCGTGAACCGCTCGTGGAGCACCTCCAGCCGTCGGGGAAACTCCGGGTTCGCGGCGCCGATGGGTGCGTGGAGGTCGACGAACCGGGGGTGGCTGATCACGTCCAATCGAGCGCCTCCTCGAGCCGACGGGCCACCTGTGGGAGCCCGAGGCCCCGCGCGTGAGTCGCGGCACCTCGCCAGTCGGGCATGACGTCCGGCAAAGGAGGCAGTGGAGCTGTTCGATCCATGGCTGCTATCCGGCGGTAGAGACGGAGCGCGTCGGCCTCTGTTGCCAAACGACCCTGATCCAGCAACGCCTCGAGCGACCCGTACTGGCGGAGGAGCTCGGCCGCGCGCTTCTCTCCGATTCCCCGCGCCCCAGGGATGCGGTCGGACGGGTCTCCACGCAGCGCGATGAAGTCCGGCACCTGCTCCGGGTCGACGCCGTACCGCTCGCGTACCTCGGCAGGCCCGATGCGATTCGGCGGCGCGCCGCGCGTCGGCTGCAGAACAGTGATTCGGTCGGTCACGAGCTGGAAGGCGTCCCGATCCGACGTCGCGACGAGCGTCGCTCCCCCGGCCGCCTCTTCGCTGGTGGCGGCAGCCGCGAGGAAGTCGTCGGCCTCGTACCCGGGCGCTTTTGCGAACGCGAAGCCGGTGGCGCCGACGAGCTCCGGAAGAAGGTCGAGTTGCTCCAGCAGTTCCTCCTCGAAGACCCGCCCGCTCTGGTACGCCTCGAGTGCCGTGTGGCGATAGGTGGGCGTATGCAAGGTGTCCCACGCGACGAGCAGCGTGCGCGGCCGCTCACCACGCACGAGGCGCAGCATCATGTCGGTGAACCCGATCAGAGCGTTCCCGGGCCGCCCGTTCTCGCGCCGCATCGACTTCGGAAGCGCGTGGTAAGCCCGATGCGCAAACGAGTCTCCGTCGATCACGAGCAGCGGTCTCACGCGAGCCCCCGCTCGAGCTCCGTGACTGCCTCGACGAGACGATCCGTTGCTACGCGCGCGGCCTCCGCAACCGGGAGCTCGACGAGATCGCTCGTCTCGATCGGCGTGCCGTACGCGACACGGAGCGGGCCGAGGCGCGCGAGCCGCTCCGTGCCTACGATACCGGCCGGGACCAGCGGCACCTCGGCCTCGATCGCGATGCGCGCAGCGCCCGATCGCCAGCGTGCTTCGTGCTTCTTGTGAATGCCTTTCGAGCGGCGGGTTCCCTCCGGGAACATCACGACGGCGTGGCCGTCGCGCGCCAGGCCCACGGCCGTGGCGATGGCATCGTCGTCCTGCTCTCCGCGCCGCACCTTGAACCCACCGCCGGCCCTGATCACCAGGCTCAGAGGAAACCAGAAGAGCTCCGACTTGGCCATGAAGCGAAAGAAGCGCTGCGGGAAGAACGGAATCGCGAGCGGCCAGGGGTCGAAGTTCGACCAGTGGTTCGCCGCAAGAACGAATCCGCCGACCGCCGGGACGTGTTGGACACCCGTCGCACGGTGTCGGAACACCACTTTCACGACGGGCCAACTCAGCGCTCCGACGAGGAGGTAGAGCCAGCTCGGGCGGGGCGGAGAAGCCACGCGAGCAGTATCACGCTCGGATGACCGTCGACCGCGGCGCTAACGTGTTGCGCCCATGGGCAAGAGTCTCGTCATCGTCGAGTCACCCGCCAAGGCGCGGACGATCGAGGGCTACCTCGGCAGCGGCTACGCCGTCGGGTCGAGTGTCGGCCACGTGCGGGACCTTCCGGATCGCGCGAAGGACGTCCCGGAAGCCGAGCGGAAGCGTTTCGGCGCGCTCGGTGTCGACGTCGACGGCGGATTCGAGCCGTACTACGTCGTCGACCCCGGCAAGAAGAAGATCATCGCCGACCTGAAGAAGCGCCTCGCGGACGCGGACGAGCTTCTGCTCGCGACGGACGAGGATCGCGAGGGCGAGGCGATCGCCTGGCATCTCGTGCAGGTCTTGAAGCCCAAGGTCCCGGTGCGGCGGATGGTGTTCCACGAGATAACCAAGGACGCGATCACGCGCGCCGTCTCGGAGACGCGAGAGATCGATGACCGGCTCGTCGACGCACAGGAGACGCGCCGGATCCTCGACCGCCTCTACGGGTACGAGGTCTCGCCCGTTCTCTGGAAGAAGGTCATGCCGCGGCTGTCGGCCGGTCGCGTGCAGTCGGTGGCGACGCGGCTCGTCGTCGACCGCGAGCGCGAACGGATGCGGTTCGTCGCGGCTGCCTACTGGGACATCCTCGGCACGTTCGAGCCGGGGTCGTTCGAAGCGCGACTCTCGAGGGTCGACGGGAGACGTGTCGCGCACGGTCGAGACTTCGGCGAGAGCGGCGCGCCGACGTCGGCCGATGTCCTCGTGCTCGATGAGGACGACGCGCGGTCGATCGCCCGCGCCCTCGAGGGGGAGCCGTTCACCGTCGAGAAGGTCGACGAGAAGCCGTACACGCGACGGCCCGCGGCGCCGTTCCGAACGTCCACGCTGCAGCAGGAGGCGAGCCGGAAGCTCCGCTTCTCGTCCCAGACGACGATGAGCCTTGCGCAGCGGCTCTACGAGAACGGCCACATCACCTATATGCGAACCGACTCGGTGACGCTTTCGGACGCTGCACTGAAGGCCGCTCGCGCCCACGCAGCACGGGTCTACGGGCAGGAGACGGTGCCCGCCGAGCCGCGGCGCTACGAGCGCGCGGTCGCGAATGCACAAGAGGCTCACGAGGCGATCCGGCCCGCCGGCGACGTATTCCGCACGCCGGACGAGCTCCGCGGCGAGCTGTCACGCGACGAGCATGCGCTCTACGACCTCATCTTCAAGCGGACCGTCGCGTCCCAGATGAAGGACGCGAGCGGCCAGACGGTCGTCATCGAGCTCGGAGGCTCGACAGCCGACGCACGCGCTGCGACCTTCCGTGCAAGCGGCACGGTGATCACGTTCCCGGGATTCCTCAAGGCGTACGAGTCGGGCCGGGACGAGCCGACCGAGGACGAGGAAGAGGAGCGGCGATTGCCCGCGCTCACGGTCGGCCAGACCCTGCAGGCGTCGGCTCTCGAGCCGAACGGCCACGAGACGAGCCCGCCCGCCCGGTACACCGAAGCGAGTCTCGTGAAGGCGCTCGAGGACCGCGGCATCGGCCGCCCGTCGACCTACGCATCGATCATGGGAACGATCCTCGACCGGGGCTACGTCTACAAGAGAGGTACCGCCCTCGTGCCGACGTTCGTCGCATTCTCGGTGACACAGCTCCTCGAGAGGCACTTCGACCGGCTCGTCGACTACGACTTCACCGCCAGGCTCGAGGACGATCTCGACCGCATCGCGACAGGGAGCGAGGAGCGCGTCGCATGGCTCGGGCGGTTCTACTTCGGCGACGGCGACCCCGGGCTTCATGCACTCGTTACCGACCATCTCGAAGGCATCGATGCCCGCGATGTCAACTCGATTGTGATACCCGGCTCGGACATCGTCGTTCGGGTCGGGCGCTACGGGCCGTACCTCGAGCGAGGAGACCAGCGGGCGAGCCTGCCGGACGACGTGGCACCCGACGAGCTCTCGCCCGCGCGAGCCGAGGAGTTGCTCGCCCAGCCGTCAGGCGCGGAGCGCATCCTCGGGACGCACCCGGAGACGGGCTGGAAGATCGCTGCCAAGGACGGCCGCTACGGGCCGTACGTGACCGAGGTGCTCCCCGAAGGGGAGGACGGTAAGCCTCGGACCGCGTCGCTCTTCAAGTCGATGTCACTCGAAACGATGACGCTCGAAGACGCGGTACGCCTCCTCACATTGCCGCGAGCCCTCGAGGGGACCGACGGTGAGGAGATCCTCGTCGCGAACGGGCGGTACGGGCCGTATGTCAAGAGAGGCGCCGAGACGCGCTCCCTCGAGTCGGAGGAGCAACTCCTCACGCTCACCATCGAAGAAGCAGAGACCGTCCTGGCTCAGCCGAAGCAGCGCCGAGGCCGCGGCGCGTCGAAACCACCGCTGAGGGAGCTCGGATCCGATCCGGCGGGAGGTAAGCCGATCGTCATCAAGGACGGCCGCTTCGGGCCGTATGTGACGGACGGCGAGACCAACGCCAGCCTCCGGCGGGGCGACACTCCAGAGGGGACTACACTCGAGCGAGCAGTCGAGTTGCTCGCCGAAAGACGCGCTAAGAGCGAGTAAAGCCTCCCCGGAAGGGGTTTTCGTCGTCCGTCCGAGGGGTCATGATCTAACTTGCACCGGGGCGGCAACGTCTCAGGTGGAGTGAGCCGACCAGGCTCTGTGCGTTCGTCCAGGCACCGCTGACACGTCAGCGACGGAATACAGAAGTGGGACATGAACGTTCCGAGCTTGTGACCTGACTCAAACCGGTTAACCCTGGAAACAGCCAAAAATCCGCCGTACACTTCGTAGGTTTGTCGCACTCCAGTACAGATTCGAAAGGACTAACAGGACGTTGACGCAGAACCAGCTCATCGAACTCTTTGAATCGGAGCACGTGAAGGCGCTGATGGAGCGCGCCGAGGAGCACGGTGGCCAGCTCGAGGCCCCCGAGCTCGAAGCGTTCGTGCTCGAGCACGACATCGGCGAGGAAGATGCCGAGCTGCTCCAGCGCGAGCTCGAAGCGCACAACATCGAGATCACACAGCCCGACGCCGACTCCGAGAAGGAAGAGGCCGCCCAGAAGTACGAGGCCGGCCCGGTCTCCGGCGCTGCCGACAGCCTTCAGCTGTTCCTCGCGGATGTCGGTCGCCACAAGCTCCTGACGGCCGCGGAGGAGGTCGCGCTCGCGAAGCGCATCGAGCGCGGCGACCCCGTCGCGAAGCGTGTCATGATCGAGTCGAACCTTCGACTGGTCGTGTCGATCGCGAAGGGCTATCGCGGGCTGGGCGTGCCGTTCCTCGACCTCATCCAGGAGGGGACGCTCGGGCTCAACCGCGCGGTCGAGAAGTTCGACTGGCGCCGTGGCTTCAAGTTCTCGACGTATGCGACATGGTGGATCCGCCAGTCGGTGCAGCGCGCCGTGGCGAACCACGCCCGCACGATCCGCGTGCCCGTCCACGTGGTCGAGCGCCAGCAGAAGCTCTCCCGCGCCGCGCGTCGGCTCGAGGTCGAGCTGGGGCGCGAGGCGACGAAGGAGGAGCTCGCGGAGGCAACCGGCCTTCCGCTCCAGCACGTCGACGAAGCGCTCGGGGCCGCTCATGCGTCGGTCTCGCTGAACCAGACGGTCGGGGCGGACGACGAGGGCGAGCTGGGAGATCTCTTTGCCGACCGCGAGGCCGCGGACCCGTTCGACGAGGCCGAGGAGTCCCTCCGTCGGCAGAGCATTCGGCGTGCGCTCGACGCGCTCCCCGAGCGCGAGCGGCGGATCCTCGAGCTCCGCTTCGGGTTCGAGGGCGAGCCGTGGACGCTCGAGGCGATCGGCCATGAGCTCGACCTCACGCGCGAGCGCGTCCGCCAGCTCGAGGGCCAGGCGCTCAAGCGTCTCGAGGCCCTTCGGGATCTCGCGGGCCTCGCCGCCTAGACCGAAGGGACTGACAACCCGCGGCCGCGGTCGGCCGCTTTCAGGTGGTGGTAGTCGACATGAGCCCGCGCGAGCGGGCTTCGGTCGTTGCGAACGAGTCCGCGCCTCTCGTCGTCCGTGCAAAGTCCTTGGGTCACGTCGTCGCATGCCACTACGCGGAGCAGATCAAGACCGGCCAGATTCAATCGGAGGTGCGCGACGCGGCGTAGTCGTCGCCTCCCCGATACGGCTACCCCGTTCGAGCGACGGGAACCGAAGGCGGGATCTAATGGAGTACGTGCGCGAGGCCGATACAGGACTTGTGGACGCCGCTGAGCGTAAAGAAATTCTGGATCGATACCGCGATCACAGCCGTCGCTTCGAGGCGGCTGCTGCGCGACGTAGCTCGACCCGCCGCGGAGCGGTCATTCCATTCACGCCTCCCTCGGCGCGGGAGGTCGGGCAGGATCCCACCGCGCGCGAGATCCAGGTCCTCCAGCTCGTCGCGGACGGTCTCGTCAACAGAGAGATCGGAGAAAGTCTCTTCCTCTCGGAAGAGACCGTGAAGTCGCACGTCCGCCACTTGCTGGCGAAGCTTCAGGCAAGAAGTAGAGCCCACGCCGTAGCGGTCGGCTTCCGGCGTGGGCTCATTGCGTAGCTACGTCCGTCAGCATCCCATATCTCCAACCCGGGCCTGTCCCTCGGGGTCACACCCGAAAGAGGGATGCCCACCCCCGGCGGAGAACCGAGAATGCGACGGAACTACCAGA
>DATKBJ010000042.1:0-44564 GCA_035514135.1 Gaiellaceae bacterium | reverse complement strand
TCGTCCCGGAGAAGTCCGATGATCGGCACACGTCGCCGGCCAGCGTTGGACTTCGGCTCGATCGCGCCCTCCCGCTCATCCCACGCGCGCCGCACATGGATCGTGCCATCCGCGAGGTTCACGTCCTGCCACCGCAAGGCCTGGATCTCACCAACCCGCAGCCCCGCGTAGAACGCCGTCGCGAAGACCACGCGCACATCCTCGGGCAGCGCGCTGAGCAGCTCGCGGGCCTCCTCCGGGCTCGCGGCTCGCTCTCGCGGATTCACAGCCCCGCCGGGAAGATCCAAGCCCGTCGTCGGGTTCACCCGCACCAGCCCGAGGTTGACCGCCCGGCGGTAGAGCGCCCGCAGCGGCATGATCGCGTTGGCGATCGTTCCCGGCGCGAGCCCTTCCCCTTGTAGACGCTCGGCCAACCGTGCCAGGTCGACGCGCGTGATCTCGCGCAGCCTTCGCCCGCCGAGCTCCGGCAGCACGTGGGTACGCATGTGCATCTCGTAGCCGCGGAGGACGCTCGGTTTGAACGGTTGCGCACTCCGCCGCGGGCGCACGGTCGGCGGGCTCGCCGTCGCCCCCGCGTACCAGTCCTCCCAAGCCGCCCTGAGCGAGAGCTGTGCCTCCGTCTGATGCTCCCGTCGGCGGATCGCGAGCAACGTCTCCGTGCGCCAGTCCTTCGCCTCCTGCACGGTCGCGAACGACTTCCGCTCACGCCGGCCGGTCCGTCTGTCGCGGACTTGCGCCTGGTAGGTAGGCCCTTTGCAGACCTCCCCGGCCGAGCACTTCTGGCCACCCTTGGTGATCGAGCAGTTCCTCGCGTGCCGCTCGATGATTCCCTTCGGGAGCTTCCCGTTACGCTTGACAGGCATCGAGGGGGTTCCTCCTCGGTGTCGTGGCCCGGGGCCGTGTAAGCGGTGCCGGGCGTTTTGGTAGACGGCGTCAAGCATAGCGGAGAGATTGCCGCGCAGTTTGCCTCTTAGGCTGTATTCACTGCTACGGAGCCGAAAGCTGCGGTCTTTGCAAGCCGGAGGTCGCCGGTTCGATCCCGGCACGCTCCATCAAAATCCCTGCATTCATGCGGGTTTGGTTGCCTAGGCTGAGACATTTTCCCCCTCCTTTGCTTTCCTAGCCGAAATTGGCTTACCGCTCGCCTTCCGCGCGCGACGCTTGCTCAGTTCCTCGTCAGCCTTCGCCATGGCGATGACCTTCCGCCTCGGCGCTTTGCCGACTTCGTGAAGCTTCGTCCGACGCCCACGAATCTCGGCTTCCACTTCACGGAAGCGCTCAGGATCAGCAAGCAACCGTTTCACATCGGGCGCGCAGGCAAGGCACTCCTCAGCACAACGAAGTGCTGCCATGCATGTCGAATCCTGTTCGCCTGAGCTCCATCGTCTCGCGCGCCATAGCGCGTCGGGAGATTGCGGGCTTTCGGCCGGGGTTCTGGCCGCAGGGCCAGTCCCACCATCCTACTCTCTCTGCCGGGCTGATGTGACACTTGTTACGAACTGCCCTTTCGGGTCCCAGACCGACGATGGAGAAATGACTGACGGGCGGGAAAGCTAGCCGGGAACCGCGTAGATGATCCCGTTGCCGCCGGAGAAGAGGAACTTGAAGGCCTGCCATCCACCGAGGCCGATGACCGCGGGACTCGAGACGTCGCCGGTTCCGTTCTGGGTCGAGTCGCGGTAGAAGAGCAGCTGGCCGGGCTGTGGCGCGACGGGCACGACGGGTTCGATGCGCCCGGCGCTCTCCGATCGCCCAGTGACGGCTGACGCATAGGCAATGAAACCGTGGAAGTCTTGCTTGAAGTCCTCGAGATCAGCACTGGCATCCAGCTTGCGTATCGGCACGGGCGAGTGCTCCGCGCCGGGCGACTGCCGCACGGGGCTGCTGGCCACGGCATCCATGATCGCGAGGGTGTCGGCGAAATCTGTTTGGGGTCGTGCCGAATCACGAGTGAGGAGCTCGCGGAGATCATTCGCTGCAGTAACACGGCCACTCATCTGGGGTGGGCGCGGAGAACAAAATCGCCGGAGGATGGTCGCCGCAATAGTTGTGTGCTCATAGACCGTCTTAGAGACGTTCACGCCGCTTACTCCCGGATCGATAAGAGGCGACACGACTATCGCGGGAACGCGCGGCCCCAACTGGCGGATCGAGTTAGAAAGCGGCGGAATCTCGCGCATAGTCACCCCTCCATTACTCGTCACTTCCACTTCGTCTGGTGGGATGAGATGGTCGTAATATCCGCCGTGCTCGTCGTACGTAATAATGAGCATCGACTTCGCCCATTGATCGCTGTTTCCCATCATTGCTCGGACGATTCGTGCAACCAGTATCTGGCCATTGTGCATGTCGGCAGGAGCGTGGTCATCATTGCTTGAAGACGGCTCTTCGATGTAGTCCGGCTCGATGAAAGAAACGCTCGGAAGCGCCCCCTCCCGCGCAAGTTTCTCAAAGCCCAGTTGCTCATCGTTAAAGCCCACAATATTGGTGTTGTCGAATGTGTATTTACGATATAGACGCAGCATGTTGTATCCATGCTCGAACAGTTTCCATGAAATTCCACGAGCGGTCAGGTGGTCGAAGAACGTGAGCCGCTCGGACGGGGCATAGCCCATGAAGTCCGAGTTATCCTCTTCCGGCAGGTCGTGTCGATCTCGATTCAGGTCGCCCGTGAAGGTGACGTGCCGATTCGGCAAGGTACCTCCGATGTGCGACGCAAACCAGTGGTCGCAGATCGCGAACTGCCGCGCGAGCTCCGCAAAGACAGGCAGCTCCGTTGCGCCGTGATAGTCCATGATCCGTTGCAAGTCCTTCACTGGTGCGTTCGCGCCCAGCCGCCTGGCATAGTCCGCGACGAAGGACTTCATGCCGCCCGAAATCTGGCCGGTCACACAATCGTGGCTGTGACAGGGATTGTTGAGCGCGAAGGGCCAGCTCGTGTCGCTCGATAGTGTGCTGCGGTACTGTCGCGGAGCGTTCTCGCTGTCGCGACGGTACTCGTTCACGTCTCGCGCGTTGGCGCCTGGGAGCAAGCCTTCCACGCCTGCGTCGCCAGCATCCCTGCTGAGATAACCGAACACCTGATCGAAGGAGCGGTTCTCCTGCATCAGAACGACGATGTGGTCGATCTTCTCCAGCGCGCCCGGCGTGGACCTAGGAGGGAGGCGGAGCGGAACCTCGGGCACCGACGACAACCATTTCTCGTCATCCGCCTCGGCGAACAGGCTGGGTAGGTCGTCCCATCCGCCGCCACCGCCGGCGCCGCCATCGGGCGCGGTGACCATCTCCAGTGCGATGGGTCTTCCAACATGCCAGATCACAATGTCGTCGGTCGACTGGTCGTACTCCACGTCGACGACCTCGTAGTGGCCGACAAACCAAGGGCGCATGACTCGATCGAACCGGTTATATCCTTCAGCCCATTGCAACTTGAACAGTGTGCGTTCTAGTCCTCGTAATTTCCCAGGAATATCGAGATCAAACCCGCTGACGCTGTCCTCGATATGTTGCGACAACATGACACGAGGGTTGTAGATCATAATGCCTTGAGTATGCCTGAGCTCGAGCCTGACTTCGACCGAAAAGTTCTGAGGCAGGGTCACATTATCCGGGCCAAGGACATCAATCTCCCTTGAGTCCCTACATGCGAGGTTAAGCGTGAGTGACAGGTATGGGATTTTGGTGGCTGACGTCGCCGGCGGAATTATCAGACCATCCTCGTAGCCGACACCGAACTGGATACTCTGTTTTGAAATGAAGGGAATAGCGGCCAGTGTGCTTCCGCCGAGATCGTGGCTTCCTTCACGATCAAGATCAAGTGGCAGGTCGTAGAGAGTGCTGACTTTTTTGTCAAAGCGCCAATTGACAATGTTGTTCTCGATCCAGAGCTCCTCGACATACTGGTGCCCATCATTCCAGTTTTGCTCAAAACCGCGGCGCAAGGTACTCATCGGGATGCGCCTGTCTAGCAGCGGAAGAACACTTGGGTAGATGGCGTCGATCCGGAAGCGCCTTCGATCCGTCGAGGTGTCCAACTTACGAGTAATGCGCAGCGACCATGATGCGGCCGAGCTGGCGGTTTCGTAGAAGATCGGGTGCCCGTCTTCTTTTTGCTGCGCGACCTGGTCTCCGTAGAACAGTTCGAAGACGAGCTCGCCAGCCGGGCGGCTCCCACCTCCGATTTCTGGCTCGAGGACGTTCGCATCCAAGCCCTCAGCTGGCCGGCGCGCAATGGTGGCCCGTCGGCCGACCTCGAGCCCGTCTCCGCGCAATTCCTCAAGGTTGCCGAGTCTGTTCCAATCCATCCTCGGCACTGGCCCGGGAATGGTGCCGCCGCCGGAATGATCGCCCGGGAAGTCGGTTCCGCTGCCTGGGTAGAACGTGCCCCTGATGAGAATCACCCCCGCGGTCGTCGGGGGCAGATCGAAGTGCATCAATTCGCCCGGATCGAGATTTACGAAGGCCGCGTGCGCGCGATAGGCGAATGGCATGGCAGCTCCCCTGCTCGATGGTTGAGGTCCACCGCAACTTCGGAAAGCGGTGCACCCGCGTACGGTCCGCCAGCGCGGCGGCTAACGCAGAGCTCGCGCTTCAGTCAAAAGTGGTCACACTCCAGTACGTCTGACAGCAGCTCGATTCATTTCACACATAGCTCAAGATGTCAACCGGATCGAGTTCGGCTGCCTGGCGCAGAGCCTCGTGGCACGCGAGCAGAATCAGCGGGAGCGCCTCGCACGTTGGTATCCGGTCGCCGAGTTCGCCGCGGCTAGTCCGATCGACGGCGGCGACTAACCCGGGCTCCCTGGCCACGCCACCCTGCGCTCAGGTTCTCGAACGCTCGCTCGTGTGCGCGCGTGCAGCACCAGCAGCGTCCCTGCCTGTCGCGGTTCAACTCGGTCAGAACGTGGCCCCGCTCGCAGACACCCCATCGCTCGACGAATTCAGTGATGAGCCGTCGCCGGAGGGCGGCTCGGTACCGCTCAAGCTCGTCGTGTCGCGACACAGCGCAAACGGTACCGCCCCCGTGACAGCGTCCCTGCTGGTCACGAACGCTTGAGAGGAGGTTTGGGGTGATTGGAAGTGGACACCGGCATGCATGAGCGGAGGTGGTAGTCCAAGTTGGACTCGAAGGTCCCTGCTTGCGGGTGCCGGTTCGCCCGAGGTGTGTACCCAGGTGTGCATTGGGGCAAAAACGCGACTGCAGAAATGGAAACGCGTTGGAAACCGCTCCCGGCGACCAGGGGCAACTCGACGTTCGCTCCATATGGCGGTTCCCGCTGCTCATGCCGCATCGGCAAGCAGAGGCGACTCAACGCGACCTGATGGGCACGTTTTGCAAGCCGGAGGTCGCCGGTTCGATCCCGGCACGCTCCATGAGGAAAAGGCCCGCAAATACGAGCCTTTTCGTTGGTAGGGATGTCTCCGATGGGAGACACGATCGTTCCGTGCTACGTCGGTGCAACGCCTAGTCCGAGCTCGACGAGCTCCTGTGCGCGACACGCTCGAGCGCGTCTCCGTGAGCCTTCACGTACGCCCGGTGGTTCACCTGGACGCTGTGACCGAGCATGGCCGCGGTCGCTGCAACTGGAACGCCGGCCTCCGAGAGCGCCGTTCCCGTCGTTCGTCGCAGGACGTGAGGAGTGACGTGGCCGAGCTTCGCACCAACCCCAGCGTCTCGGACCGTGCCGCTCGCGGCCTAGCCTGCTCGCCACAACGAAGTGCTGGCCCTGCACGTCGAATCCTGTTCGCCTTAAGCCCCTACGTCTCGCGCGCCATAGCGCGTCGGGAGATTGCGGGCTTTCAGCCGGGGTTCTGGCCGCAGGGCCAGTTAGAACACCCTAACCCACCTAGAGCGCGCGGGCGGTTAAGGCTTCTTGCCGTTCCCGAGCCGCAACCATTTGCGGATCTTTGCGATGAGGCTCGCCATACGGTGAGTCTACGCCGTTTCGCCGATCATTTCGCCAAGCCCTCCTACTAGTAGGGCCCCGACCCGGGCGTCTGACCCGTCCGGACAACCTGCCGCGGGCTGGTAGTGTCTAAACTCCAGGCGCAGAGCGGGTTCCCGGTGTGAGTCCCGGCGTTGCGTGTCGGCGTTCGCCCGCAGCAGGGGATGCCCACCATCCCCCGACCCCTCAGATGGACGGCGACGGCTGGGGCCTGACTGCGGGCAACTATTCTGGAGTTCTTGGGCGCGAGTCGTCGTAGAGGACGACGGTTCCTGCGAGGAAATCCGCAAGCCCGCGGCGCCGCTCGGTGAGCAGCACCAGGATGAAGCCGGCGAGCATCGGCACGATCGCGAGCACGAGTCCGACCAGGCGCACGAGCGATCGACTTATCGAGGGAGTGTCAGTTGAGGCTGAGCGTCCGATTCTTCGTCGTTTCTGGATTGGATCTGCCACCGATGAGTTCTGGGCTCGTCAGGCGTCTCTGGAAGGGCGGGGCCTGAACGGCGGGGTATGTCCGGCTGCTGCGCCCTTGATCGCCAGCGACGGAAGGAGGGCAATGTTGACCGAAACCGATCCGACAAGCTGGATGCTCGACGGGAGGTGCGAGTGCAGGGCGGTTCGGTACCGCGTGCCGGACGCGTTTCTGTATGCGGCCAACTGCCACTGCTCGAACTGCCGTGCGGGGACGGGCTCAGCGTTCAAGCCGTTCGCCGGGCTCGAGCGCGACAAGCTCGAGGTCGTCGAAGGCGCCGAGACGCTCCTCGTTTGGGGTGACGACAAGGAGAACCACACTCGATGCGGGATCTGCGGCTCGCTTCTCTACTCGGTCGTGCGCGACGGGGCATTCGTGCACATCGCAATGGGCTCGCTCATCGGCGAGCCGACGATCCGGCCCAGTGAGCACATCTTCGTCGGCTCGAAGGCGCCATGGTTCGAGATCACCGACGAGCTGCCGCAATCCGACGAGAATTGAGGCATGGACGCGATCAACATCTTCAGCGCCGAGAACCCCGAGGGCAGGGTCGACGTGGCTCGTGCCGTTGGATCGATGGCGACCGCCATGTTCATCTACGACCTGGCGTCGGGTCAGAGCCAGTCCCCGTATCACTACGAGTACGAAGCGGAATGGGTCCTGGTCGTCGAAGGCACCGTCGTCGTGCGCACGCCGGATGGAGAGCACTCTCTCGAACGCGGAGACCTTGTGTGCTTCCCGTCCGGGCCCGCTGGAGCGCACAAGCTGATGAATCAGAGCGACTCACCCGCGAGGACCTTGATCTTCTCGAGCTCTCGAGTGCCGGCCGTCTCCGTCTATCCCGACAGCAACAAGATCGGCGTGCGGCCCGGCAACGAGGTCGACGAGCTTGTCTTCAGGCGCGACACGGCCGTGCCGTGGTCGGATGGAGAGGAAGGCTGGGAGTAACCCCCGGGCTCATGGACCTGCCGTCGTCGGCAACCCGCCACGGGCTGCACCCAGGGGCGCCAGAGCTCGCTCGCGCGAGCTCTGGTCGCGAGGATCCCTGAAGCGCGGTCGCTTCGCGACCGCGGTCGTATTTACCGGCGAACGCCAGTCAACGTAGCACTCGACTCAGCACAGTTAGTACTCGAGGCCGGCTTCGACCAGAAGGCTGCGGCCCCACGCGAATGTCTTCTCGTACCACCCGGTCATGGGCGTCAGCGTCGTTCCGAACCGGGACGAGTGCACGATCCAGTCGTTCCCGACATAGATGCCCATGTGGCCCACCTCGCTGGGCTTCGAGCGAACGCCGCGCGATCCGAAGAACACGAGATCGCCCGGCTGCAGTGCGTTGCGACCGATGCGCGCGGATCGAGGCACCTCGCCACTCATCGCATAGGTCGTTCTGCCGACGAGGACGCTCGAGAGCTCTGGCGCGCTCGCGAACGGCTGCGTCCTGAAGACGCGCCAGACGAACCCGGAGCAGTCGAAGCCGCCCGGAAGCTGCTTGCCGAAGAGCTGCTGAGGACGCTCGGACGTGCCCGCCCAGACGTACGGTGAGCCGACGAAACGCAGTGCACGCGCGAGGACGACCCGCTGCCACTCCGTGAGCTGCGGAAAGGTGAAGGCGTCGACGGTGGATCGCACGACAGCGATCGCCGGTTCGTCGAGGCCGAGGTATACGGCAATGCTGTACGCCGCCTCCGCGCGTGTTACGGGCTGGGACACCTGGAGCTCGAGCTCGTCTTGGCCACGCGAATGATTGATGCGAAGGCCGAGGAGCCGCGCAACAGCCTCCGTCCCGAGCCAGGGTCGAGGAGCGAGCCCCGCCTCGGCAGCATGCACTCGGATTGCTCGCGCCGACGAGCGGAGACCTGCGAGCGTGACGAGTTGCGCGTGGAGCTCACGAACGGTCACGGGCGCATTCGGATCGGCCACAGAGATCGCACCGCCCAGACTCGCGACGACGGTCGCGAGCTCGCTCGACGTCAATACGTCGCGCGGCCGGAAGGTCGCGACCGACGGCGCCATCAGTCCGGCCTCGACCACGGCCGTCATCTCCGCGGCCGCGAACGTGGGAAATGCCTGCGTGCGCGCGGACGCCGCTCCGGTTGCGACGAGCCCCGCGGCGAGGACGGAGATGGCGGCCGCACGAAGCATGTCATCGCTATCGGCGTGGGACGTCCGAGGCCAAAGCTTTCGAACGGGTGAATTCGTGCGAGGTGCACGGAGCCGCAGGGCTACAGTGGACGCCATGCGGACGCTCCCGGGCTTGCTGCTCGCACTCGTCGTCGCCCTCACCCTCGCCGCGTGCGGTGGCTCCACGGAGGAGTCCGCTCCACCGGCCACAACGTCGGAAACGCAGCCAGCCGTGGGCGACCGCGAACAGGCGCCCGTGCTGGAGGGCGAGTCGTTCGGTGGCGAGGCGATCGCGCTCGATGACTTCCGCGGACGACCGACTCTCGTCAACGTCTGGTCTTCCTGGTGAAGCACGTGCCAGAGCGAGGCGGTCGCCTACGCAGAGTTCGTCGAGAGTCACCCCGAAGTCGCCTATCTCGGGATCAACGTCGTCGACACGCCTGGCGACGCAGCGTCGTTCGTCGATCGCTTCGCATGGTCGTGGCCGCAGATGCAGGATCCGCAACGCGAGCGTGCGAGAAAGCTCGGCGCGACGTACCAGCCGCACTTCATCCTCCTCGACGCTCAGGGCGGCATCGTGACCACGTGGGAGGGCGGCGGCGACGCCTCCGTCTGGGACGCAATGCTCGCGAAGCTCCCGTAGCCGACCCAAGCTAGGCTGCTCGCGCATGAGCATGATCGAGACTCGCGATGCAGCGACGCTCCCGGCCACCTGGCTGGCGCAACGGATGGCTATCGACCCCGCGCGCATCGACGCACTGCGGCGCGCGGGCGAGCTGATCGCGGTGCGTGAGCCCGGGTCGACCGAATGGCGTTACCCGGCCTGGCAGTTCGACGCCGGCAAGCCGCGCGCAGGGGTCGCCCGTGTCGTCGCTGCGGCACGCGAGGGCGGCATGGACGAAGCGCGCCTCTACGACGTGCTCACCGCGCCACTCGGACTGCGCGGAGACCGACGTCGCCTCGTGGATCTTCTGCTCGAGGGTCGTGACGACGAGGTCGTCGCAGCCGTTCGCTCCGCGCGCTAGGCCGAGAACGCCTCCGCCGCGCGCACGACCGAGACGTCACCGCTGACGGTCTTGACCCGCAGCGGCACGACCGTGTCGCCGGGCGTTTCGGCCGGCTCATGATCCTCGAGACCGAGCTCCGAGGCGAGGTCGCCTGAGACGGAGGTCGCGTCGATCCACGTCCGTGTTCCTCGAGCGATTCCGATGCGGACGTCGCCGGAGACCGTCTGCACTCGAACGTCGCCGCCGGTCACCGCCTTGATGTCGACGTCGCCCGACGTCGTCGACAGCCCCAGCACGCCGGAGAGCGCGCCGATGGTCACGTCACCCGATACGGCACGTGCGGTGAGCGCAGCGTCGACGCGTTCGACGTGGAGATCTCCGGAGACGGTCACGAGCGACGCCTCGGCCGAGACCGCGCCCACCGAGACGTCTCCACTGGCGGTCTTCACCTGGACGTCGCCGCGAGCGGACTCGAGTTGGATGTCTCCGGACGCACTGCGCACCGAGACCGCGCCGAGGTCTCCGTCGGCGCGAAGGTCAGTCGACCCGCCCGCCACGTCGAGGTCGGCGCCCGGAGGACACGTGATCCGGCACTCGAAGTCGCCGCCCCACGTGATCTGGATCGGGCCCCAGCGGAAGCGATCCTTCTGCTCGACCCGGACGACGTAGCGTCCGAGACGCTCCTCCATCGTCACGTCGATCTCGTCGACTGCCTCCTGACCACGACGACCGACTGCGACGACCTCGATGGTCGTGCGCGGCTCGTCGGCCGTCGCGACCAGGACGCGACCACTCGGGAGCTTGACCTGGAGGGAGACGCTCCCGGGCGTTTCGAAAACATGCATCGAGTCTCCTAGACCTTGTCTCGGTTGCTCGTTCGGCGGACACGGGTGCCGGACGGGCGCTTTCGCGTGCTCCGCACTCGGCTCTCGGTGTCGATGAGCTTGGCGTAGTCGAACGGAAGTGAGGTGAGAAGCATCGTGCTCTCCTTTCAGCCTTGGGCGTAGCCCTGCATTCGGTGACGACTGCGCTTCGTCGAGCGTTGGTCGAGCGTGCGGCCGATCATGCGGACGAGCCAGGCGTTGGTGGATACTCCCTCGCGGGCTGCGGCTGCCTCGATGCCGGCTTTCAGCGACTCGGGGAGACGCAGCGTGATGCGACCGGAGAGCTCTTCGCCTGCTCCGATCTGGCCGCCGGCATCGGGCGTCTCGTCGTTGACCACGACGAGCTCGGGCTCACGGCCGGCGAGGCGCACCTCCACTCGACCGGTTTCGAGCTGCCCGCCGATCTCGAGCGCGGCCTCGCCGAGCAGATCGAGGAGATGGAGATGAAGAGTGGCCGCGAGCGCCTCGCCCATGCGGCGGGCAAGCTCGGCTGTTTCTTCGTCTCCCCTGGCCGCGGCGGCGGCCAGCTCCTGCTGAATGGCCTGAATATGGCTGTCGAGCTGCATTGCGACATCACTATGACATCACTAACGATGTCTGTCAAATGCCACTTTGGACAGCGCTGCGCACCGCCTCGCCCCGTGGCTGCCGTAGGTGCGGCGTTTCGCTAGAGCTGCCAGGCGTCGCCGCGCAGGATCGGCGCCGCGTCCCCTGCCGCGTCCAGGCCGTCGACGTCGATCTCCGGCCCACCGATCATGAAGTCGGTGTGGACGCCCGAGACGTTGACGCCGTGTTCCAGCAGCTGGTCACTCGCAACCGTCTCGGCGAGCACCGAGGGGATTCCCGACCCGTACGCGATGTGACACGTCGCGTTCTCGTCGAACAGCGTGTCGGAGAACGTGAGCCCTGTCCGGTTCACGGCCGATGACCCGTCGACGAGAGCCACCTCGCCGAGGAACGGCGCCTGCGCGTCGGCCGAAAGTTGTTCGCGGATGATCTCGGCCCCGGTCGTGGCGCTCACCTCCGTCAAACGCCCTCCTTCGAAGCGAGCGACGAGATCGGAGACGCGCGTGCCAGCCGCGACGAGCGGTCGGGTGGAGCGGACATGCCCCTCGGCTCGCCGCCAGTCAGGCGTCGTGAAGACCTCCTCGGTCGGCATGTTGGGGATATGGGCGATCCCCTTCGCAGTCTCGAACGTCGCACACAGCCACTGAGCGTGGGCGTTGAGGCCGATCGTGAGATCGGTCTCAGGTCCGCGGAAGCGAACAGCGTCGAACGCGCGCTGGTTCAGCACGTCGGCCCTGGCCTGAAGCATCGCGGCGTGCTCGCGCCACGCAGCGACAGGATCGGGTTGATCGAGCCGAGTGGCCTGCACGACGGCCGCCCACAGGCGCTCGACATCCGGCTCTCCGAAGACCTGCATCGCCCAGCCTTCGTTCGGCGCCGCGACGATCGTCCAATTCACGTGCCGGCCCGAGATGTTCTCGAGCATCGCTGTCCGGATGTCCTTGGGGTCTGCCCGCCCGACGAGGGCCGGGTCGAGATCCGCAAGGAGATCCGGTGTCGGGTTGCCCGTCAGCGAGATCACGGCCGGGTTCTCGTCCGGCCACCGCCGAATCCAGTCGAGCATGTACGGCGCGGACCATCCGATCTCGGACTCCGGGCCGAGCTCGATCGCCCCACGGCGGACATGGAGGTCGCCGTAAAGCACGACGACGTGCTGTGCCCCGGCTCGATACGCCTCGCGGGCAACCGCACGGGCAATCGGCGCGTGCTCGACCAGGCACATCACCACGACGTCCTGCCCATCCTGCACGTTGGCGCCGACCCGCACGGCGAGCTCCGCATAGCGGCGCAGCCGCTCGTCGGGCACTAGTCGCCCCAGTCGAAGTCCCGTGGACCGCCAGTCCAGAGCGCCTCGTCGAGCGCGGCTCCCTCGACGCTCTCGACGGTGTCCTCACCGGGCCACGGCAAGCGCTCCGAGCTTAGCTCCGCCGCCGGCTCGCCGTCGATGGTCTCCTCGATCCGCGCCTGCTCTTCGCTCTTGAACAGCGGGTGGTTGTCGAGCGAGTCTCCGTCGAGATAGCGGCCGATCGGCATTGCACCGTCGAGCTCCGAGTTCTGGCTCTTGAGCTCGAGATGCTCACGGATGGCCCGGGCGAAACCGGACTCTGTGTCGATCGGAGAGAACGCGTCGTCGTGATCCACTCGTACCCCTGAGGGGCGGCAGTCTACCGGATAGCTCGCGAACTCCCTGCAGCTGTGCCATTTCGCGTGAACCTAGCTCCGTGTGCGAGCATGTCTCCGTGCCCTTCGTCCTTGCCAGCGTGGCGCTCTTCCTCCTCCGTCGGCTTCGCCCGACCGCTGTTGCGTTGCTCGCATACCGAACCTGGCGCCGCCTCCCACCGGCACAGCGTCAGCAGATCATCCTGGCCGCCCGACGGAACGGACCGCGTCTGGCGTCGTCGCTCGCACGGCGCGGCCGACCGCGTCCTTAGACCGCGACGTCGGACCCAATCGCCCCGCGCACGATCCGATCCTGCTCGTACTGGTGGAGCGTGGGATAGCCCTCGCTCGTGCTCGCTCTCCACGTTCGCCCGACGTACTGCACGCGTGCCACCTGCGGCGCGTGAGCCGCGGCCTCTTCCAGTCGGTGCCGGAGAGAGCGCCACGCTCCCATGTTCTGCGGCTCCTCCTGAGCCCACACGATCTCCTGTAGCGCGGGATACGAGCTGACGAGCGACGAGACCTGCTCGAGCGGGAACGGATAGAGCTGCTCGATGCGTGCCACGCCGACGTCCGCAGCGTCGGCCCGCAGTTCGTGCGCGACGATGTCGTAGTAGACCTTGCCGCTGCACAGGACGAGCCGACGTACGGCGGCATGGTCTGCAACCGGGTCGTCGAGCACGGGCCGGAAGGACGACTGGGAGAGGTCGTCGAGCGAGGACGTGGCCTCGCGCAGTCGGAGCAACCCCTTCGGCGTCATCACCACGAGCGGCCGCGCAGTCGCATCGAGAGCCTGCCGTCGGAGCAGATGGAAGAACTGGGCCGCGGTCGTGCAGTTGACGACGCGGATGTTGTCCTGCGCGGCAAGCTGCAGGAACCGCTCGAGCCGTGCGCTCGAGTGCTCCGGCCCGTTGCCCTCGTAACCGTGGGGCAGCAGGAGTGCAAGGCGCGAGGTCTGGCCCCACTTCGAGCGGCCAGAGACGATGAACTGGTCGACGACGATCTGCGCTCCGTTGATGAAGTCGCCGAACTGCGCTTCCCAGAGAACAAGAGCATCGGGCGCGGCGATCGAGTACCCGTGCTCGAATGCGAGTGCGGCGTACTCGGAGAGCGGCGAGTTGTAGATCTCGAACGAGGCGGCCGCGGTCGGCAGATGCTGGAGCGGGATGTGCGTCTCCCCCGTCCGCGGATCGTGGAGCACCGCGTGCCTGTGCGAGAACGTCCCTCGTTCCGTGTCCTGCCCCGAGAGCCGGATCGCGATTCCTTCCTCGAGGAGCGAGGCGAATGCGAGTGCCTCCGCGTGACCCCAGTCGATGCCGCCTTCGCGAAGCGTCTCGCCACGTCGCTCGAGCTGCCGCGACAGCTTCGGGTTGACCTCGAAGTCGTCCGGAACGCGCAACAGCTGGTCGCCGAGCTGGAGGAGCCTCTCTGCCGCAAGAGCGGTCACGACGGCTGCCCCGGTGTCCGTGCGCGTCGGGAGCTCGGACATAGGGACCTGCGCGGCGAACGACGTGCGGAGGTCGTCGTGCGCGGCTCGGAGCTCGGAGAGCGTCTCTTCGAGCATCTGCTCCGAGGCGCTCGCGTCGACGACGCCGTCCTCCGCCAGTCGCTGCGCATAAGACTCTCGAACCGGCGGCTGCCGCACGATCCGCTCGGCCTGGAGCGGCTGGGTGTACGACGCCTCGTCCTGTTCGTTGTGGCCGAACCGCCGGTAACCGACGAGGTCGACGACGACGTCGTGGCCGAACTCCTCCCGGTAGGCGAGGGCGAGGCGGATGGCGGCGATCGCCGCTTCCGGATCGTCGGCGTTGACGTGGACGATCGGTACGTCGAAGCCCTTGGCCAGGTCGCTCGAGTACCGCGTCGAGCGCCCTTCGGCGGGGTCCGTCGTGAAGCCGACCTGATTGTTGACGATGACGTGCAGCGTGCCGCCGGTCGAGTAGCCGTCCAGAGAGTGCAGGTTGAACGTCTCGGCCACGACTCCCTGACCCGCGAAGGACGCGTCGCCGTGAATGAGAACCGGGAGCGCGACCGTGGGATCGTGGATTCCAGCACCCTGTGAGCGATCGGTCTGCTCAGCTCGTGCGAGTCCTTCGATGACCGGATCGACCGCTTCGAGATGACTCGGGTTCGACGCCACCGTCACCTGGATGTCGCCTGACGCAGTCGCGCGCGACTCCGATGCAGCGAGGTGGTACTTCACGTCACCGGTTCCGCCCTCCGGGTTGGCGACGAGCGCGTCGATCGATCGTTCGCCCTCGAACTCCCGGAGGATCGCCGTATACGAGCGACCGACCACGTGCGTCAGCACGTTCAGCCGCCCTCGGTGCGCGGTACCGATGAGCACCTCGTGCGCGCCCGCCTCCGCGGCCAGCTCGACCGCCTCGTCGAGCATCGGCACGAGAACGTCGAGACCCTCGATCGAGAACTGTTTCTGACCGATGAATGCGCGGCGGAGGTAGGTCTCGAACGCCTCGACCTGCGCGAGGCGTCGCAGAAGATTCCGGCGCTCGGCCGCGGGCAGCTCACCCCGGAACCGGCCGGTCTCGATCGCCTGCCGCAACCACACACGTTCGGCGTGATCCGAGATGTGCTCGATCTCGTACGCGATCGTTCCCGTATAGACCTCGCGCAGACGAGGTAATGCTTCGAGCAGCGTCTCCCCTGGAACCGAGAGGCGGAGAAGCCGCGCGGGGATGCGCGCCTGGAGCTCGTCGGTCAGAGGCGGCTGGAGCCTCGACTCGTCGAGAGCAGGATCGCCCATCGGCTCGGAGCCGAGCGGATCGAGGCGGGCATTGAGGTGCCCGTGCATGCGGTACGCCTTGACGAGCGACATCGCGGCAGCAACGCCCGCCAGCAGCTCGTCGTCAGGCGGTGCGCGCGTCGCCGCGAACTCCTCGGCGTAGGCGGGTGCGGAGGGGACGGGAGTCGTCGGAGGTGCCTCGACGGCGATCGCCGCGCCGTTCCCACCACCGTCCGTCCGAAGATCGTCGACGACGGCGACCGGATCGGCCGACGCGGCCACGACGGACTCGTCCGTACCCTCGAAGACCTTGCGCCATGCGGGATCGACCGCCTCCGGGTTGTCGAGGTACTGCTCGAGCAGCAGCGCGACATAACCGGCGTTGAGCCCCGAAGAGTCGAGGGGGAGCACGTCGCCTCTAGTAGAGCGGGCTGTCCGTCAGGACTGAGACGACCATGCCGACGAGGAACGCGGCACCACCGGCCGCAACGGCCGCGGCCGCGAGCGTGCGGTGTGCGCGCGTCATCACGACGGCGGCGAGCGCGACGAGGATCGCTGCGGTCGCGAGGAGCCCGGGGCTCCGTACGACGGCGATGCCGGACAACGCGAACGAGAAGGCGCAGAGAAACCCGGCGACTCGGTCTGCGTGTCGTTCCTGGACAGCTGCGCTCATGAGAGCCGGGCGGGCGCGGCGACGCGGCCGCCCGCGGGCCGGATCGGACGTCGTCCAACATGGCGCGCGCGCCCGCGTTGCCAGTCGCTCCAGCCACATGGAGTCAGCGGCGTAAGGACGCCCACCTCGTCTCCGCCACCCGGAGCCTCAGGCTGCGCGCGCACCGCCCACCACACGACAGCCGCGAGATAGATCAAAGGGATCTTGAGAACGACGAGCATGAAGATCGCTTCCCAGACGGACACCGACACGACGGCGCCAGTCTAGACGGTCGACGCGTTGGAGCGGACGGGCGTTACTAACACAAGCCTCACACCCCAGCCGCTAGGGTGCCCGGAGCTTCAGTCCTTCCCTCGCAACCACCCTGGGAGAACATCTGTGAGACGTATCGTCCGCGTCGTCATCGTCCTGTCCGTACTTGGCGCCCTCGCTGCGCCCGCCGCGGTCGCAGCCGAGCGGATGTGGGTGGGATTCCACGACGATCCGAGCTACCGCTGGGTTCCCGACCGGCGCGCCCGTGCGGAACGCGCCGCGGCAGACGGTGCCACCATCGTGCGTCTCCTCGTGCAGTGGAACCTGACCGCGCCCGGGAAACCCGCGCGACCGACGGACCCCTTCGATCCTGCCTACCGCTTCGACGACATCGACGAGGCCGTGCGTGGCGCGCAGGAGTACGGCCAGGAGGTCATCCTCACGATCTCCGGAACGCCACGCTGGGCCAACGGCGGCCGAGCACCCAACATCATGCCGGGCCGCGTCTCGGACTTCGCGGCCTTCTCGCGTGCCATCGCAAGCCGCTACTCCGGTCGCTTCGTGGGATATCCGTTCGTCCGCTTCTGGTCGGTCTGGAACGAGCCCAACCTACAGCTCTTCCTCTCTCCTCAATTCAACGCGGCCGGGAAGTCCGTCGCGCCCGCGAACTACGCGAGGCTCGCAGCCGCCGCGGTCAGCGGCATCAAGGCGGGGAACCCGCTCGCAAAGGTCGCGATCGGCGAGACGTCGGCCCGCGGTAGCGACAGGCCGGACGGGCTTCGCCCGACCCATACGCCCGGCAGGTTCGCCGAGCTCGTCGCGAAGGCGAACCCGCGCCTACGGTTCGATGCGTGGTCGCACCACCCGTATCCGTTCAATCCGAACTCGCCTCCGCGGCAGGTCGTCAAGTGGCCGAACGTCTCGCTCGCATCACTGCCCCGCTTCAACAAGAGCCTCAAGACGTGGTTCAAGCGGAAGTCCGTGCCGATCTGGATCACCGAGTACGGCCACCAGACGCGACCGGAGGACTCGCTCGGCGTCCCGTACTCGAGGCAGGCCGCATATATCCGGCAGTCGATCGCGCTCGCGAAGAAGCTGCCGTTTGTCCACATGTTCATCTGGTTCGTCTATCAGGACGATCAGGGACAGCCGTGGGAGTCGGGCCTGTATACGCGCTCGGGCGCTCCGAAAGGCTCCTCCGCCGCGGCTTTCCGGCGCGCTGCGACGCCCGTCGACGCACGCAACGCCGTCCTCTCGCTCAGGGCCGGAACGACGACACCGCTGGTGCGTTTGCATACCCGGAGATATTGCGCCAACGACCCGGTGGGCTCTCCGATCGGGATGACGTGGCGCATCTTCCGCGCAGGCCGCTTGATCGAGGTCGGCCAACAGAGCTCGCCGCTTCTTCGCGACTGCATGATCACGGCACGCCTGCGTTTCCGGAATGGGGGCGTGGCGAAGGGCGTGACCTACACGGTGCGGTTCGAGCTGAACGACGTGAACGGCATCCTCGCCCCGCGCACGCTGACGATTCGAGGCACCTAGCCGTCCCAGACGAGGACCTGCATCCCCTCCCACCACTGAGGGGCGCCGCGTGACTTGCCGTCGATCGTGAGAATCCGCCGGGCCTGCGGCTGCTCGGCGAGGTAGTCGTCCATCGCGCGATCGACGTCGTCCCAGTCGGTGTCGTCGACGATGACGAGCGCGCCCGCTGCGAGCAGGGGCTCGGCGACGCGGAGCCCGTCGAGCTGCGCCTGATACGAGTGTGCAGCGTCGTAGTACCAGACCCCGATCTGGGCCCCGTCGAGCGTGCCAGCCGGCAGGAGCTCGAACGCATCGCCGACCAGAAGCTCGGGCCGCGTGAGCCCGTAGCGGGCCAGGTTCGCCTCGACCTTCTCCAGTGACGCATCGCGGAACGCGAAGCTGTCGATACCGACGAAGCGCCTGCCCTCGTTTCCGAGCATCGCCGCGATGAGGCTGGCGCCGTGGAACACACCGACCTCGACGTAGACCTCGTCATCTCCCAGGCAATTGGCCGCAAGGTTCAGGAGGGCGAGATTGTTCTCCCGCGCGAGGTTCTCGACGTCCTTGGCGATCGGCGCGAAGCGGCGGTCGACCGGGTGCTCCGAAGCCGGGAACTCCTCGAAGAGCCGGGGGAGCTCCTCGAGGAAGCGGTCGGAGTTCACAGATGGCTCGTGACGCCGGCGAGGCTCGGCTCGTCGGAAGGCGGCTCGTACCAGGAGTACGCATAGCGCCCGTCGTCGAGGTCACGCGCGAACGTCGAGAGCTTCAGCGGCCGGAACGTGTCGCACATCACCGCGAGCTCGGTCGTCTCCGCGACGCCGAGCGACTTCTCGGCGAGACCGGGCTGAGGGCCGTGCGGCAGACCCGACGGATGCAGCGTGATCGAGCCGACCGAGATTCCCTTGCGCGAGCCGAAGTTGCCCGAGACGTAATAGATCATCTCCTCCGACTGGAGGTTCGAGTGGTGGTATGGGATCGGCACCGCCTCCGGGTCGAAGTCGAGCTTGCGCGGGCAGAAGGAGCAGATGACGAAGTTCGGCCCCTGGAAGGTCTGATGCGAAGGCGGCGGCTGGTGGATCCGGCCGGTGATCGGCTCGAAATCGTGAATCGAGAACGTCCACGGGTAGAGGTAGCCGTCCCAGCCGACGACGTCGAAGGGGTGGTAGTCGAGGACGTACTCCTGGTACCCGCCGCGTACCCGCACCTTCACGAGGAACTCGCCGCGTTCACGGCGGGTGTGGAGGTCCGTGGGCGGATGGATGTCGCGGTGGTAGTAGGGAGCTCCTTCGAGGATCTGGCCGTACTCGTTGCGGTAGCGGCGCGGGACCTCGATGAGGCCCGGCGTCTCGAAGACGAGGTAGCGCTGCTCACCCTCGGGCATGAAGCGATAGGTCGTGCCGCGGGGGATGACGACGTAGTCGCCGTCCTTGTATGGCACATCGCCGAAGATCGTCTCCAGCGTGCCACGCCCTTCGTGGACGAAGATCACCTCGTCGCCCTCGCCATTGCGGAAGAAGTACTCCATCGTCGCGCTCGGGCGGCAGAAGGAGATCTCGACGTCCGAGTTCCACATGAGCGTCCTGCGTCCGGCGATCTCGTCACCCTCGGGGGGGACGTCGTACGTGTTCTGGAGTCGGTGCGCGTGCGTATCGGGAACCCACTCCTCGCGCTCGATCGGCGTGAACGTGCCGAGCTCCTTCACGCGACAGGGCGACTCGAGGTGGTACAGGATCGACTCGTTCCCTGTGAAGCCCTCGAGCCCCATGACCTCCTCGGTCAGGAGCCGGCCGTTCTCGCGAAAGACGATGTGACGCTTGCGCGGGACGTCCCCGCGGCGCTGGTAGAAGGGCATGCCCGTCCCTTTCCTCGGTGTCACCGAGGTTCTAGCGGACAGGCGACGGCGTGGGCGGGGCGGCCGCCGCCGCCCCGCCCCCGAGGCCTACGCGCCGGGCGCGTTCGGGTCGGTCTGCCAGAGGCCGAAATCGTTCCCGACCGCGTCCTTGCAGCCGACGAACCAGCCCATGCCGGGCACCGGCACCGGCTCGTTCGCCTCGCCGCCGAGCTCCTGCACGCGCGCGACCCCGGCGTTGATCTCGTCGATGTCGAAGTACAGACGCAGCCCGTCAGTGTTCCCGTCGGGGTTGTTGTAGATCGCCGCGCCCGTCTGCTCGCTGAGCCGCGTCATGTGGTACTCGACGGGCCCGGGATACGTGTCGTACTGCCATCCGAAGAGCCCGGCCCAGAACTCGCGAGCCTTGGCGGTGTCCTCGGCGGGGATCTCGACGTGAACCATCTGGCCAGCCATGCTCCTCCTCTCGTCGTGTGCGGTCATTCACTACGACGACGAACGCGCCACATCGGTTTCGACACTCGTCCTCACGGCTCGGATGTGGAGGAAGAGCGGTAGTCGCTGCCAGCGGCGGCTCCGAGATCTGGTGACGGCAGAGTCGGGCACGTCGGTCTCGCGCAGGCGCTCGACGAGGAGGCCCGCATCGGCAAGCGCGTTCACGTACGCGTGGAGCGGCCGATGCTCGCTCACGAACGTGATCTCGAGGCCGCCACGGTCAATGTGATCCGAGTAGTGGAACCGCCCGAGATACGAGCCTTCGATGACGAACGGGCTGTCGGCATCGTCGCCCTCGAACCGCCCCGCGGAGTTGAACGGATGGACGATCGCGAGGCACAGCCGTCCTCCCGGCACGAGGACTCGGGCCGCCTCGCGGATGGCTCCTTCGAAGTCGTCGATGTCCTGGAGTGACATGAACGCGACAACGAGATCGAACTGCTCGTCCTCGAACGGAAGCGCCGCAGCGTCGGCGAGCACGACCTCGAGCTCGGGATCGGCCTCCTTCGCGGCGGCGACCATGGTCGGCGACGCATCGAGCGCGACCATCGAGTGCCCGAGTGTCGTCAGGTCGCGAGAGAGCCGACCCTCGCCGCAGCCGAGGTCGAGCGTCCTGCGCCCCGGAGGCGGGAGCAGCTCGAGGAACTGGTCGCGGTGGAAGAGCCAGTAGCTGTCGTGGTCGGGCTTGCGTGCCCAGGCGATGAACTCCACGGCGTGCTCCTCCCATGCCGCGCGGAGATCCGCGGACGCGAGGCGCGTGCGCGTCAGCGGGCGATCTGGAGGGTTCGACATCAGCGAGATGATGGACCTAACCGGACAGCTTTCAAACCCACCGGGCCCTCTCAAGGACCTCCTGGATCTGGCCTCCATCCTCTAGTGTACGACGCTGGTTGTCACGTTCGCAAACGTGGCTACTGCGCCTGAGCGTGTCGGGCGGCACCTTCGTGCAAGGCGTAAGTGGCGAAGGCCAATGTCTGCCCGACAGCTTCTCCGTCGGCCGGCTCATGAACTCGCGTCCATGGGTCTGCCCGCTCATCCAGGGCACGCTCAATGAGCGACGCCCATTCTGCGTCCAGAGCGCCGAGGGCCCATTCGGCGGCCTCTTGCTTCGAAACCACCCGGCCTGTCTCCAGTGTGTTCAACAGACGGCAGAAGGTGAGGACCAGATAGGGCTGCTTCCAGCGGCTCATAGCTCCGGCCTCGGTGGGCTCAGGCGCCCAAGCCGCGTACTCATCAATTCCTGCCAGAGCCTCGCGGCGGAGCTGCTCTGCGGGGATAGGATCGATCAGGCTCTTGGGTTCTGGGCCGGCAAGGACCACCCCGTATTCGCGGAGCAACCAGCGTACGACGGCCGTATTGCAGTGGTTGTCCGCTTCCAGCCTGCTAGCTCCGTTGTCGAGATATGGATACGGCGCCCGCGAGGGATCTACGTGGCGCACCTGTTCTCTAGAGACGTAGGAGCCCTCCAGATGCTGGGCCCATGGGACATCCAGGGCATAGATTCGCTTGTGCATCGCCTGTAGTTGGGCCAACTGTTCCTTACTGATCTTGTCCCGCGTCACGATCACGAAGTCGACGTCACTGTGCTCGTCGGCTTCGCCGAGTGCGAACGAGCCTTGCAAGTAGGCCCCGCAGAAGTTCTCAGCCAGGATCGCTTGAACGTCGGCGACAAGCTTCCCCAGAACGGCGTTGAGCTCTGGGTAGTCCGTCGCATCGGTTGTGTGTTGCGGCTCTCGCTCCGTGTTCATAAAGACAAGTCTACGACGGTGTCGCCAAAGGCGGCAACACACTAGCCGGACTCAAACCCGAATCGTCTCTGAATACAGGGACCAATTCGTTGTAATGTTTACTGTGCTGACAACGGTGGTGGACCTAACCGGACAGCTTTCAAACCTTCGGCCACCGCTCGCGCAACTTCTTGGCTTGGTCCGCTAGTTCCTCAAATCATTTTCTCACACGTGCGCGGTGCGAGAAAGAGCCGCCGGCCGGTGGGAAGACCACCGTAAACGCTCTGCTCGTGTGGTGGCGTCTGAAGCCGTAAGCCAGATCGATCGAGAAAGGATGTAGCGGCTATCCTCGCTCCGTGGCGCTGGAACGACTGAGAGGACGGATGCCGTTGTGGGCGTTCGTGCTGCTCGCCGTTCTCTGTCTGGCGCTCATCGGAGTGGCGTGTGCGTGCGTCGACGACCAGTTCGCGCAGGCGTTCGAGCGCGCGTTGCAGGCGCCCATCGCGGTCATGGAGGCGTGGCCTGCCATGGCGCTCGTGCTGCTCGGCCCACTTTCGCTGGTCTGGATCGCGATACGCGCTTCCGAGCGCGCATCGCCGGCGATGCTGCAGCGCTTCCTCTTCTGAGTCGTTCGCTCGCGAGCGTGCCGCGCCATGGGGCGGGGCATCGAGTGAACGGATCAGAAAGGTGAGCCGATGACGAGGGCAGTAAAACCAAGGGCAAAGCGCCGCCGGCAGGCACCGCCGCCGCCGAAGCGCTCGGCGTGGGTGGAGCGAGGGCTCGTCGGTGTCGGTGCGTTTGCGATCGTGCTCCTCGCCGTGGGGCTGTGGCGCGTAACCGGCGGCGACGAGACGACGTCGTCGACCGATGCCGGGCCGGTGCACGTGCACGGCCTTGGTATCAACCCGGCCGACGGGGCGCTCTTCATCGCGACCCATACCGGGCTCTACCGGGCGGGCGAGGGGGACTCGAAGTCGGTCCGAGTCGGAGACAACAAGCAGGACACGATGGGCTTCACCGTCGCCGGGGCGAACCGCTTCCTCGGCTCAGGGCATCCGGACTTCCAACAAGACCTCCCACCCCTGCTCGGTCTCATCGAGTCCACCGACGGCGGCGAGAGTTGGGAGCCGATCTCGCTTCTTGGGGAGGCCGACTTTCACGTTTTGCGCTCTGCCGGCGAGCGCGTGTACGGCTACGACGCCACGAACGACCGACTGCTGGTGAGCGCGGACGCGGGGCGAACGTGGGATGAAGCCCAGCGACCGGCTCCCCTCATCGACCTCGCGGTGCATGCCGACGACAGCCGGCACCTCGTCGCCGCCGGAGCCGGCGATCTCTTCCAGGGGCTGTACGAATCGCGCGACGGGGGACAGAGCTGGAAGACGATCGGCGACGCGGTTGGCCTGCTCGCGTGGCCGACACCCGGACGACTGTTCCTCGTCGACGGTGACGGCAACGTCTTCCTGAGCACGAACGGCGGCGCTCGCTTCGAGCGCCGCGGAGCGATCGGCGGCCAGGCAGCCGCCCTGCTGGGTCAGGGTGCGGACGAGCTCTACGCCGCGCTGCACGACGGCACGATCAAGCGCTCGTCCGACGGAGGGGCTTCGTGGACCGTCCGGTCGACGCCGTGAGCGAGAGAGGAGGTCAGTGATGGAGGTCCTGCTCCTTCTCGCCGTTCTCGTGTGCCCGGTCGTGATGGGCGGAATGATGGTGTGGATGGTGCGCCAGATGCGCGCCGGAGCGCGTGGCGAGCCGCCTCACGAGGACGGGCCGCGATGAGCCCGCGCGCTGCGGCTGCACTCGTCATCGCCTCGGCTGTGGGGCTCGCCGTTGCCGCCGTCGCGTCTTTCGCCGGCGGTTCGTCGCCGGCCGACGGAGACTCTCGGTACCGGGGGAGCGAGCCGCCCGCAGGAATCGCGATGCCCGAGTTCTCGCTCCCCAACTACGACGGACGGCTGATCCGTTCGAACGCGCTACGCGGTCATGTGACGGTGCTGACCTTCCTCGACAGTCAGTGCACGGAGTCCTGCCCGGTGATCGCGTGGACGGTCGCGCGGGTTCTCGACCGGCTTACACGTGCCGAGCGAAAGGACGTCGAGGCCGTGGCGATCAGCACCGACCCGGCAGAGGACACGCCGGCGAGCGTGCGCCGGTTCCTCGCCAGCAATCGCGCGAACGGCAAGCTTCAGTACGTCGGCGGAGGCGAGCCGGAGCGCGAGCTGCGCAGGGTCTGGAAGGCGTTCCAGATCCTCTCCTCGCTCGAGAGCGGACACGACACGCTCCACTCCGCACCTGTGCGGATTTACGATCGGACCGGCACCTGGGTCGCGACGTTGCACGCCGGCGCGGACCTAACCGAGGCGAACCTCGCGCACGACATCCTGGTCGCGCTGGAGGTGTGAGCGGCAAGTAGCCGTGCATCACTCGCCTTGGGGCGAAAGAGCCATTCGTGGAACCACGCGCTGCCGAGAGGCGGTTTGAGTTAGAGCAGTTTCCTACGCGAGCGATCGGAATGGCAGAAAGTCCCCGTTTGCAGGGGACTTCGTTGTAGATCCGACAACGAGCGAATGGAGCCAGCCGGGCTCGAACCGGCGACCTCTTGCGTGCCACGCAAGCGCTCTCCCAACTGAGCTATGGCCCCAGGAGCGCCGTCAGTCTAGCGCCCAGCTCGAAATCGTCCGCCCAGTTGATCCCCGCCTGCTGGTTGTTTCTGCTCGGAGCAACCCTGAGCTGAAGCGTCGTTCGGCCAGCGAGAAACGCGAACGGGAAGAAGAAACAGCGCCCGAGGTCGCCTGCGTACGCAGCGATGGCGTCGATCTCGTCGGCCGTGTAGTGGCGATGGAGCAGTCCCTCGCGCGTTCGCCGGCACCGGCGGCAGCGGATAATCAGAACGTCGCCGGCGACCGATGCCCACTTGCACTGGACTCGCACAAGCTGGGGCCGTAGGTCGAAGATCAAGTCGTAGCGCTCCCCGTCCGTCAGCGGCTTGAAGACGCCCACGCCGATGTCCGCCGCTACATGAGCGATCGCGAGCTCGGCCGCTGCTCCCTTCTGGTCGGTTGTGAGCACGACCGCCAGGGTAGTTTACGTATCGGACAACGCTAGGCTGTCGCGGTTTCGAGCTCGACCGACGGCACGTCGCTCCACAGCTCCTCGAGCCGGTAGAAGCCTCGCGTCTCGGGAGTGAAGACGTGCAGCACGACATCGAGGTAGTCGGCCACGATCCAGGTCGCCTCGGGCAGCCCCGCCGAAGAGCGCGGCAAGAGCGTGTGCTCCTTCTTGAGGACGCCTGCAACCTCGTCGTAGATCGCCTTGGTCTGCCGCGCGTTGCGGCCCGTCGCGATGACGAAGAAGTCGGTGAAGTCGGTGACCTCGCGCATGTCGAGAATCGTGACGTCGGTCGCCAGCTTCTCCTGGCAGAGAGCTGCGGTACGGCGTGCTTGTTCGAGCGGTGTCAGGCGGTTTCTCGTCCTTCTCGCTTCGCCGCAGTCTACTGGGCGAAGCGGTAGAGGCCCAGGCGGGCAATGGCATCGGCAACCGCGGGTGGAACGAGATCGTCGACAGGCTCTCTTCGTGCGACCCGAGCCCGTATCTCCGACGAGGAGATGTCGACGGGCTCCATGTCGAACTCGACGATCCTGTCTCCGGCTCCGAGCCGTTCGCGAACCCCGTCGACCTCCGCGCGAGAGACTTCCGGCCGCATCGCGACGGCCAGGCGCACGAGCTCCAGGACGCGCTCGGGTGACTTCCAGCTCTCGAAGGCAGCGAGCTCGTCGGCCCCCAGGATGAAGAGAGCGTGCTCCGGCCGGCGCTCCTCGAGCGAGTCGACGGTGCGAGCGTGGGGCTCGACGTCGATCGTCAGTTCGGGAACCTCGGCGAACGCGAGGCGCGCGAGCTCGAGCCTCGTCTCGACGGGCGTCGTCGCGCTCTTGTGTCCCGGATCGGCGACGACGAGCAGGAGAAGCTGGTCGAGATCGAGCTGCCGGAGCGCCGCCTGCGCGAGCCGGACATGTCCGAGGTGCGGCGGATCGAAGACACCGCCGAGGATCCCTACTGCCACTCGAGCTCCTCGTCGCCCACCTCGACCTGCGCGCCACGCTTGATCCCGACGCGGCGCAGCGCCTCCTCGAGCTCGTCGGGCGGCGGCGGTGTGCCCACGACGCGGTAGCCGCGATCCGTTCGGAGAATCCTGAAACGTGGCCCACGCCGAGAGCGCGGGCGATACTCGAGAAACTCGGGAGCATCCTCGGAGATGACCTCGACCGGCTGAACCGGGCACAGCTCGAAGAGCGCCCGCTTCAGCTCGTCGATGCCCGCGCTCGTCGCGCACGACGTTGCGACGACACCGACCACACGCGGATCATCGAGCTCGAAAGGCGGAACGCTCTCGAGCAGGTCGACCTTGTTGAGCACGACGAGCTGCGGCCGTTCGGAGAGGCCCGCACCGTAGGCCTCGAGCTCCCCGTCGATCGTTCGGAAGCGGAGTTCGAGGTCGGGCTCGGACGCATCGATGACGTGGACGAGGAGTCGCGCTCGCTCGAGATGGGCGAGGAACTCGTGACCCAGGCCCGCACCGTCGGCTGCGCCTTCGATCAGACCCGGAACGTCAGCGACCGTGAGCTGTCGTTCGTCTGAGCCGTCGACGACGCCGAGAACGGGCTCGAGAGTCGTGAACGGATAGTCCGCAACCTTCGGCTTCGCGTTCGAGATGCGGCTGAGAAGCGACGACTTCCCGGCGTTCGGAAAACCGGCGAGCGCGGCGTCGACGACGAGCTTGAGGCGGAGCTCGAGGTCGAGCTCGTCGCCCGGCAGGCCCGTCTCGGCGAAGCGCGGAGTCTGCCGCGTCGGAGTGGCGAAGCGCGCGTTCCCGCGTCCGCCCCGGCCGCCGCGCCCAGCGACGTAGCGCCCGCCGGCAGTCGCGAGGTCTGCGATCAGCCGACCGCCGCCGTCGGCGAGCTGCGTGCCGACGGGCACGCGCAGCTCCGCGTCCTCACCGTCGGCGCCGTGCTTCTTGCTGCCCCGTCCGTTGCCACCACGTCCGGCCCGCACATGCTTGATCCGGCGGAACGCCGACAGGTCGCGCAAGCTCGGATCGACGACAACGACGACGTCACCGCCTCGGCCGCCGTCGCCACCGTCCGGTCCGCCCTTGGGAACGTACTTCTCACGCCGGAAGCTGAGACCGCCGTCGCCACCGCGGCCTGCTTCGACGTGGATGTGTGCTCGATCGTGGAACATCGAGCCGAACCTCTACCGTCGCCCCGGTCGAGGGCGAGGCAAGCCTCGCCCCTACTCCGAGGCGACGGAGATGAAGCGCTTGTCGCCCGACCTGCGGAACTCGACGGTTCCGTCACGGAGCGCGAAGATCGTGTCGTCGCGGCCGAGGCCAACCCCAGGCCCGGGGCGGAACTTGGTGCCGCGCTGCCGCACGATGATCATTCCGGTCTTGACGGACTGGCCCGCGAAGATCTTGACGCCGAGGCGCTTCGACTCGGAGTCGCGCCCGTTGCGCGAGGAGCCGAGACCCTTCTTGTGTGCCACTAGGAGTCACCTTCCTTCTCGGCCAGTGCCGACTCGACCGCGGCGATCGCGCCCTTCCGCTTGGCGTGTGCCTGCTCGTACTCGAGCGCGGACTCCAGCATCGGACGATTCCATCCGGACGATGCCTCCTTGATCTCTGCCACCGTCATGTCTTCGTATCCGGACGGCATGCCCTTGACGCGCTCGTCCTTCTCCTCGGCAGGCTCTGCCTTGGGCTTGGCGGCGGCACGAGAGGGCTTGGCTGCGCCGATCGACTCGATCTGGATCTGCGTCAGGGACGCACGGAAACCGGTGTGTCGCTTGTAACCCGTGCGCTTCTTGTACTTCCCGATTCGGATCTTCGGGCCCTTCGTGTCGCCGAGAATCTTCGCGGTGACGAGCCCGTCGCCGGGCTCCAACTGAGGAGTGCCATTACCACCGACGAGCAGCACGGTCGGCGAAAAGATCGCGCCCTCGTCGTGCCGGAGGCGGTCGACGAGCAGCCGCTCACCCTCGCGTACGCGGTACTGCTTCCCGGCAACCTTGATGATCGCGTACGTCAATGGAATCTCTCCGAGGTCGAAGCAAGCCCCGCGGGGCCCGCAAAAGCCGGTGCATGATAGCGACTGACGACGCGGCCGAGGCGAGACCCACGCAGCGGCTGCCTTCAGATCTCCCGCGCGTCGGAAGCTCGCGCTAGCGAGGTTCGGACTTGCGCACGACTGGGCGTGCGTCGAAGTCGTCGATCCACTCGGACATCGGCACGTACTCGGGCGGCTCGCCGTCCGCCGGCGGATCGCCGGCTGCGGGACGGGGTTCGACGGCCGAGGCTGGATCAACTGTCGCGACCGTCTCACCGACGGCCTCGTCTCCCGGAGACGTCGGCTCGTCGCCGTTGGCTGCCGGCTTGCGGCGCTTCTTTCCGCCGCGCGAGCCGCGGCGAGCGCGCTTGCGCTTTGCCGGCGCGTCCACCGCAGCGGTGGTCTCGGCACCCGGAGCCACAGCCCCGTCGGTGACCGCCTCGGCGACCGGCTCAGCGTCAGCCTCCTCGGTGGGAGTCGCGAAGTCGGGCGGCGGGACATGGATCCTGGGCGCGGGGCGTCCGTTCTCCTCGCCCGCCGAGACATCGACGGTCTCCTCTGCGGTTCCGGTTGGTGTCCCCGCCGGCTTCGTGCGGCCACGCCCGCCGCGCGTGCCGCGCCGGGTGCGCTTCTTCTTCGGTGCGCCGTCCGTTGCCACATCGGCCTCGGCTTCGGCGGATTCCTCGACAGCGTCAGCGGACTCGTGGACGTCGTCCTCGGGCTCGTCAGCTGTCTCGAGAGCGAGCGGCTTCGGAACCGATGTCTCCTTCTTCGCGCGCGACGCGCGCGTCGGCTTCTCGGCCTCGGCCTCGAACGTGATCGGCGAGTCGACGCGCGCGCCGGAGTCGGCGAGCGCCGCGAACGCCCCACCTTCGAGCACGCAGCCGACGGTGGCCGAGACCTTCTTCCCTACGAGCTTGGACGCTCCGGACACGACGACCTCGTAGCCGTCGGCGAGCTTGCCCACACCAGCGGTGGGGTCGTGGAGACCGACCTCGACGAGCTTCAGCTCGATCCTTGCGCCTTCCTCCACCGGGGCAACCGGACGCAAGGTTTCGAGCTTGCCCTGTGCAACCACGTCGAAGTGGTCGAGATGGACGTGTCCGTTCCCCGTCGCGGGAACGAGGAAGAAGCGTCGGCGCGCGGCCGCATCGAGCGCGGCGAGGCGAGCTCCACCGGGGCCAGCAAGGAGCGCAAGAACCCGCGGATGAACGGCGACCTTGAACGCCTGGACGCGGGAGCCCTTCGCGATTGCCCGGAGCTTCCGCTCGATCTCGAGGGCGTGCGTCGCCTCGGAGACGACCACGCCGTCCCCGGCACACACGTGGCAGCGGTTGGTGAGGATCTCGCGCGGACCGTCGGTCACGTTCTGCCGCGTCATCTCGACGAGGCCGAGCGGGGAGATCTCGACGACGTACGTCTTCGTCCGATCCCGCTCCAGCTCCGAGCGCAGCGCCTCTTCGACGGTCTCGCGGTTCTTCGGGTTCGACATGTCGATGAAGTCGATGACGATGATCCCGCCGATGTCGCGCAGGCGCAGCTGGCGGACGACCTCATTCACTGCTTCGAGGTTGTTCTTGACGATCGTGTCCTCGAGCCGGCCTTGCGCGCTCTTTCCGCGCGAGCCGACGAAGCGTCCCGTGTTCACGTCGATGACCGTGAACGCCTCGGCGTAGTCGAAGACGAGGTACCCACCGGACGGAAGGTCGACGCGTCGGTCGAGCGTCGAGCGGATCTCTGCGTCCACTCCAGACGCCTCGAAGAGCGGCTCCTTCTCACGGTAGCGATGCACGCGCTCGACCATGTGCGGCGATGTCTTCTTCAGGTAGCTGACGATGCGGCGATGTGTCCGGTCGTCGTCGATGCGCGCCCCGACGAAGTCTCCTGCGAAGAGGTCGCGCACGATGCGAAGCGGAAGCTCCGCCTCCTCGTACACCAGCGACGGGGCCTCGGCGCTCTTCGCCTTCGTCTGGATCGTCTTCCAGAGACGCTGCAGGAACACGAGATCACGCTCGATGTCCTCCGCCGACGCGCCCTCCGCGGCGGTACGAACGATGATCCCGCCGCCTTTCGGATCGAGGTTCTTGATGATCTCCTTCAAGCGGGTTCGCTCGGCGTCCTCGAGCCTGCGCGAGACACCCGAGCCCTCGCCGTTGGGGACGTAGACGAGGAAGCGGCCGGGGAGAGAGATCTCGGTCGTGAGCCGCGCTCCCTTGGACTTCATCGGATCCTTGACGGCCTGCACCATGATCGTCTGGCCGCGCTTGATCAGATCTTGGATCTTGCGTGCTCCCTTCCGACCTTCGAGCTCCGGGCCGACGATCTCGTCGACGTAGAGGAATCCGTTCTTCTCGAGTCCGATCTCGACGAACGCCGCCTCCATCCCCGGCAGAACGTTGTCGACGACGCCGAAGTAGATGTTCCCGGCGATCGACCGGCGTTCCGGACGCTCGAGGTAGACCTCGGCGACACGGTCGTCCTCGAGGATCGCGACCCGTTGCTCGCCGACGTCGACGGAGATGACGAGCTCGCGCTTCGCCGCGGGCAGCGGCGCGCGCTTGGTCGGCGTGCGCCGACGATTGCCTCCGCGCGGTTGCCGCTTGTCGGGCTTCGCAGCCGTCTTGGCGCGCGCCGGCGTCTGCGCAGCCGGCTTCTTCGCCGGCCTCTCCGCTTTCGCATCCGGATCGCCGGCGGTGTCCTCGCCGGCGGCGGGCACCGCTCCCGGCTTCTTCCTTCCCTTCCCACCGCGGCTACCGCGGCGGCGTCTCTTCTTCGGGCCTGCCGGAGAGCTCTGCTCGTCCGGAGGATCCGCTACCGGAATGTCAGGCGGTGGTTCGCCTTCCGTGACAGCCGCTTCCTGGGCGGCTTCCTCTTCCAGCTTCTTGCCGAAGCGAAACCAGCGTAGTGCCAAGTGTGTGATCTCCTCGTGTGGTCGCGCGCGGGCCCCGGAGAACCACCGGGTGCTCCGGCCTCGCGCTGCGTGGATTCAAGACATTGGTCGACACGACCTGACGACAGGCTACCAGTCGCCCCTGTCGAGTCTCTCGTCGCGCCGGTCAGGCGGCGGCCGGACGGAGTCGCGCGCGGCGCGCACGAACCGCGCGAAGGCGCTGTGAGAGACGAGCCCAGGCCCATGGCTCGAGCTCCGCGTACCGGTTCTCGATCTGCCCGCGCGTCGACTCGAGGTACTCGAACCACGCATCCGCCTCTTCGAGTTGAAGCAGCTCCTCCGCCAGCTCGGTATTCGGCATCGCCCCTCCCATGCGCTCGACCGCGGCGCATCCTAGGTCCAGGTCCGGACGGAGCAGGGGGTTCTATGCCTACGGCAGCTTGTCCTCGGCCACCTCGAGAATCTTGGCGAGCGCCCACGTGCCCACAGCGGCGACGGCAGCATCGGCGAGGGGTGCAGGGACGAAGCCGCGGAGCGAGCGGGCGACGCCCCGAAACGCGAATCCGCTGGCGAGCACCGCGCTGGCACCCACCGCCCGCAGGCGCAGCTCATCGTCGCTCGCCGCGCTCGACAGGGTGCGAAGCCGTGACAGCAGGCGAACCTGCTCGAGTGAGAGCAGCTGCCGCGAGGCCCCGAGGCGGGCGCCGGCGACGCCGATCAGGGCTGCGCGGATCACGGCAGCTCGAACCGCTCCGTCACGCGCGGCATCGGCCAGTGCGGGGACGCGGGACGCCAGCTCTGCGTCGCGCTCGGTCGCCTCGACGATGCGCTCGCCGATCGCGCGGATCGGAAAGCCTTCCCCCGCGCGGCATTCGACGACGAACGGAGTGAGGACGTACGGGCTCGTCCAGTCGGCCTGGGGCCACAGCTGGACGATCACCACTGGAATCCCGCGGGCGTCCGCGACGCGGACGAGATCGTCGTCCTCGGAGGTCGGATCGCCGGCAACGACACGGACGAGCACCTCCGCACGGCCTGTCAGCTCGGCGCCACCGACGACGACCGCGCCGGCGTCGGCGCCTGCCGACAGCTCTTTCGCGAGCTGCTCGGCCAGCATGCCGCTGACGGCGATCGGCCCGGCAGGCTCGGGATCCGCGTCCTCACGCACGGTGAACCCGACACGGCGTGCCTCGTCGACGAGTGCGCGGAAGCCGGAAGCGCTCACGGTCACCCCGAGCGACCGAGCTCGCCGCGCGCGTGGATGCTCTGGAGCATGCCGATGAGGACGAGGTTCGTGACCATCGACGACCCGCCTACGGTCACGAACGGCAGCGGGATCCCCGTGACCGGCGCGACACCCATCGTCATGCCCACGTTCACGAACACCTGGAACAGGAACCCGACCACGAGGCCGCCTGCGACGACGACGCCGTAGAGATCGGACGCTCCCGTGACGACGCGAAGCGCGCGCCAGACGACGAGCAGGTAGAGAAGGAGCAGGATCGCGCACCCGACGAAGCCGCGCTGCTCGGCGAGGGAGGCAAAAGCGAAGTCCGTTGCGTGCTCGGGGAGGTAGTCGAGGCGCGTCTGACTGGCGTCGACGACGCCGCGCCCGGTCAGACCGCCCGAACCGACGGCCGTGATCGACTGGTTGACATTCCACGTCAGTCCCGACGGGTCGCGCTCGCGATCGAGCAACCCGGTGAGACGATCGGTCTGGTACGGCTTGAGCACTTGGACACCGGCCGCGGGGAGCAGCCACAGCACGGAGGCGATCGCGAACACGCCGAACACGAGCATTACAGCGAGCTGTCGCCAGCGGACTCCGACGAAGAAAAGCACGGCGAAGAGCGAGGCCGCGTAGACGAGCGCCGTGCCGAGGTCGGGCTGTATGAAGACGAGCAGGATCGGGATCGCGCCGAGGCCGATCACCGCGACGATCGTTCGCCAGCGCGTCGTCGGGCCGACACGGTCGACGACGAACCCTGCGATCGCGAGGACGATGAGCACCTTCCCGAGCTCCGACGGCTGGAACTGGATCACGCCGAGATCGAGCCAGCGTTTCGATCCGCGGATCGCCTCGGCCGCGACGAAGACGACGACCATGAGCACGAGCGTCGACCCGTAGACGAGCTTCCAATACCGCTGCCAGACGTCGATTGGGACGAGCGCCATGGCGACCAGACCGACCGCACCCACGCCGGCGGCGAATCCCTGTCGGACGACGAAGTAGCTCTCGTCGCCGGGAACGTCGAAGCGCGTGATCCCGGCGACGACCCACAGGCCGTACGCGACGAGCCCGGCAGCGGCGGCCATGAGAATCCAGTCGAGACTGCGCACGAACGCGATCAGCGCCGGCTCGGATCGAGCAGAGGCGGCGCGGACACGCGGACGCTCGGTGACGTCGATCATCGGCGTCGCTCCATCAGTCCGTCTCCACCAGGACCGGCGGCGTCGCTGCTTCGACGCCGAAGAACCTCTCGAACACCCTGAGCGCCGCAGGAGCCGCTGCCGCGGAGCCGTGCCCACCGTTCTCGATCAGGGCGCAGACCACGATCTTCGCCGAGTCGGACGGCCCCCAGCCACACCACCACGACTGATCCTCGAGATGATCCGCCGGGTAGCCGGGAAGTGGAACGACCTTCTCCGCCGTTCCCGTCTTGCCCGAGATCGGGACGGAGTAGTTGGCGAAGACGCCCGACGAGGTGCCATTGGTGGAGTGCGTGGCCGCGTACATGCCGTCACGGACCGCGGCGAGCGCGGTGGGATCGACTCCCGCGGACTTCGGCGGTGGTGGTGCGAAGCGACGCAGCACGACACGAGTTGAGCCCTGTCCGCCCGACTGCTCGACGTCCGACACGAGATGCGGCGTCACGATCTTCCCGCCGTTCGCGAGCATCGCGTAGAACGCCGCCATCTGGAGCGGTGTCACGAGCAGGTCCTTCTGGCCAATCGAGAGCTGGATCGAGTCCCCAGGGTTCCAGGCCCGATCCCAGTCGCTCGCATATGTCTTCTTCCGCCACTCCGGCGTCGGCACGAGCCCGTCGGCCTCGCCACCGATGTCGAGTCCGGTCGGAGCGCCGAACCCGAATTTCTGCGCCCATTGCTGCATGCGCACACGGCTCTCCGAGCCCCCCTCGTAGAAGCGGTTCCCGATCTCGTAGAAGTACGTGTCGCACGACTCCGCGAGCGCCTCACGCAGGATCATCGGTCGGTTGACGAACGGGTTCCAGTTGCGAAACTGCTGACGGTCGAGGCCGTACTCCGCCGTCGGCGTGCACTGGATCGAGTCGTACGCCGAGAACACGTGCTCCTGCATCCCGGCCAGAGCGGTGACGGGCTTCCAGATGGAGCCTGGTGGATAGAGGCCTGCGGTCACGCGGTTGAACAGCGGATTCAACGGGTCGGAGTAGAGCGCCTCGAGCTTCTCGGGATCGGTCCGGCCCACGAAGACAGATGGCTTGAAGGTGGGCGCGGATGCCATCGCGAGGACGGCCCCGTCGCGTGGGTCGAGCGCCACGATCGCGCCACCGTTGGCCGCCCAGTGGTCGTTCTCGTGCGCGAGGTCGATGCCATATTGCAGCGCCTGCTCCACTGCGCGCTGCAGGCGCATGTCGAGCGTGAGCCGTAGTGCGTAGCCAGCGCGGGCCTCCTGCCGTAGCTGGATCCGCGACTGGGGTCGCCCGAACGAATCCACCGTGATCTGTGCGAGCCCGGACTGCCCGCGCAGATACGAGTCGTACGCCGCCTCGATACCCGTCTTCCCGATGCGATCGCCCGAGCGGTAGCCGTCCCGGCGCAGACGCTTGAGCTCCTCGGGCGAGATCTCGCCGGTGTAGCCGAGAATCTGTGCGGCGAGTGAGGAGTACGGATAGCCGCGGAGGTACACCTGGACGACCTCGACGCCCGGGAACTCCGACTGGTGCTCGTAGAGGTAGTCGACCTGCTCTTCGCCGACGGCGGTCTTGACGACGATCGGGGTCAAGGGATCGAATCGGCGCTCGTCGACCTGCCGCGCGAGCTCACGCGGCGAGACGTCCAGAACCGCAGCAAGCCGCTGCACGAGCCCGTAGCGGCCCTCTTTCGGCATGTCGCCCACCCAGAGCTCGACGGCCGTCCCTGCGACGTTCGACACCACGACTCGGCCCCGGCGATCGAGAATCGGCCCGCGCGGCGCTTCGACCCGGATCAAGCGGAGCTCGTTGTTCTGCGATGCGTTGAGGTACTCGTCACCCGACAGCACCTGCAGCGACCAGAGCCTCAGGAAGAGAACCGCGAACGCGGCGAGCGCGACGGCGCCCAGGACCGCGACGCGCAGCGCTAGCTGCGGTGTGAGGCGGTGCGGCTCTCGCACGCGCGGGTCGGGGGGAAGGAAGCGCCCGGAGGGGGCTCGTCGCTGCTGGTAGGGACCGGTGGTCATCTCATGCGAGGACCTCGACCTCGGGCGCGGCCTCCTCGCCCGTCCCCTCGCCGACGATCGAGCGCACGAGGGCGTTCACGGGAAGCGCGAGCATGATGTTCAGGACGAACGCCGGTGCGAGGGCGGTGACCAACGCGTGTTGCGCGACCACCTCCTCGTCCAACAGGTAGTACAGGACGAAGCCGAAGGCGGCGGCGAGCACGGTGATCGTGCCGACGGCCAGCACCGGGGCGAGACGGCGGTCTCGCCCCGTGGTCTCCGCATAGCGCCCGGCCCAGAATCCCGCGAGCGTGAGAACGAGCGACGACACGCCGAGCGTTCCGAGCGTGACGAGATCCACGACCACGCCACCGGCGAACCCGAAGATCGCGCCCGGGATCGAACCGCGCAGGAGGCCGAGCACGACGACGACGAGGAGGAGAAGATCCGGTGCACCGCCGCCGATGACCAACGACGACACGATGACGACCTGGAGCATCGCGGCGACGAAGACCACGGCCGACGCGCGCAGCGAAGCGGTAGGGCTCATCCGGACCGTTCCCTCGGCACTAGGACGATGACGGCATCGAGCGAGCCGAAGTCGACGTAGGGGTCGATCTGGACCTGCTGGAAGAGATCGGTGTCCGTCTGGCCGACGCTCGTCACCCTCCCGATCGGGATGCCCTTCGGGTAGAGGGAGCTCAGCGCGCCCGCGCGCCACCCCGCGGTGACGACCTCGTTGCCGCGGCGCACGACGTCCTGCTTGCGGACGCGATCGAGCACGAGCGTTTCCCGCGTCCCGCGAGCGTGCCGCACGATCCCGGTCGCACCGGTCCTGAGGTCGATCGCCGACGCGGCGGCCTCCCCGTCCGTGAGGAGCTGAACGCGAGCCGTTCCTGAGGTGGCGCGCGTGACGACGCCGACGAGCCCATCCGCGGTGACGACCGGATCGTTGGCGCGGACGCCGTTCTTCGTTCCTGCGGCGATGGTGATCGCCTGTGTGAATGCACCCGCCGGCCGGCCGATCACCTCGGCTGGGACGGGATCGAAGTCGGCCGGAAAGCGCGGCCCGTCGAGGTAGTCGAGAAGCTCGCGGAGATAGAGGTTCTCCTGCAGTGCGAACTCGCTCTGGATCGCACGCTGGCGCGCCTCGCGCAGCTCGACCCGCAGCTCTTCCGCCTCCGACCGCGCAGAAAGGAGGCTGTCCGCCCATCCGTAGACGTCACGGAATGGCTGGCCTACACGCTCGAAGCCCACCGCGAACGGCCTCAGCGCGGTTGCACCGGCGGACTGGACTCCGCTGAGCGGGCCGCCGCTCCCGTCCGATCGGAATGAAAGCGAGATGAGCACGAGGGATGCAAGAACGAGGGCACCCACGACGAGCCGACGCCGGAGCGGCCCCCCGCGAGAACGCGTGGACGTGGGGATGCGCCGGACTGTCAGGCCCAGCGCCGCCGATCGCGCGCTGCGCTGCCGGGACATGGCGAGGCGCAGTGTAGCCAGGCGCAGACCGGAGTTCCGCTAGCGCGGAACGCCGGTCGCGCAGATCCCTGAAGGCGTCCGCTTCGCGGCCGCGTGTGGTCGACTGCCCAACGTCGATCTCGGCTACGCGCGCAGCAGACCGTTACGCCGTGAGGCGCGGGCGCGGTTCGAGCGATGGATCACGTCGAACTCCTCGAGGCTCCGCCCGGAGCCGACCGCGACACAGGTCAGCGGGCTTTCCGCGAGGTGCACCGGCATCTGCGTCTCGTGCCGGACACGCTCGTCCAGGCCCTGCAGGAGAGCGCCCCCGCCGGCGAGCACGATGCCGCGATCCATGATGTCCGCAGCGAGCTCCGGCGGCGTCTTGTCCAGCGTGGACTTCATCGCGTCGATGATCTGCGAGACGGGCTCCTCGAGGGCGCGGCGTACCTCCTCGGACGAGATGATCACCGTCTTCGGCAGGCCGGTCAGCATGTCGCGGCCCCTGACCTCGGCCTGCAGCTCTTCGCGGAGGCGGTAGGCAGAGCCGATCTCGAGCTTGATCTCCTCCGCCGTCTGCTGGCCGACGAGGAGCTTGTACTCCTTTTTGATGTGGTTGACGATCGCCTCGTCCATCTCGTCGCCGCCGACGCGCATCGACTGCGAGACGACGATGCCGCCGAGCGAGATGACCGCCACCTCGGTCGTGCCGCCCCCAATGTCCACGATCATGTTCCCGGTCGGCTCGGCGACGGGGAGCCCGGCGCCGATCGCCGCTGCCATGGGCTCCTCGATGAGGTACGCCTGACGCGCGCCCGCTGAAAGCGTGGCCTCCTCGACCGCGCGCTTCTCGACCCCCGTGACGCCCGACGGCACGCACACGACGACGCGCGGGTGGGCGAAGCGGTGCTGGTGCACCTTGTGGATGAAGTGGCGCAGCATCTGCTCGGTCACGTCGAAGTCGGCGATGACGCCGTCCTTGAGCGGGCGGATCGCGGAGATCGTCCCGGGCGTGCGGCCGAGCATGCGCTTGGCCTCGACCCCGACCGCGTGCACCTCACCCGTGCGCTGGTCGATCGCGACGACGGACGGCTCGGACAGCACGATCCCGCGCCCACGCACATAGACGAGCGTGTTGGCAGTGCCGAGGTCCACGGCCATGTCACGGCCGCCGAACCCGGTCATTGACTTGAACCAGCCCATGAGGAGCAGCGAGTCTACCTGCGGGTTTGCAGCAGCTTTGGTGCCTGACGCTCGAGGACCGTGACGAGGAGCAGGCCGGGGAGACCTACGACGTTGAGATAGTCGCCCTCGATCCGTTTCACGAGACGACCGCCGAGGCCCTGGATCGCGTACGCACCCGCGCGCCCCTCCCACTCGCCGCTGTCCAGGTATGCATCGACCTCGTCGGTCGAGAGGGTCCGAAACGTCACCTCCGTTGCCTCGTGCACGAGGACATCCTCGTCTCCACCGAGGAGGCAGAGACCCGAGACAACCGTGTGCGTGCGACCAGACAGCTCGGTCAGCATTCGCCGAGCGTCACTTCGGTCGACAGGCTTCGCGTACCCATGTGCGTCGAGGACGACGGTGGTGTCCACACCCAGCGTGATCTTTCCGGACACGTGCACTGAACGCGCCTTGCCTTCCGAATGACGGCGAACGATCTCGACCAGCTTGTAACGATCGGTTACAAGCCGCGCGTCGTCTTCGACGTAGTCGGGCGCGACGGCTTCGAAAGGGATCTGCAGCTGCTCGAGGATCGCCCGGCGCTGAGGGCTCGTCGAGGCGAGCGTCAGGCGCTCGGCTTGCGCGCCGCCCATATCTCCTCGGCCGGCCACTTTCGCGCCCAATCGGCCGTGACGAACTCGTAGTACTCGTGTGTCTTCGCATCGTCAGGCGCGAAGAGCTCGACGAGCGCCTCGACCTCGAAGCCGGTGTCGCGGAGAACGCGGAGCATGTCGCCGTGTCCCAGGTGGAACTCGACGCCGCCATCCGCCCACGCGATCCTGTGCATCCCCTGCTGGGGTCGCTGCAGCGTCTCCGACGTGCCTTCGGGATCTTCGAGCGCACACAGAACGACGAGCGGGCTGTTGCCGAGGAACACGAGCCGACCGCCGGGCCGGAGCAGGCGATACGCCTCCGGGATCCAGAGGTGCGGGTCACACCAGATGCTCGCGCCGTACTCGGAGAAGGCGAGATCGAAGCTCGCGTCGGGGAGCGGGACGTCCTCCGCGCTCGCCTCGATCAGCGGGAACTCGAGCCCTGTCTCGCCTTGGAGGCGGCGGGCGGTGTCGAGCTGCGCCGGTGTGACATCGATGCCGACGGGACGTGCGCCACGCTTCGCGAACCACGCCGAGAAGTAGCCGGTGCCGCATCCGAGATCGACGATGTCCAGGCCCGCGACGTCGCCCAGGAGCCCGACCTCGGACTCGGGAACGCCGAACATGCCCCAGGTGATCTCCTCGTCGCGCCAGGCGCGGTCGGCCTGGACGTCCGTGTACTCGCGGTTGGACTCCGTCCAGAGGCCGCGGTTCTCCGCGACGTAATCGGATTCAGACAAGTCCGTCGGGGAAGAACAATGCGAGCTCACGGCGCGCGCTCGCCTTCGAGTCCGAACCGTGAACGATGTTCTCGGACAGCTCGAGAGCGAAGTCGCCGCGGATCGTGCCCGGCGCAGAGTCGAGCGGGTTCGTCGCGCCCATCATCGTGCGGACGACGGAGATCGCCGATTCGCCGCTGACCGCGAGCACGAGCACCGGGCCTGAGGTGATGAAGTCGACGAGCGACCCGAAGAACGGCTTGCCCTTGTGCTCGGCGTAGTGCTCGCGTGCCGTCGACTTCGGGATCTTCAGAAGCCGCGCCCCCCGCAGCTCGAATCCGCGCCGCTCGAAGCGGGCGACGATCTCGCCAGCGAGACCTCGGCGCATGCCGTCGGGCTTGACGAGGACGAGTGTCGTTTCTCGGGCCATGCGGCGGAGGAGTCTAGTTGCCGCTAGTCCGACGCGGCCGCGAGACGTCCGCGAGTGACGGCAACCCCGGCGGGACGTCCGTTGCACAGTACGGGCAGACCTGCCAGAGCGACTCCAGCGGCTGCCCGCACGAAGGGCACGCCGACCGCAGTCGCGTCGTGCACACGGGACACACGAGGTACGACGACTCGACCTTCGCGCGACACACGGGGCAGCGCAGGTCGAGCTGCGCGAGACGCTCCTCCATCGCCTTGATCTCGAGCTCGCGCTCGCGCGCGTCCTGGATGTACTCGGGCGGGCGGAAGAACATGTAGATGATCGGCCCGAGGAACGGCGGGAACAGACCGAGCAGCGTCGCGAGGCCGACGAGCCACGGATCCCCGATGCGCCGGCGCGCGTCCTTGTACGTCCAGTACGCCGTCGCGAGCCAGAGGACGACGACGAGCCCGATGCCGAGGTTGCGGAAGAGGGTCCAGTCGGGATCGTCGAGCGAGAGCTGCGCGAGCGGCATCGCGATGGTCATAGCAGAAGCTTGCCGATCCCGTACCCGACGACGAACGCGACGCCGATGATCGCGCCGACGATGAGCGCTGCGAATGCGAACACGGCAAGACGCTCGGTCGTCCGCGCCACGACAATCACTGCTCCGCCTGCGCGAGGTCGCCGATGAGGTACAGCGACCCGGTCACGAGCACCGGTTTCCCGAGCTCGTGTGCGCGGGCGACAGCTGCGACGGGATCATCGACGACCTCAATGTGATCGAAGTAGCCGCCGGCGAGCTTCGCGACGTCGCGCGCAGCAAGAGCGCGAGCCGACGACGAGGTCGTGGCGACGAGCCGCGGACCCGCGCGAGACAACGTGCGGAGCATCGTGTCGACGTCCTTGTCGGCGAGGATGGACGCGACAACGGTGTAGTCGTCACGGTCGAGCTGTTCGACGAGGTGACGCGCACCGTCGGAATTGTGCGCACCGTCTCGGATCTCGCCGTCGCGCCGCTCGAGGCGGCCGGGGAGCGAAACGTGCGGCGCGGCGGCGATCGCGTGGCCGACGAACGCCTCTGCCGCCTCGCGCGCACCGCCGATGCGGATCTCGCGGTCTGGAACGAGATGGGTGTATGTCTCGTCCGGAAAGACGACGACCGCATCCTCGGTCGCGACGGCGAGCTTCTCGGTCGCGATCGTCTCGTGGGTGTCGCCGAGCACGTCCGTGTGCTCGAGCCCGACGTTCGTGAGCAGGACGACGCGAGTGCGGAGGACGTTCGTCGCGTCGAAACGTCCCCCGAGGCCGGCCTCGACGACCGCGACGTCGACGCCTGCCTCCGCGAACGCTGTGAGAGCCGCGGCTATGACGATTTCGAACTGCGTCGCCTCGAGCCGCAGGGCCTGCTCACGGACGCGAGCGACAGCACGCTCGAAGTCGGCGTCCTCCCCGTCGATCCGAATCCGCTCGCTCCAGCTCGCGATGTGGGGTGAGATCGTCGCTCCCACGTCCAGCCCCTCCGAGAGGAGCAGCTGCTCGATCGTCACCGTCGCCGTCGACTTCCCGTTCGTGCCAACGACATGAATCGCCGGATAGTCCTCCTGCGGATTCCCCAGAGCGTCGAGCAGCACACGCATCCGCTCGAGCCCAAAACCGTCGCGCGGCCACGGGCTCATCGCGTCGAGCCAGTCAACCGCGTTCATGGATTCATCGTAGGGGCCGGACATGCTCGGCCCGGAGTGGGGCATGCCTCGCCGCTACGACTCTTCGAGAGCTGCGAGCTCGGAGCGGTAGCGCGCGAGCTTCTCGCGCTCGGCGTCGACCACTTCAGCCGGTGCGTTCGCGACGAAGCGCTCGTTCGCGAGCATGCCCTCGCCACGGGCCACCTCCTTGCGGAGCCTCTCGATCTCGGCATCGCGGTTGTCGCTCACCGGCGCACGCTCCGGCCGGACGACGGCAGCGAAGATCCGGCGCTCGTCGTCGGAGCCGAGCTCGACCTGCACGCCGCTACGACGGAAGATCTGCGCCGCCTCCTGCACGCGGTCGAGCGCGCCCGCATCGGCAGCAAAGGTCGCGTCCGCGACGGGCCACGGCGACACGATGAGCCGCGACGCGCGGTCGGGAAGTTGCGACCAGATCTCCTCGGTCACGTGAGGCATGACCGGATGCAGGAGGGCGAGGAGCTGCTCGAGCGCGGCGAGCGCGGTTGCGACCGCCGCCTCGTCACGGTCATACAGACGCGGCTTGATCGCCTCGGCGTACCAGTCGCAGAAGTCGTCGAACGTGAGGTGGTACAGCGTCGCCGTGGACTCGGAGAAGTCGAACCGCGCCCACGCGTCCTCGAGCTCGGCGCGGGCAGCGTCGAGCCTCGCGACGATCCAGCGCTCCTCGAGGTCTCGCGGTGCCAGCGCCGGAGAGACGCCCTCCGCGTTCTGAAGGATCAGCCGCGCCACGTTCCAGAGCTTGATCGCGAGCTTCCGCCCCTCCTCGATCGCGCCGTACGAGAAGCGCACGTCCTGCGTCGAAGAGATCTTCAGGAGCCCGTACCGCGTCGCATCTGCCCCGTACTCTTCGATCGGCTCCATCGGATCGATGCCCGTGCCGAGGCTCTTCGACATCCGACGGCCGTCGAAGGCGAGCACGGTCGAGTGGATGATCACGTCGGTGAACGGGATCTCGCCGAGCGCCTCGAGACCTGTCCAGATCATGCGGTTCTCCCAGAGGCGGATGATCTCGCGCGCGGTCGAGTTGACGTTCCCCGGGTAGTAGCGAGCGAGCTCGGGCGTCTGGGCCGGCCAGCCGAGCGTCGCGTACGGCCAGAGCGCAGAGGAGAACCACGTGTCGAGGACGTCGGTCTCGCGTTCGAGCTCCGCCGAGCCGCACTCGGCGCAGGCGGACGGCTCGTCGACCTGCACGGTGAGGTGCCCGTCGGGGCACGTCCAGATCGGGAGCTGGTGGCCCCACCAGACCTGGCGCGAGATACACCAGTCGGGCGCTTCCTCGAGCGATGCGATCGCGAAGCGGTGCTGCGAGTCGGGGTGATAGCGGACGCGGCGCTCCTGCAGCGCCCCGATCGCCGGCGCGGCCGGCTCCTTCATCGCGCACCACCACTGCAACGAGATGAGCGGCTCGATGCGGGAGTGGCAGCGCTCGCACGTTCCGACCGAGTGGCGGTACGGCTCGCGCTTCTCGACAAGCCCGCGCGCCTCCGCCCATGCGATCACGCGCTCACCGGCCTCCTCCTGTGTGAGCCCGGCGACGTCGCCGGCCGCCTCGCTCATGCGTCCGTCCCAGCCGACGGCGATCGGCTCGGGCAGGCCATGGTCCCGGCCGATGTCGAAGTCGAGCGGATCGTGGCCGGGCGTGACCTTCAGCGCCCCGGTGCCGAACTCGCGGTCGATCCGCTCGTCCGCGATGACGGTGACGCGCAGCTCGGTGTACGGAACGATCACATCCCGACCGATCGCATCGCGATAACGAGGATCGTCGGGGTGCACGGCAACGCCGACGTCCGCGAGGATCGTCGCTGGCCGCACGGTCGCGATCGAGACGCCTTCGCGCCCGTCACCGTCCGCGAACGGGTAGCGGATCGTGAAGAGCGTGTCGTCCATGTCCTCGTGCACGACCTCGAGGTCCGAGATCGCGGTCTGATGGAACGGACACCAGTTGACGATGCGGTTCGCGCGATAGATCCAGCCGCGATCCCAGATCCGCACGAAGAACGTCATGACCGCGCGGACGTAGTCGTCGTCCATCGTGAAGCGCTCGCGCGAGTAGTCCAGCGAGGCGCCGAGGCGACGGAACTGACCCATGATCGAGCGGCCCGTCTTCTCGAGCCACTCCCATGTCAGCTCGACGAAAGCCTCGCGCCCGATGTCGTGTCGCGAGCGACCGTGCTTCGCGAGCTCCTTCTCGACCACGTTCTGCGTAGAGATGCCCGCGTGGTCGTACCCCGGCTGCCAGAGCGTGTCGAAGCCGCGCATCCGGTGCCAGCGAATGAGCACGTCCTGAAGGGAGCCGTTCAGCGCGTGCCCGAGGTGCAGTCCACCCGTCACGTTCGGCGGCGGAACGCAGATGACATACGTGTCGTGGCGACGCGCGCCCGCACCGGCGGCGTAGAGGCCCTCCGCCTCCCACGTCTCCTGCCAGCGCGACTCGACGGCGCTCGGTGCGTACCGCGGATCCATGGCGCGAGAGTCTATGGAGGAGTCGTCGCGGCGCTCGGCAGATGGCGAGGCGAGCCTCGCCCCTACACGCGCCGCCCGGGTACCGGGGACGGCGAAGTGCCCTTGCCATCGCGACGCATCGGCTCAGGGTAGCGCGCTCAGGCTCCCAGCATGAGGATCGTGCTCGTGCCGTGGGCGAAGAGCTTGCCAACGGCGTCTTCGATCCGCGCCTCGGTCGTCACGACGCGGCGGCCCGGATGGACGACGGAGCCGATGCAGCGAATCGTGCCCGTCTCGAGCGTGATCGCCCGCGTGAAGTTCACCTTCACCTCGAGCGTCGTCCAGGCGACCGGGTCGTCCAAGGTCGTCACGAACGCGAGACCCATCGCCGAGTCCATCAGCGTCATGGCAAGGCCCGCGTGGACGGTTCCGATGGGGTTGTAGTGATACTCCGCCGGCTCGCACTCGAAGAGCGCGTGACCCCGGTCGGCCTCGACGAGCCGGAAGCCGAGCGTCTGTGCGATCGGCGGTGGTGGGAGCTCTCCGGCCGCCATTGCCTGCATGAGCGCCAGCCCGGACCGGCCGGCCATCGCGTCGCGGAGCGCGAGTGGGTCGTCCCACGTATACGTACGCGTCCGTTCACTCATCCTCAGCGCCCGACCGCATAGCCCTGCATGCCCC
>DATKBJ010000041.1:0-3817 GCA_035514135.1 Gaiellaceae bacterium | reverse complement strand
TTCCAGGGCGGCGTACCCGAGGTGCTGACGCGCTACGGCGCACCGGCCGAAGTCCGCCCTTCGTAGCCGTCACAATGCGCCCCGGCGGGGTGCCGGAGCGGTCGAACGGGGCAGCCTTGAAAGCTGTTGGGCGCGCAAGCGTCCCGTGGGTTCGAATCCCACCCCCGCCGTCAAGGCCGAAGCCCTAGTACGCCGCGCGGGCGCGCGTGAGGGCTGGGATCGTCAGCAAGATCAACCGCAGATCCTCACGCAGGGACCAGTTGGTCACATAGAGGTAGTCCAGCTTCGTCATCTCGTCGAACGGAATGTCGCTCGCACCGAGCACCTGCCAGAGCCCGGTCATCCCAGGCTTCAAGTCGAGCCGCCGGCGCGCCCACGACGAGACGTGCTGATCCTCGTCGAGAATCAGCGGCCTAGGACCAACGAGAGACATGCTTCCGGACAGCACGTTCAGCAACTGCGGCAGCTCGTCGATGCGCCACCGTCTCAGGAGGTGGCCGACTCGAGTGACCCGAGGATCGTCGGGTACCTTGAACATGCGAGAGTCGCCGCCGTTGTGCATGTTGAGATGCGCAACGTCCGACTTGCGCTCCTCCGCGTCGGCAACCATGGTGCGAAACTTGTAGACGCGGAACGTTCGATCGCCCGCACCCATGCGGACCTGCCGGAAGAAGACCGGACCGCGTGAGTCGAGTTTGATCGACAGCGCCACGGCGAGAAAGAGCGGCGACAGGACAAGCACTCCGGCCGCCGAGGCCGACACATCGAGCGAGCGCTTGAGCAGCTGGGACGAGCCCGACAGGCGCGGCCGCGGAAGGCCCACGAGCGGGATTCCCTCGATCGTATGAAGCTGTGCGTTGGTACCGAGGATCTCGAACATCCGCGGCACGATGTCGATCTGGACGTCGGTGTCCTGCATCGAACGGATGACGCGGAGCGTCTGATCATGCGAGTCGGTCGAGAACGCGATCGCCACGCGCTGGACGCCGAACTGCGTCACGAGCCGCGGCAGATCGTCCGTCGTCCCGAGCAAGGACATGCGCCCGTTGGTCGTAGCTCGGTCGTCTCGATCGACGAACCCGACGACCGTGAGCCCGTACTCCGAGTGCTTTGCGATCTTCTCGGCCAGAAGCTTCGCGACGTACCCCGAGCCGACGATGATGACGTTCTGTACGTAGGAAGCCTGGCGCCGTCCTATCGCCCGGCTGGTGGCGCGAAGGATGGGAACGAGGGCGATCGCGAGCAGCCAGAAGACGACGAGGCGTCCGAGGCTTGGGTACGGCAACCCGACTACGTGCGTCAGGACGAGGAAGCTCCACGTTCCCAGCGTCACAACCTGAATCACTCCGACAACGTCGTCTACGGTCGAGTGGTCAGTCCGTTCCTCGTCCCGGTCGTAGAGGCCGTAAATGCGGCCCAGAAGCACCCACAGGGGAAGCGTCGCCGCAAACAGCACGATCTCCCAGATCGGAGCGACCGTGTCCGGTGAGGACGCGGGCGGCGCGAGCTCGATGGCGATGACGTAAGCGACCATGAGGCCCACAACGTCCGCGCACAGCAGAAGCCGACGCATCAACCAGCCACGGCGCCTGCGCGCTGGCCAGTAACCATCGATTGCGTGCGACGGACGATCAGCCTGTGCGACTGCGATCGCTTCCTGCGATACGGTGCCCAACCTAGCCCTCCCCCAGTAACCGGCGGCCTCGGCGCTCACCTCGGCCCTCTCCCCTAGTACCACTGAGGATACTCGCCGAAACGCCGAACGCATAGTCTCCCAGGAGATCCAGGACCTTCGGCTGGACCCCACCCGGTCACAGGCTCAGAACCGTAGACCTTCACCTCGTGCCATGACGCCGAGGGTGCGCCAGAGGATCGCGAGGTCCGAGCGTACGATTGTCCATGCGCGGCTCGTCCCGCACTGCTCGACGTAGGCGACGTCGAGCGCCGCGTACCCCGCGGACTCGGTGGCACCCTTCTCGACCTGCGCCGGACCTGTCCAGCCCGCGATGAACTCGTCCCGATACGTGAAGCCATTGGCCACCTGATTCGCCACCATCGACGGCGGCCAAGGCCGCGGACCGACGAGGGACATGTCTCCGCGAAACACGTTCCAGAGCTGCGGGAGCTCGTCGAGGTACCACGGCTTGAGCACGCGCCGGCCCGCCCACGTGAGGTTCTCCTCGTCGGCCTCGTGCATTCGTGCATGCGAATCGGCGGCCATGTCGTCGATCACCAACCGGCGCAGCGTCCTGAACTTGAGGAGATCGAACTCGCGACCGCGCGAAATCCGCCGCTCTCGATAGAGGAGCGGTCCCCGGTCGCCACGACGCATGAGCATGTCCAGCCCCATCGCAGCGACAACCACGGCGAAGACCGGCGCGAGGAGAACGAGGAGCACCACGGACACGACCTTGTCGAGAACACGCTTCGGCGTCGGGTATCTACGCATGCCCTGCAATTCTCGTGCGCACGCTGGATAGGGTGCTTGCATGTCCGTCGGCATCGGCCGCGAGCGCCAGTTCGAGATCTACGTCGGCGGGGCACGAGGCTCGTACCAGACGGTTCCCGTCGCGTTCGAGCAGCTCGAGCGGGCGGCTCGGAAAGCTATGTCGCGCGAGGGTTTCGCGTACGTTGCCGGAGGCGCCGGAACCGAGGAGACGATGCGCGAGAACCGCACCGCGTTCGAGCGCTGGCGCATCGTGCCGCGCATGCTCCGGGACGTCTCCACGCGCGAAACCGCCGTGGAGGTCCTCGAAACGCGCCTGGCCAGCCCCTTCGTCCTCTGCCCGATCGGCGTCCTCGAGATGGCGCATCGCGACGCCGACGTCGCCGTCGCACGGGCAGCTGCGTCCGAGGGGATCCCCTTCGTCTTCTCGAACCAAGCGTCGCGTCCGATGGAGGAGACGGCGCGCGCGATGGGAGATGCGCCGCGCTGGTTCCAGCTCTACTGGTCGACGCACGACGAGCTGGTCGCGAGCCTCGTGTCCCGGGCAGAGCGGTGCGGGTGCGCGGCGATCGTCCTCACACTCGACACGACGATGCTCGGCTGGCGGGTCCGGGACCTCGACCTGGGTTCCCTGCCGTTCCTCCGCGGGATGGGCATTGCGCAGTACACGAGCGACCCGGTCTTCGTCGAGGCGCTACAGGAGACCCTGAAGCAGGAGGTTCCTTCCGGCGGGCGCATCACCCTCAGCGCTATCGGGACACTGCTCGCGCAAGCGGGCGCCTACCCCGGCGGCCGGCTTGGGAACATCAGATCCGGCCTCGCACGAGCGGCGGTGCGACGATTCGTCGAGACGTACTCGCGACCGTCGCTCTCCTGGGACGACCTCGCGTTCCTCCGCGAGCGAACCACCCTCCCGATCCTGCTGAAGGGCATCCTCCACCCCGCCGACGCGGGCGCCGCCGTCGAGCATGGTATGGACGGAATCGTCGTCTCGAATCACGGGGGGCGGCAGGTCGACGGCGCCATCGCGACGATGGATGCGCTGCCGGCGATCGTCGACGCGGTCGGCGGCCGCATCCCGGTCGTGCTGGACAGCGGCATCCGGTCCGGCGCGGACGTGTTCCGCGCGCTCGCGCTCGGCGCCTCCGCGGTGGGCCTCGGACGTCCGTACGTTTGGGGCCTCGCGGTCGGGGGCGAGGACGGCGTCCGCGAGGTGATCCGCAACCTGCAGGCGGACTTCGATCTGACGATGGGCCTTTCCGGCGTCGCGGCCGTCCGCGACATCGGGCGCGACAACGTGACGCGCGCTTGAGCGGCGTCGAAGCCGTCGTCTTCGACCTCGACGGCGTCATCGTCGACTCCGAGCACGTC
>DATKBJ010000040.1:0-9298 GCA_035514135.1 Gaiellaceae bacterium | reverse complement strand
GCTCTACCGCCTCAAGCGCCAGGGAACGACTCTGCTGCTGACGACGCACTACATGGACGAGGCGGAGCAGCTCTGCGACCGGCTCGTCGTCATGGATCGCGGGAAGATCGTGGCAGAGGGCTCGCCGCGCGATCTCATCGCGCGCTACGCGACGCGCGAGGTCGTGGAGCTGCGCTTCGACGACGGCAGCCGCCCCGACGATCTGAGCTACTGGACGGAGGGGCTCGTGAGCCGCATCGAGCCGCTGCCCGATCGCGTTCTGCTCTACACGGACGACGGCGACGCCGCCTCCCACGGGCTTCACGAACGCGGGCTCGTGCCGGAGAGCATCCTCGTTCGCCGCAGCACGCTCGAGGACGTCTTCCTCCACCTCACCGGTCGGAGCCTGGTCGAGTGATGGGCTCGGCCGCGCTCGTACTCAGGCCGTTCGAGTTCTTCCTCGCGCAGTACAAACGCGTGTGGCGGGGCTCGGCCGTGACCAGCGTCGTCACGCCGGTGGTGTATCTGCTCGCCCTCGGTGTGGGGCTCGGCGTCTTCGTCGATCGCTCGGCCGACCTCGAAGGCGGCATCTCGTACCTCGAGTTCGTCGCTCCCGGACTGATGGCGGCGACGGCGATGCAGATCGCCTCGTTCGAGTCGAGCTGGCCCGTGCTCTCGGCCATCAAGTGGGATCGCCAGTACCACGCGATGCTCGCGACGCCTCTTCGCGTGCGCGACGTGATGCTGGGTCACCAGGCGTACTTCGCGTTCCGGCTACTCCTTATCGCGACCATCTACCTCGTCGTCATCACGGCGTTCGGCGCCGTCGACTCGCCGCTGGCGATCCTCGCGATCCCCGTGACGGTGCTCGTCGGCCTGGCGTTCTCCGCCCCGATCGCCGCCTGGGCCGCGCACGCGCAGAACGAGGTCTCTTTCGTCGCGATCTTCCGGTTCGTGATCCTGCCGATGTTCCTCTTCTCGGGGACGTTCTTCCCGATCTCGAGCCTGCCCCGGGCGCTGGAGGTCATCGCGTGGTTGACGCCGCTCTGGCACGGGGTCACCCTCTGCCGCGACCTGACGCTCGGCACCGTGTCCGTCGGCGACGTCGGGCACCTCGCGTACCTTCTCGGCTTCGTCACCGTCGGATTGCTGTTCGCGCGCATGACGTACCGGAAGCGACTCGTCGTATGACGGAGCTCGTCGCACGCACGCGCCTGACGGCCCCTGCGCGTCCCGTCGTAGGCGGCCTGTTGATCATCGAGCGCAACGTCATGGTGTACCGCCGGACGTGGATGATCCTCTTCTCCGGCTTCTTCGAGCCGCTCTTCTACCTCTTCTTCTTCGTCTACCCGCTCCAGAGCTTCATCGGCGACGTCACGTGGGACGGAGAGGCGATCGAGTACGCAGCCTTCGTCGCACCCGCGCTGCTCGCGGCGTCGGCGATGAACGGCGCGTTCTACGACGCGACCAACGTGTTCTGGAAGCTGCGCTATGGGAAGGTGTACGAGTCGATCCTCGCGACCCCCGTCGGGCCGAAAGACGTGGCGGTCGGGGAGACGACCTGGGCGGTCGTGCGCGCGATGATCTACTCGTCCGCGTTCGTGCCCGTCATCGTCCTGCTGGGCCTCGTGGAGTCGCCGTGGGCGCTCCTCGCGCTGCCGGCGTGCGTCGTCATCGGGTTCGGCTTCGCGGGAGCCGGGATCGCAGCGGTCACCTGGATGCGGACCTGGAAAGATTTCGACCTGATCCAGCTGATCATGCTGCCGATGTTCATGTTCTCGGCGACCTTCTATCCCATCTCCGTGTACCCCGCTGTCCTCGAGTGGATCGTCCGCTGCCTGCCGCTCTACCACGGCATCGAGCTCATCCGCTCGCTGACGACCGGGACGGTCGGCGCCTTCCAGCTCGTCAACGTCGTCTACCTGGCCGCGATGGGGCTCGTCGGGCTCTGGATCTCGTCGCGCCGCATCGACAAGCTCCTACTGAAGTAGCTACAGCACGATCGCGGCACCGCTCCGTCGCGGGTCACCGGCGGCGCCCGCGCGACCGACACAGCTCACGCCGCCGAAGTAGTGGTGGAGCCGGTCCCACCGGCGGACGGTGCGGCCGCTCTCCTCGAGCTCGGTCAGCGCCGCTTCGTCGACACCGGGCTCGGCATCGACGAGGTCGAACGTGGGGTGGACGCGAGGCAGTCCGACTGCGCTCTCGACATCGAGCCCTTCGTCGAGGATCGCGGCGAGAACCGTCGCGAGCGCCGTCCGCAGGCGCGTCGCGCCGGCAGAGCCGATCGCGAGCTCGAGGCCGGAGCCGTCGAAGACAAGCGTCGGCGCCATGCGGCTCTCCAGGTGATCGCCGGGCTGCGGCTCTCCGTGGGCGATATCGGACTCGCCGAGGAGGTTGTTCAGCTGCGTGTCGAAACCGGGGAGCCAGACGCCGGCGCCGACCCCGAGCGAGTGCGTGAGGGCGCAGGCGCGTCCGTGCCCGTCCACCGCCACCATGTTCGTCGTATGCTCGCCACCCGCACCGACCGGATGGAACGCGTCGACGAGGGCGAGAACGCGCTCCGTGGCCGTGAGGCCAGTGAGGCGGGGAAGCCGTGGCAGGAGATCGGGAACGCCTGAGAGCCCTGCGCGCGTTGCGACGCGGCGACCGCTGTAGCCGACGACAGAAGGGTCACGCCAGATCGCGCGGTACCCCGCGAGGTCGTCGCCGGTGACCACGACGCCGTCGACCCCGAGGAGCGCCTCGGCGATCGAGCCACGATAGACGCTCGTCGCGCCCTCCTCCGCGAGCGCTTCGAGCGTCTGCACGAGGCCGGGCTGCGCGAGGACCTCGCCCTCCGCGAGAGCCCGACTCTCACGCATGAAGAGATCCGCGCCGCGGCCGAGCGCATAGAGCTCGTCGAACATCTCGAGAGAGCGTGCGTGCATCTCGGGCAGCGCGACTCCCGTGCGAGCAAGCGCGAGCGCGGGCTCGCAGAGCCGGTTCCAGGGGAGTCGGCCGAGGCGCTCCGAGAGCTCATCGAGCGCAGCGGGAAGCCCGGGCACCGCGCACGAGCCGGCCCCGATGGCGTACACGACGAGTTCCTCGCCGAATGGGATCGAGAGCTCGACGAGATCGCCGTGGCCGGACGGTACCGCCGCGAAACCGTCGAGGTTCATGACCCGCGAGCCGTCGAACGCGATCGCGTGGCAGCCGGCGAGAAGCCCGCTCATCATCGTCTCCGCGACACCCGAGGCGAGGGCCATCGCCACGACGGCGTCCGCTGCAGTGCCTCCGTCGGCAAGGATCTCCGCGCCGACCTGGGCCGTCGCCGGGTGACCTGCCGCAACTCCGGGCCTCACACCTCGCTCCCCGCCAAGCGGCACAGTCTCACAAGGGATCTCGCGCGTCGCAACGTGGTCGCGGGCGGGAGGTCAGTCGCAGACGATCTCGCCGGGCGGCGCCCCTGCGAACTGGCCGAGCCGGAACGTGATATCGCGCAGCGGCCAGAAGACAGCGAAGACATGGGCGAAGATCGCGTTCCCCAACACCGGGCCGAACGTCCGGCTGTCGATCGCGGCCGAGCGGTTGTCCCCGAGCAGGAAGTACTGCTCGTTCGGCACGGTGATCGGCCCGAACGGCTGCGTGTCGATGTCGTCGAGCTTCACCTCGTCGACGAACACCGTGTCGTCTCGACCCTCGATCACCTGCTCCGGGCCTGCGGCGACCCGAAGCACGAGCACACGGTCGTCGGCGTCGCGGTCGGGGACGACCGAGCCGTCGTCCGTCTCCGCCGCGTGGACGGCGACGAGCTGACCGGGCTCGGGGTCGAAGAATCGGTAGGTGAGGCCCTGTGCGACGACGCGCCCGTCGCAGCCCGGGATCGTGTCGGCCATCGCCGACATGTCGTCGGGCTCGACCGGGACGAGGAGCTCGGCGAAGTCGAGGACGACGAGCGTGGCGGCGACGATGATGGCGATAGCGAGCGCACGAGTGATCCCACGGAGCATGGCTGCTACCCTTCCGCGAGCCGCAGTCGCGGCCCCGGCGTGCTTCTTCCTTCACGCGGGGCGGGGATTACGGAGTCGTCTACCAGGAGGAGATGCATGAGCCTCACCAAGGAAGTCAAGCTGGAAATCGTCGAGAAGCACGGTCGGGGACCTGCCGACACTGGTTCGGCAGAAGTACAGGTTGCCCTTCTCACCAGACGGATCAACGACCTGACCGAGCATCTGCGGACGCATCCCAAGGATCACTACTCGCGGCGCGGGCTCCTCAAGCTCGTCGGCCAGCGGCGACGGTTCCTCAACTACATGCAGCGAAAGGACATCGAGGGCTACCGCGCCCTCATCAAGGAGCTCGGCCTCCGCCGATAGCGCTCCTTCGACAAAGCGGTGAGACAGGGAAGGTGGATGTTTGAGCGAGTCCCGTCACGCGGGGCTGACTCAAACCTCCACCTTCCAGACCAACGAAAGGTGAAGGGATACCTCACATGAGTACAACCACAGCCGGGCAACTCGCCTCGGTTTCCGTCGACGTGGGCGGTCAGGAGATCGTCTTCGAGACGGGCAAGCTCGCCAAGCAGGCCGACGGCGCAGTCGTCGTCCGCTCCGGCGAGACCATGATCCTTGCGACCGCCGTCGGCAGGCCCGACGCGCGGCCGGACGCCGACTTCTTCCCGCTCACGATCGACGTCGAGGAGAAGATGTACGCCGCCGGGAAGATTCCGGGCGGCTTCTTCAAGCGGGAGGGTCGCGCCACCGAGCGCGCGACGCTCACCGCGCGCATGATCGACCGCCCGATTCGGCCGCTCTGGCCAAAGGGCTTCCGCAACGAGGTGCACGTCGTGTGCACCACCCTCTCGGCGGATCTCGTCACGCCGCACGACATCCTCTGCATCAACGGGGCATCGGCGGCACTGATGATCTCGCCGCTGCCGTTCATGGGCCCGATCGGCGCCGTGCGCATCGGCCGCGTCGAGGACGAGTTCGTCGTGAACCCGACGCTCGAGCAGCTCTCCGAGTCGACGCTCGACCTCATCGTGGTCGGTACGAGCGAGGGGCTCACGATGGTCGAGGCCGGGGGGGACCAGGTTCCCGAGGAGACGATTCTCGAGGCGCTGGAGCTCGCCCATTCGGAGATCCAGAACATCTGCGCCGTGCTCGAAGACCTGCGCGAGCAGGTCGGCAAGGCGAAGTGGGTCGACGTGGACCTCACTGCCGACCTCGAGTCGGCGCACGGCGAAGCGGTTCGCGCCGCGATCGCCGGGCACGGCATCAAGGAGGCCGGCACTGCCGTCGAGGCTCTTGTCGAGGAGCGCTCGCCTGCGGTCTCGATGTCGTCGACCGAGGAGGATATGACGAAGCGGGCGCAGGTCCGTGCAAGCTTCGCGGCGATCCTCGAGCGCTCGCGTCTCGCGGCTGTCGAGGGACCGCTCCGCGAGCAGTTCCTCGGTGACCTCCGTGAACTGACCGACGCCGAGCAGGACTCGAAAGAGCTCCGCTCGGCCAAGCGCGACCTTCTGCTCAACCGCATCCTCGAGGAGATCGAGCTGCCGTTCCCGGTCGGCCCCGCCCCTGCCGAGGGCGAGCCGGCCCTCAAGGACTCCCAGACGAAGCAGTACGTCAAGAGGGCATTCGACGCGGTCTACAAGGACCTCGTCCGCAAGAAGATCGCGGTCGACAAGCGCCGCCCCGACGGTCGCTCCGAGGAGGAGATCCGGCACGTGTCCGCGGAGGTGCAGGTCAGCCCCCGCACGCACGGCTCTGCGCTCTTCACCCGCGGCCAGACGCAGATCATGACGCTGCTGACGCTCGGCACGATGAAGGAGGGTCAGCGCATCGACGACCTCTCCCTCGAGCAGAACCGCAGGTACATGCACCACTACAACTTCCCGCCCTTCTCGGTCGGGGAGACGGGCTTCATGCGAGGCCCGAAGCGGCGTGACATCGGCCACGGAGCGCTCGCGCAGCGGGCACTCGAGGCGGTCATCCCGACGCTCGAGGACTTCCCGTACACGATCCGTCTCGTCTCGGAGACGCTCGAATCGAACGGCTCGTCGTCGATGGGCTCGGTGTGCGGCTCGACGCTCGCTCTGATGGACGCAGGCGTCCCGATCGCGGCACCCGTCTCGGGCATCGCGATGGGCCTCGTCAAGGAGGGCGACGACTACGTCATCCTCACGGACATCCAGGGCGCCGAGGATCATCTCGGTGACATGGATTTCAAGGTGGCCGGCACGCAGGACGGGATCACCGCTTTGCAGATGGACATCAAGATCACCGGCGTGACGCAGGAGATCATGCGCTCCGCGCTCGAGCAGGCGAAGCGGGCGCGCGTCTCGATCCTCGAGACGATGCTCGCGGCGATCCCGGAGTCGCGCGCCGAGATGGCCGCCCATGCGCCGCGCATCTCGACGATCAAGATCGACCCCGAGTTCATCGGGATGGTCATCGGCAAGGGCGGCGAGACGATCCGTGCGCTCGAGGCCGACTACGAGGTGCAGATCGACATCGAGGAGGACGGCACGATCCTCGTCTACTCGACCGAAGGCACGAAGGGCGAGGCCGCGATCTCCGCGATCGACGCTCTCACGAAGTCCCCGGAGGTCGGCGACACATACACGGGCAAGGTCGTGAAGACGACCGACTTCGGTGCGTTCGTCGAGCTCAAGAAGGGCACCGACGGTCTGCTCCACGTGTCGAACGTCGGCCCTGGGCGCGTCGCCCACATCCAGGACGTCATGGATCGCGGCGACATCGTCGACGTCCTCGTGCAGGAGGTCGACAAGGACCGTGGCCGGATCGGGCTCAAGCTCGTGGCCAAGCACGAGAACGGCGGGCTGGTCATGCCCGAGGAGCTCATCGAGCGGGCGAAGGATGCGCCGCCGCGCGAGCCGCGTGAGGAGCGGCCCCGTGGCGGTCGCGACCGCGGCCGCTCACGCGACAGGGCGTAAACACGAGGCACCGGGGCGGCGCTAGCCGCCCCGGTGTCATCCTGGAGTCAGACCCACGGGTCTGACCCCGCGCCCGTCTACCATCCGCGCGTGGCGAAGCACCAGCTGACCGAGCTCTCCACCGGCGAGCGCGTCGTCTCCGAGCGCGTCTCGGGCGTGCGGTCGGTCGCGCTCGGGTTCTGGATCGGTGCGGGCGCACGAGACGAGCCCGAGGCGCGTGCAGGTGTAACCCACTTCATCGAGCACCTGCTGTTCAAGGGCTCGTCGCGCTACTCGGCGCAGGAGATCGCCGAGATCTTCGACGAGCTCGGGGGCGAGCTGAACGCGGCGACGTCGCGTGAGACCACCGTCGTCTACGCGCGGATTCCGGACGACCGGCTCGAGCGGGCGCTCGACGTGATGGCCGACATGGTCTTCCGGCCGACGTTCTCGGACGTCGACTCGGAGCGGGAGGTCGTCCTCGAGGAGATCGCGATGGTCGATGACACGCCGAACGACCTCGTCCACGACATTGCCGCAGAGGCGGTGTTCGGAGCACATCCCCTCGGACGGCCCGTCATCGGCCGCGCCGACGTCATCTCGACTGTCTCACGGCGTGCCCTCGCCGCATACCACCGCCGCGCGTACCAGGGCGGCAACGTCGTCCTGGCCGCCGCCGGCAACGTGCGCCACGCCGATCTCGTCGCGCTGCTGTCGGAGCGAGCACACGACACCGGCTCGGGACCGGGGCTCCCGGCCCGGAAGCCGGTGAGCCGGAACGGTATGCCCGGCATCCGCTTCCAGCACAAGGAGACGGAGCAGTACCACGTCTGCCTGAGCGCGCCGGGCATCTCACGCACCGACGAGCGTCGCTTCGCTGCGTCGATCATGGACGCCATCGTCGGCGGCTCGGCGTCGTCGCGACTCTTCCAGGAGATCCGCGAGAAGCGCGGTATGGCGTATTCGGTCTACAGCTATGCCTCGCAATACGCGGACGCAGGACAGATCGGCGTCTACGTCGGAACGCGCGAGGACAACCTCGCCGAGTGCCTCGAGATCACCGTCTCGGAGATCGGCGACATCGCAGCTGGCAACGTGCGCGCCGGCGAGCTCGCGCGGGCGAAGGAGAACCTCAAGGGCCGCATCCTGCTCTCGCTCGAGTCCACCTCCGCGCGCATGACGCGGCTCGGGAAGTCGACCGTCACGGACACGCCGTTGCTCTCGCCCGAGCTGATCGTGAAGCGGCTCGAGGCCGTGACCGCGGGCGACGTCGCCGACCTCGCCGGTGCGCTCCTCGCGCCCGAGCGCCTCTCGGTGGCAGGCATCGGACCGGACGAGGGCCGGTTCGCCGAGGCGGTGGAACGCGTCAATCCGGCGCTGCTCGAGAAGGCGGCCTGATGCGCATTGCGCTGTACGGCGCTTCCGGGAAGGTCGGCGTCCTGCTCGGGCCCGCGCTCGGCGACGCCGGACACGAGGTGGTCGACGCGCGGGAGGCCGGCCCGGTCGGCTGCGACGCGGCGATCGACTTCACGCAGCCCGAGGCCGTGACCGCGAACGTCGGTGCCTGTCTCGCCGCGAGCGTTCCCCTGGTCATCGGGACGACCGGGTTCGACACGAGCGCAGTGGACGCTGCGGCGCGCGACGTAGGCATCGCATGCTTCTATGCACCGAACTTCGCCCAGGGCGCCGTGCTCATGATGCGCTTTGCCGCGGAGGCGGCCAAGATCTTCCCGCACGCGGAGATCGTCGAGCTGCACGCCGAGACGAAGCGCGACGCTCCGTCGGGCACGGCGAAGGCGACCGCCGAGCGGATGGGCACGAATCCGGCGATCCACTCAGTACGGCTGCCGGGTCTCGTCGCGCATCAGGCCGTGATCTTCGGCGGCGCGGGCGAGACGCTCACGATCCGCCACGACACGACCTCGCGCGAGGCATTCGTGCCGGGAGTCCTCCTCGCGCTCTCCCGCGTGCGGGATCTTCCGGCCGGCCTGACGGTTGGGCTCGACGCGCTCCTCTAGACCCGGCCCTCTCGAATCGCCGCGAGCGGCTCCTGGTGGCGCCGCTCCTCGTCGGTGACCTCGTCCGCGGCCGGCTTGGAGCCGCGGGCCATGATCGCGTTCATCGGTCTGACGACGAAGAAGAAGAAGAAGAAGATCGCGGCGGCGGTCGTCACGAACGTGATCGTGGCTGTTCAAGCTCGAGCAGGTTGCCGCGCATGATGAAGTCCCGGAACTCGGAGAGCATGGAAGGTGCCTGCCTTTCGGTCTCGTAGACTGGAGACGTGCTCGGAGCGATCTTGACCGCGATCTGCACGCCCTTCAAGGCAGACGGCTCGGTCGACGTCCAGTCGTTTCGCGCGCTCGCCTCGCACCTCGTCGCGAACGGCTCCGACGGCCTGGTCGT